>NZ_JBLUPX010000004.1:0-258833 GCF_048068235.1 Pseudomonas sp. NY15364 | reverse complement strand
TCCCTTCGGCAACCTGAAGCAATGGATTTTGGGTAATGGTCGCTTCCTGCTCCGACAACTGCAGGGCGCTCGGACGGAAATGGCCCTGGCGGTCAACGCCTACAACCTGAAGCGTGCCATCAATGTGATGGGTGCCCGTCGGTTGATCGAGCTGTTGGGGTAAATCCCGCTTTCCATTTCCAAGCATCAAAAACACCAACGCCCCGAACCAGTCGGGGCGTTGGATTTTTCTGGCGTCAGTGCGTTTTCACACGCTCTGAATGGGGGGCTTCTTTTTGCCTGGGGTTTGCCTCAGGCCGGTTGTTTAACATAGCGCGCCAGTTGCGCATCACGACTCATCACGTCGAGGGTAGCGGCCAGCACCTGCTCGCTGGTGGCGTCGGCTTGGCTGAAGATGCTGCCGAAGTTGTCGTGGGTGACCTTGGCGAAGTGCGCACGATCCTTGGCCTCCACACCCAGCAAGGTGGCGTAGGCGTCCAGCGCTTCACCCTGGCCGATGGCCATGTCTTCGGCGATGGAATCGAGCATACCGTTCATCGCCAGCATGGAGCGGCCGTTGTAGCCCAGCGCGCCACTGGTGTCGCAACCGTTGGTGCCTGAGGTCATACCGAAGGTGGCATTACCGAAGGTGCCGTTGGTGGTGGTGGCCAGAAAATGCGGGGCCATGCCGCGCTGCCCTTCGAACAACATGTTGCCCCAGCCGCAGCCATTGCCACCCGCAGCGTCGGCAAATGCGCCAGCACTGGCCATGCTCAACAGGCCGAAGACCAAACCTTTGCCTAGCAGTCGCTTGCTCATGTCTATCTCTCCGCATTATCGAGTAATGAAAACCACACAAGGAGCTTTGGTGAGACTTAGCCACCTGTCAAACTGAGGTGCCTCAGCGGTACCCTGCGACACAGCGGCAAAGCACGGGGCCGCCAGCCTTGGCTATAGTGATGTAAATCCTTCAGGAGTATGGGCATGAGTGAATCAGCCAACGAGCGTCGGCGCTTTCAGCGCATTGCCTTCGACGCCCCCGCCGTCATCGCTCAAGGTGAGCGGCAATGGTCGGCAGCTCTGCACGATGTTTCACTCAAGGGCCTGCTGATCAAGACCCCGCGTGACTGGAACGGTGACCCGAACCAGCCCTTCGAAGCCCTTATCGAACTGGGAGACGAAGCCAAGGTAAAGATGGAAGTGGTGCTGACGCGCACTCAGCCGCAGTCCCTCGGCTTCGTATGCCGCCATATCGATCTGGACTCCATCAGCCACCTGCGCCGCCTGGTCGAACTCAACCTTGGCGATGAACAGCTTCTGGAACGCGAACTGGCAGCGCTGGGCGAAGACGACTAGGTTCTATACGAAAAGTCGTCAAGCGCAGGTCAGGCGAGGCAAAAAACCGGTGAGGAACGGACTGGGCTCGCACTCGAGTTTACGAGTGGTAAATGAGCATTCCGAACCGGTTTTTAACGAAGCATCACCGAGCGCAGCCACTTTTCGTACAGAGCCTAGTGGTCAGTGGCGCAGGCAGGCTGCTTCTGCCTGCTCACGGCGCTGGCGACGCGCCTGAATACGCTGCGCCTCACGACGTGCATCGCGCGACTCGACTGCTTTGGCGTCGAAGTTGAAAGCCCGGGAAAAGAAATCGAAGAACAGGAACATGATGGCATCTCCTTCAGTGGATACGCCTTCATGCTGCGCGCCGATAGCCTGCTACCTATTGATCTCGGTCAGTTTTCGCCCCGCCCCACTCGCGGCAGAACGCCGCATGCGTGGATCGCGGCTGTAACCCCTCCCACAGCGGACTCCTGACGCCTGTGGGAAGGGCTTTAGCCAGGACTTGGCTTATTCGAATAGCGCATCCAGCGCCTGTTCCAATCGCGTGACAGCAACGATCTGCAGCCCAGGCGGCGCCTCCTTGGGCGCGTTGCCTTTGGGCACGATGGCACGTTTGAAGCCGTGCTTGGCCGCCTCTTTCAGGCGTTCCTGACCACTCGGCACCGGGCGGATCTCGCCAGACAGGCCGATCTCGCCGAACACCAGCAGGTCGTGCTGCAAAGGCCGGTTGCGCAAGCTGGAGATCACCGCCGCCATCAACGCCAGGTCAGACGCCGTTTCCAGCACCTTGACCCCACCAACCACGTTGAGAAACACGTCCTGGTCGTAGGTCGGGATGCCGCCATGGCGATGTAGCACCGCCAGGAGCATGGCCAGACGGTTCTGATCTAGGCCCAGGGTGACGCGGCGGGGGTTGCCCAGATGACTGGTGTCGACCAGCGCCTGCACCTCTACCAGCATCGGTCGCGAGCCTTCCCAGGTGGCCATCACCACACTGCCGGGCACCGCCTCCTGAGCGCGAGTGAGGAAGATCGCCGAGGGGTTGGAGACTTCCTTCAAGCCCTTGTCGGTCATGCCAAACACACCCAGCTCGTTGACCGCGCCGAAACGGTTCTTCACTGCCCGCAGCAGGCGCAGACGACCGTCGGACTCACCCTCGAAATACAGCACGGTATCGACCATGTGCTCCAGCACGCGCGGGCCGGCCAGCGCGCCTTCCTTGGTCACGTGGCCGACGAGAAAGATCGCCGTACCGCTTTGTTTGGCGAAACGCACCAACAGCGCCGCACTCTCGCGCACCTGGGCGACACCGCCTGGCGCCGACTGCAGCTGCTCGGTGAAGATGGTCTGAATCGAGTCGATCACCATCACCTTGGGTTTTTCCTGGCGCGCGGTGGCGATGATCGTCTCGATGCAGGTCTCGGTCATGACCTTGAGTTTGTCCTGCGGCAGGTCCAGCCGCCGTGCACGCATCGCCACCTGCTGCTGCGACTCCTCGCCAGTAACGTACAAGGCCGGGAAGCGCTGTGCGATGTTGCACAGGGTCTGCAGCAGGATGGTCGACTTGCCGATGCCTGGGTCACCACCAATCAGCACCACCGAGCCATCGACCAGGCCGCCGCCAAGTACACGATCGAGCTCGCCGGAAGCGGTGGAAAAACGCGGAATTTCCTCGACACTGACTTCAGCCAGGGTCTTGATATTGGCCTTGTCGCCGGCCCAGCCTGTGCGACCGCTGGGCGTAGCGCCCTCGACCACGGTTTCCACCAGGGTATTCCAGGCGCCGCACTCGCCACACTGCCCGGCCCACTTGGGAAAGGTGGCGCCACACTCGGTGCAGCCGTACATGCGTTTTGCCTTGGCCATGGGGAAATCGTCCTGCCTGTTGAGCGAAGGCTGGAACGATACCGAACTACTGGATAGATTTACAGACCACCGACACAGACCTTCACCAGGAAACACCATGCAGATCGAACTGCTACCCACCACCGCCGAGCAATTACCGCTGATCCGCAATCTTTATCAGTTCTACTCCTACGACAGCTCGGACTGGGAGCAGGAGGACGTCGAGGTCGACGGTCGTTTCTACATCCATGAGGAGCACCTGCAGCGCTATTGGCAGGAGCCGGGCTGGAGCGCCAGCCTGATCCTGGCTGATGGGTTCATCGCCGGTTTTCTGCTGGTCGAGCGCAGCGAACTGCCCGCCATCGATGCACCGGAATTCGCCGATTTGTTCATCCTCAAGCGCTACCGCCGACTGGGTATCGGTCGTGCACTGGTGCAGCAGGCGATGGGCGACGGCAGCACCTGGTTGTTGCGCTTCTACCGCCAGGACGAGGTGGCCCTGGCTTTCTGGCAACAGTTGATAAGCGAGTTGCCAAGACCGCCGAGGGCGGTCTGGACGGAAGATGAGGCAGACGGACTGCTGACCTATCTGATCAACCCACCCGTGCATTGAAGCGTTTGGCCGCAGGCGCCCGCTTGCGAGCGATCAACCTGCCACAAATATCGCCGGCAAGCCGGCCCCTACGCTCAACCCTTGCAACCGTTGCCACAGCCACAGCACTGCCCGGAGGCACGCTTGAGCTGACGAGCAAGTTCGTCTTTGAGCGCAACTCGGTTGAGTTTCAGCGCGCTGAGGGCGACGTCATCGAGCAGTTCGATACCGTCCTCGATACGGCAGATGCGTTTGTCCAGCACTTCGTACTCTTCAGCCTGGCGAGAGAATTGTTCGTCGCTCTGGCGCAGGCGCTGCAGTTCGTTGCGCAGTTCGGGGAAGTCATGAACCAACGGATGGTGGTCGACGTGCATGATGAAGCCTCTGACAAGAAAGATGGCTCCAGCCTAGCGCTGCACCTCGACCGTTCATTTGATCCGGATCAAGCACTGCCCGCCTTACGCAGCAGATCGGCGATCTCGTCCTTCAATCCCACACGCTGCAGCTTTAGCCCCTGCAATGTCAGGTCGTCGGCAGCTTCACGGCCGTCCTCTATTTCGTATATGCGCTTGTCCAGCGCCTCGTACTCTCCAGCCAGGCGAGGGAAGTGCGGGTCACTTTGCATCAGCCTGCGCATGGTATCGCCTTGCTGAGGGAATTCGCGGGTCAACGGGTGATGTTCAAGCGGCATGGAGGACCTCCCCAAAGAGTGTCCCTTTAGCCTAGTCGAAGCTGGGCCGCGTGCCGCCAATCAGCGATCAGCAAGCCAGCCGTCAGTCGACGAGCACTGCCTGCGCCCACACTTCGAAATGAAATGTTGCAGCTTTTCTGCTTTTTCTACCGCTCTTGCGCTACATTTGCCAACCCTTGGCCACTTATCCCCCTACATGACACTCCTGATAGCGTTCGCTGTCCTCTCCATTCTGGTTTCGTTCATCTGCTCCATCCTCGAAGCCGCCCTGCTCTCCCTCACGCCCAGTTACATCGCTCAGCAGAAGGTCGAAAAGCCTCAGCTGTACGAAAGGCTGAAAGAGCTCAAAGACAAGATCGACCAGCCGCTGGCGGCCATCCTGACTCTCAATACCGTGGCGCATACCGTTGGTGCGACCGGTGTCGGTGCGCAGGTGGCAATCGTCTTTGGCGACGGTTACCTGGGTATCGCCTCGGCGGTCATGACCCTGCTGATCCTGGTGCTCTCGGAGATTCTGCCGAAGACCATCGGCGCCCGTTACTGGCGCGCCCTGGCCCCATTCCTGCCGAGCCTGCTGCGGGCGATGATCCTGCTGCTCAAGCCGTTCATCGTGCTATCTGACCTGATCATGCGCCTGTTTGGCGGCAAGGAGCCGGAGCACGACATTCGACAGGAAATCAAAGCGCTGACCATGCTCGGCCGCGAAGTGGGCAAGCTCGACGAAGACGAGCATCGAGTGATCAGCAACATCCTCGACCTGCACGAGATTCGTCTGCGCGACATCATGACGCCGCGCATCGTCTGCGAATCCGCCGCACCGGATGAATCGATCGCCGCGTTCAAAGCCCGTGCCCGCGAGAGCCAGTTCTCCCGCTACCCGTTAATCGGCGAGGACGAGTCGCCGCTGGGCGTGGTGTTCCGCTATGACGCCCTGGCCGCCGAGAACGACGCCGAACCGATCACCCAGATCATGAAGCCGCTCAAGGTAGTGTCGGAAAGCATGAACGTGGAAAGCCTGATGACCCTGCTCATGCAGGAGCGCCAGCACATGTGCCTGGTGTACGACGAATTCGGTAGCTGGCGCGGTCTGGTGACGCTGGAAGACATCATGGAAACCATCATCGGCAAGCCGATCCTCGACGAGACCGACGACATCCCCAACATGCGCCGCTTCGCCAAGCGCCGCTGGGAGCACCGACTCAAGGCGATCCGCGAAGACTGATCACCAGTAGTTTTCGACTGCCACCTGACCCGGCCGCCGGGTCAGGCTCAGGTTCAGACCACGCGCCTTCAGGCGTTGACGAATGTCGTCGATCATCTGTGGGTTGCCGCAGATCATCACTCGCGAACGCTCAGGCGTCAGCTCAAGCCCGGCGGCCCGCTCCAGCTCGCCGCTGTCGAGCAGCTCGGTGATGCGCGAGCTCAGACATTCCGGCGCCTGCTCACGGGTGACCACCGGCAGGTAGGTGAGCCTGTCAGCGAACTCGGCCAGGTGCTCCAGCTCGGCAAGCCCCCGGATCAGCGGCTGGTAAGCCAGCTCGGCAGAGGTTCTTGCGCTGTACACCAGCACGATGCGCTCGAAGCGCTGCCACACCTCGAAATCCTGCAGGATCGACAGGAACGGCGCGATGCCGGTGCCGCTGCCGAGCAACCAGAGGTCGCTGCCGTCGACGAAGCGATCCAGGGTCAGGTAGCCGGTAGCCATCTTCTCCACCAGCAAGCTGTCGCCAACGCGCAGCCGACTCAACTCGCTGGTGAACTCGCCATCCGGCACCACGATGGAGAAGAACTCGAGAAACTCGTCATGCGGCGCAGACACCAGCGAGTAGGCGCGCCAGACGATACTGCCATCGGTTTTCTCCACCCCCAGTCGTACGAACTGCCCGGCGCGAAAACGAAAACCGGCATCACGGGTGGTACGCAGGGTGAACAGGCTTGGTGTGAGTGTCTGTACGTCGAGCAGGTTCTCGCGCGTGAACTTGTCATCGCTGACGGTCATGCGAAGCTCCTGGCCGAATGGTGCCCGCAGTGTCGCGCAAAAGCCGCGCGACAAAAACCGTCAGATCGCAGGGGCATCCACCAACGAGTCAGGCGCGGCGAGCGAGCAGATCCAGCGCCACGTCGACGATCATGTCTTCCTGGCCGCCGACCATGCGCCGCTTGCCCAGCTCGACGAGAATGTCGAGGGTCTTCAGGCCGTACTTGGCGGCCGCCACCTCGGCGTGACGCAGAAAGCTGGAATACACACCGGCGTATCCGAGGCCGAGAGTTTCGCGGTCGACCCGCACCGGGCGATCCTGCAGCGGCCGCACCAGGTCGTCGGCGGCGTCCATCAGCTTGTAGAGGTCGGTGCCGTGGTTCCAGCCCGTGCGTTCGGCGGCAGCGATAAACACTTCCAGCGGCGCGTTGCCGGCACCGGCGCCCATGCCAGCCAGGCTGGCGTCGACACGATCACAGCCCTCCTCCACCGCGACGATGGAGTTGGCCACGCCCAGGCTCAAGTTGTGGTGGGCGTGCATGCCGGTCTGGGTTTCCGGGTTCAGCGTGGCCTTGAACGCGCGCATACGGTCGCGGATATCGTTCATGTTCATCGCGCCGCCGGAGTCGGCCATGTAGATGCACTGCGCGCCGTAGCTCTCCATCAGCTTGCCCTGACGCGCCAGCTCTTCGGCCGGAATCATGTGGCTCATCATCAAGAAGCCCACGGTATCCATGCCCAGGCTGCGCGCGTATTCGATGTGTTGCTTCGATACATCCGCCTCGGTACAGTGGGTGGCCACGCGCACGGTGCGTGCACCGGCGTCATAGGCAGCCTTGAGGTCATGCACTGTGCCGATTCCCGGCAACAGCAGCACAGCGATGCGCGCGTGCTCAATGACGTCGGCAGCGGCTTCGATCCACTCCAGATCGCTGTGCGCGCCAAAACCGTAGTTGAAGCTGGAGCCCTGCAGGCCATCGCCGTGGGTGACTTCGATGGAGTCGACCTTGGCCTTGTCCAGCGCACGGGCGATGTCCTGCACGTTCTGGATCGAGTACTGGTGGCGGATGGCGTGGCTGCCGTCGCGCAGGGTCACGTCGGAGATAAAGAGTTTCTTGCCGTTCATATCAGTGTCCTCAACCGTTGAGCATCGACAGGGCCATACGCTCGGCAGTGGCCAGCGCGGCGGAGGTCATGATGTCGAGGTTGCCGGCGTAGGCCGGCAGGTAATGGGCGGCGCCTTCGACTTCGAGGAAGATCGAGGTCTTCAGGCCGCTGAAGCGACCGTGCCCAGGGATGTTCAACGGTGCCGACTCGGGGATCACGTCGAACTGCACCTTCTGTTTGAGGCGATAGCCCGGTACGTAGGCCTGCACGGCGGCGGCCATTTCCTCGACGCTGGCGGCGATCTGCGCCTGGTCGGCGGCTTCGCTGAGCACGAACACCGTGTCGCGCATCATCAGCGGCGGCTCGGCCGGGTTCATGATGATGATCGCCTTGCCCTTGGCCGCGCCGCCGATCACTTCGATGGCCTTGGAGGTGGTCTCGGTGAATTCGTCGATATTGGCGCGGGTACCGGGGCCGGCGGATTTGCTGGCGATCGAGGCGATGATCTCGGCGTAGTGCACCTTGGCTACGCGCGACACTGCCGCCACCATCGGGATGGTCGCCTGGCCACCGCAGGTGACCATGTTGACGTTGAGCTGGGCCAGGTTCTGCTCGAGGTTGACCACCGGCACGCAGTACGGGCCGATGGCCGCCGGTGTCAGGTCGATCAGGCGGATACCGGGCTTGATGCCACGCAGGAAGGCGTCGTTCTTCACGTGAGCGCCAGCGCTGGTGGCATCGAAGACGAAGTCGATCTCATTGAAGATCGGCAGGCGGGTCAGGCCCTCGACACCTTCATGGGTAGTCGCCACGCCCAGGCGGGCGGCACGGGCCAGGCCATCGGAATTGGGGTCGATACCGACCATCGCGCCCATTTCCAGGTGCTTGGCGTTGCGCATCACCTTGATCATCAGGTCGGTGCCGATATTGCCCGAGCCAACGATGGCGACTTTCAGCTTTCTGCTCATGTAGTTGCTCCAAAGGGCGGACGTCCCTGTCCGCCAGAGATCAGGACGCCTGCTCGATCACCACGCCCTGCGGCGCGGGGGTCTTCTTTTCCAGCTTGCGGTAGACGATGTAGGTCAGCAGCACGCCGCTGATCATCACCGCCGACAGGAAGTACAGGCCCGAGGACAGCGTGCCGGTGTACTCCTTGAGCGCACCGATACCGAACGGGCCGATGTAACCGCCCAGGTTGCCGAACGAGTTGATCAGGGCGATACCCGCGGCGGCGCTAGCACCGGTGAGGAAGCGGCCCGGCAGCACCCAGAAGATCGCGGTGACCGAGAACAGGCTGAAGGCGGTCATGCACAGCGCCGCCAATTGCAACACCGGCGAACCCAGCCAGGCGCTGAGGAACAGGCCGGCGCTGCCAAGGATGTAGAGGAAGGTAAGGTGCCCGTAGCGGTCGTTGAGGCGGTCGGAGCTACGCGGAATCAGCAGCAGGCCGATGATGCCGAAGACGTACGGAATCGCCGAGATGAAACCAGTGGTCAGATCGCTGCCACCGAACTGGTGCACCAACGTCGGCAGCCAAAGCCCCAGGCCGTAGGTACTCAGGGTGCTGGGCAAGTAGAGCAGCGCCAGCAGCAGCACGCGGCGGTCGGTCAGTGCCTTGAGCGGATTGGTGTGCTCGGTCTGGCCGTATTCCTTGCGATCCTTGTCCAGCTCACCGAGCAGCCAGTTGCGATCCGCCTCGGCCAGCCAGGCTGCGTCTTTCGGCGTATCCGGCAAAATGCGCAGGGTCGGCCAGGCCAGGGCCACGGCCGGCAGGCCAATGACGATGAACAGCCACTGCCAGCCGTGCAGACCGGCGATGCCATCCATGCCCAGCAGGGCGCCCGACAGCGGACCGGTGACCATCAGCGCGATGGGCTGGGAAAGAATGAAGAAGCCGAGCACCTTGCCGCGATGGCGTACCGGGTACCAGCGGGTGATGTAGTACAGCACGCCAGGGAAGAAGCCAGCCTCGGCCGCACCCAGCAGAAAGCGCATCACGTAGAAGCTGTACGACCCGGTGACGAAGGCCATGCCGACGGTGATCAGCCCCCAGGTGATCAGGATGCGGGCAAACCAGCGACGCGCGCCGAAGCGTTCGAGCAGCAGGTTGCTGGGAACTTCGAAGATGAAGTAGCCGATGAAGAACAGGCCGGCACCGAAGCCATAGGCCAGGTCGCTGAGGCCAATATCGGCGTTCATGTGCAGCTTGGCGAAGCCGACAGCGGAGCGGTCGATGAAGGCAACCAGATAAAGCAGGATCAGGAAGGGAATCAACCTGAGGGTAAGCGTACGAATAATCCGAGCTTCCGCGGTCATGGCGGGTCTCCACATTGTTTTTGTTCTGGATCGTTATCAGGGCAGGCGATTGCGTAGGCACTCGTCGCCTGCCGAGTGGACGAGACAATATAGTAATACTTTTTAAGGCGCAACGATTTCAAAATCAGTTTTTATAGGTTAGATTCAGCCCACCAAAACAAATTAGTCATACTAATAAGAGTTGACCGCGCCATGACTGATAAGAAGACCACCCTCCGCTCCGCTCAATGGTTCGGCACCGCCGACAAGAACGGCTTCATGTACCGCAGCTGGATGAAGAACCAGGGCATCCCGGATCACGAGTTCCGCGGCAAGCCGATCATCGGCATCTGCAACACCTGGTCCGAGCTGACGCCGTGCAACGCGCACTTTCGCAAGATCGCCGACCATGTGAAGAAAGGCGTGCTCGAGGCCGGCGGCTTCCCCGTCGAGTTCCCGGTGTTCTCCAGCGGCGAGTCGAACCTGCGCCCCACCGCCATGCTGACGCGCAACCTGGCCAGCATGGATGTCGAGGAAGCCATTCGCGGCAACCCGGTCGACGCCGTGGTGCTGCTCACCGGCTGCGACAAGACCACCCCTGCCCTGCTGATGGGCGCTGCCAGCTGCGACGTGCCGGCCATTGTGGTGACCGGCGGGCCGATGCTCAACGGCAAGCACAAGGGCAAGGACATCGGTTCCGGCACCGTGGTCTGGCAGATGCATGAGGCTTACAAGGCCGGCGAGATCGACCTCAACGAATTCCTCTCGGCCGAAGCCGGCATGTCGCGCTCGGCCGGCACCTGCAACACCATGGGCACCGCCTCGACCATGGCCTGCATGGCCGAAGCACTGGGCACCTCGCTGCCGCACAACGCCGCCATCCCGGCCGTCGATTCGCGCCGCTACGTATTGGCGCACCTGTCCGGCATGCGCATTGTCGACATGGTTCACGAAGACCTGCGTCTGTCGAAGATCCTCACCAAGGAGGCCTTCGAGAACGCCATCCGCCTCAACGCCGCCATCGGCGGTTCGACCAACGCGGTGATCCACCTCAAGGCCATCGCCGGACGCATCGGTGTGCAGCTTGATCTGGAAGACTGGACGCGTATTGGCAAGGGCACGCCGACCATCGTCGACCTGCAACCATCGGGGCGCTTCCTGATGGAAGAGTTCTACTACGCCGGAGGCCTGCCTGCGGTGATCCGCCGCCTGGGCGAAGCCGGCCTGCTGCCCAACCCGGATGCACTGACCGCCAATGGCAAGAGCATCTGGAGCAACTGCCAGGCCGCGCCGCAGTACAACGACGAAGTCGTGCGAACCCTGGACAACCCGCTGATCGCCGACGGCGGCCTGTGCATCCTGCGCGGCAACCTGTCGCCACGTGGCGCGGTGATCAAACCGTCCGCCGCCACCCCGGCACTGATGCAGCATCGCGGCCGCGCCGTGGTGTTCGAGAACTTCGACGACTACAAGGCGCGCATCGCCGATCCGGATCTGGATGTCGACGAAACCTGCGTGCTGGTGCTGAAGAACGCCGGGCCCAAGGGTTATCCGGGTATGGCCGAAGTCGGCAACATGGGCCTGCCACCCAAGGTTCTGGCCAAGGGCATCACCGACATGGTGCGCATCTCCGACGCCCGCATGAGCGGCACCGCCTACGGCACCGTGGTGCTGCACGTGGCCCCGGAAGCGGCTGCTGGCGGCCCGCTGGCAGCCGTGCGCAATGGCGACTTCATCGAGCTGGATTGCGCCAACGGCCGCCTGCACCTGGATATCAGCGACGAAGAACTGGCCGGGCGCCTGGCCGATCTTAAGCCCGACACCAGCGCCAAGATCTTCGACAGCGGCTACGCCCGCCTCTACGTCGATCACGTGCTGCAGGCCGATGAAGGCTGCGACTTCGACTTCCTGGTCGGCTGCCGTGGCTCGGATGTACCGCGCCACTCGCACTGAAGCCTGACGATAACCTCCATGGGAGCCCGCTCCGCCCGGGTGGTGCTCCCCTTTTTATTCCCGCGCCGCACCGGCACGCCGGTGTGGCGCACTCCATCCGGGAGTAGAACGACCATGATCCGACCCACGCCCGTCTCGCGCCTGCTCCCAACCACCTGCCTACGCGCCGAAAGGCGCTGACACAAAAGCGTACGGTTGCGATCCATGGCCGTCTGTCCGAAACGGCGCGAGAGCGATGCTATGATGCGCGGCATTCATTCGGAGCATCGCCGACTTCATGGATTACCAGACCCCAAAACCGCGCAAGAGCATGCACGCCCGTATCGTTCACGAACTGGGCATGCGTATCGTCTCTGGCCGCTTCAAGCCCGACGAGAAGCTGCCACTGGAGTCGAGCCTGTGCGAGGAGTACCAGGTCAGTCGTCCGGTACTGCGCGAAGCGACCAAGGTGCTGGTCGCCAAGGGCCTGGTGTATTCCAAACCACGCGTCGGCACCGTGGTACGCCCACGCAGCGAATGGCACCTGCTCGATCCGGATGTTCTCTACTGGCTGGTGCAGAGCACGCCGCAGAGCGAGTTCTTCAACACCCTGGCCGGGGTCCGGCGGATTCTCGAACCGGAGATCGCCGCCATGGCCGCAACCACTGCGACCGAGGAAGACATCGCTGCCATCGAGGATGCCTACCAGCGTATGGAGAAGGCACAGACACGCCAGGAAATGCTGCAGCCGGACATCGACTTCCACCGCGCCATCGCCGAGGCCACCCACAACGATCTGCTTGCCTACATGTGCAACATGCTGTCGTTGCCGTTGCGCGAATCGATCACCGTCACCAACCTGCGCCCCAACACCCAGGCACTCAGCCTGCCGCGCCACAAGGCGATCCTCACCGCGATCAAGAACCGCGACGCCCTCGGCGCGCGGCATGCCTCGCTGGTGCAACTCGACGACACCCGCCTCGCCCTCGACACCGTGATGAACGAGCTGACGCCGCTGTAGCCGGCGCCAGCATCGCGGGCGACCTGATAACAACAAGGAACCCGCAATGACCCTTCACGTACCACTCGCTCCGCGCCGCGAACTGCCGGCCGCCTTCAGCGCCGCCCTCACCGCACTGCTCGGTGAACGCTTCAGCACCGCTGCCGCCGTGCGCGAACACCATGGCCGCGACGAATCGTTGTACGACCCGATGCCGCCGGATGCCGTGGCCTTCGCCAGCAGTCAGGACGAGATCGTCGCCATCCTCCGCCAGTGCCACGAACACCGCGTGCCGGTGATTCCCTATGGCAGCGGCTCGTCGCTGGAAGGCCATCTGCTGGCGGTGCATGGCGGCCTGAGCCTGGACGTGTCGCAGATGGATCAGGTGCTGGACTTCCGCCCCGAAGACATGAGCATCACCGTACAGCCGGGCATCACCCGCAAGGCGCTCAACGAATACCTGCGCGCCAGCGGCCTGTTCTTCCCCATCGACCCCGGCGCCGACGCCAGCATCGGCGGCATGTGCGCTACCCGCGCCTCGGGCACCAATGCCGTGCGCTACGGCACCATGCGCGAGAACGTACTCGGCCTGACCGCCGTGCTGGCCGACGGCCGCGTGCTGAAGGCCGGCTCGCTGGCGAAGAAGTCCTCCGCCGGCTATGACCTGGCGCGGCTGATGGTCGGCAGCGAAGGCACCCTGGGCGTGATCAGCGAGATCACCCTCAAACTGCACCCGCAGCCGGAAGCCATTTCCGCCGCCGTGTGCAGTTTCGCCTCGGTGCAAGGCGCGGTGCAGACGGTGATCGAAACCATCCAGATGGGCATTCCGGTGGCCCGCGCCGAACTGGTCGATGCCCTGGCCATCAGCGCCCTGAATCGCTACTTCAAACTGGAGCTGAACGAAGCGCCGACGCTGTTCCTGGAATTCCACGGCAACGAGGCGAGCGTCGCCGAGCAGGCGCAGAGCGTGCAGGAGCTGGCCGACGGCAACGGTGGCAGCGGCTTCCAGTGGGCGACCCAGCAGGAGGAACGCAACAAGCTGTGGAGCGCCCGGCACAACGCGCTGTTCGCTTTCCTGCAGCTCAAGCCAGGCTGCCGCTCGTCATCCACCGATGTCTGCGTGCCGCTGTCGCGCCTGGCCGAGTGCGTGCTCGGCGCGCAGGACGACCTGGCCAGTTCGAGCCTGATAGCCCCGGTGTTTGGCCATGTCGGTGACGGCAACTTCCACGTCTGCCTGCTGCTCGACCCGAACGACGCTGCCGAAGTGGCCGAGTCGGAACGGCTCAATCGCCTGATCGTCGAGCGCGCGCTGGCCGCCGGTGGCACCTGCACCGGCGAGCACGGCATCGGCCTGCACAAGATCGACTACCTGGTGGAAGAACACGGAGAGGTGGCCATCGACGTGATGCGCGCGATCAAGCAGGCGCTCGATCCGCACAACCTGATGAACCCCGGCAAGATCTTCCGCTCGACCACCTAAAAGCCTGCTGCGCGTCGGCACTGCTGCGTTAAAAACAGGATCGGCAGGCCGCTTGCGGCCAACGCGCTTCAGCGTGGCCCCGAAGGGGCGAGCGAAGCGAGTAATGCTCATGTACAAAAGTACACTCCGCGTCTTCTCCTGTTTTCGCCTTGCATTGCTCTAGCTCGCGAGACTTTTCCATCCTTTCAGGCGACGGACATGCGGCCGTCGACCTCGCGACGCAGTGCAGCGGCCAGCCAACGGGCGATGTTGTCCACCTGCTCGTCCTGGCCCTGGGCAACGATGAACTGGGTGCCGACACGCAGGGCATAGGCGCCCGGCGTGGTCGGGTCGTTGCAGGTACCGACCAGAATGCCTTCCTGCTCCAGCGCCTTGATCGTCGCTGGAGCATCCAGTGCATTGCTCATCGGCACCAGCACCTGATGGGTGAAGACCTCGCCCGGGCTCGGCGCGATCACCGCCACGTTCAGCTCACGCAACACCTTGGCGAAGGTCTGGCTGGCCGCGCAGACGCGCCGGGCATAGGCGCCGCCATCGGCTTCGGCCTGCTGCAGGGTGACCAGGAAGGACGGCAACTTGCCGGCGTCGTAGTTGGCCAGCAGCGCGCGGTCGATGAAACGCGCCAGGCGCTCGCCATCTTCGGCATGACGACCGGCGATCAGACTGTGCGGGCGACCCGGCAGGGTCTTGTAGGTGGAGCTGGTGAGGATATCGACGCCCAGCTCCAATGGGTTGGGGAAGGTGCCGCCGGCGATCAGCCCGGACACGTGCGAAGCGTCGAAAATGGTTTTTGCCCCCACTTCGCGAGCGGCAGCTACCACCGGTTCGATGTCGTCAGGGGTGATGATCACCGAGCGGCCGAGCATCACCAACGCAGGGCGCAGCGTGCGCACCTGCTCGGCAGCGGCCTGGGCATCCAGGCGGCAGGCGCGGGTATCGAAAGGCAGATCGGCCACGCGCAGCCCGGCCAGTTCCGGCGTGCCGCCGCGGCGCTGACTGAGGTGCCCGCCATGAGCCGCGGCAGGCGCCAGCAGCAGGTCACCCGGCCGGCTGAAAGCGTGGAACACGGCCAGGTTGGCGATGGTGCAGCTGGGCAGTCGCGGCTCGGCCCAGGCGGCGCCGAACAGGCTGCAGATGCGCTCGCGCACGGCCACTTCGAGACCAGAAACCAGATCGGTATCCGGCTGTTCCTTGGCGTAGCTCGGACCCATCGCCGGGTAGGCGCTCAGCTCGGGCGCATAGGCCTGCTGCGACTCGGCGCTGGGCAGGTTGGCACCGGCGTAAAGCACCACGCGGCCATCACGCAGCGCAGCACCGCGCGCAGCCGCCATCGCCAGCAATTGCTGCTCGTTGGGCATTTCCATGATCTTCGTCCGGCGTTAGTGAGAGAGAATTTTCGACAGGAACTGCTGGGCGCGGTCGGAACGGGCGTTGATGTCGCCGAAGAATTCCTCCTTCGGGCAGTCTTCGACGATCTGTCCGGCGTCCATGAAGATCACCCGGTCGGCGACCTTGCGCGCGAAGCCCATCTCGTGGGTCACGCACATCATGGTCATGCCTTCGTGGGCCAGCTGCACCATCACGTCGAGCACCTCGTTGACCATCTCCGGATCGAGCGCCGAAGTCGGCTCGTCGAACAGCATCACCACCGGATCCATGGCCAGCGCACGGGCGATGGCCACGCGCTGTTGCTGGCCGCCGGAGAGCTGGCCCGGATGCTTGTGCGCATGCTCCTTGAGGCCGACGCGTTCGAGCAGTTGCAGGCCTTTCTTCTCGGCCTCGGTCTTGCTGCGACCGAGCACCTTGATCTGCGCCAGCATCAGGTTCTCCATGATCGACAGGTGCGGGAACAGCTCGAAGTGCTGGAACACCATGCCGACGCGCGAACGCAGCTTGGGCAGATTGGTGTCCTTGGCCGTGACGCTGATGCCATCGACGGTGATTTCACCACTGTCGATGGGTTCCAGCGCGTTGACCGTCTTGATCAAGGTGGACTTGCCGGAACCGGAAGGCCCGCACACCACCACCACCTCGCCCTTGGCAACGGTGGTCGAGCAGTGCGTCAGCACCTGGAACGAACCGTAGGATTTACAGACATCGCTGATGGTTATCATGGCGAAGGCACTCTTAACGAATGATGGCGACGCGCTTTTGCAGGCGGCGTACGGCATAGGAGGCGAGCAGGGAGATCACGAAGTAGACGAGCGCGGCGAAGACGTACATCTCCAGCAGGCGACCGTCACGCTGAGCGATCTTCGCTGCGGCACCGAGGAAGTCGGTGATCGACAGGATGTAGACCAGCGAGGTGTCCTGGAACAGTACGATGGTCTGCGTGAGCATCAGCGGCAGCATATTGCGCAGCGCCTGCGGTAGCACCACGTAGAACAGGCCCTGGCGATTGGTCAGGCCCAGCGCCATCGACGCCTGGGCCTGGCCCTTGGGCAGCGACTGGATACCGGAGCGGATGATCTCGCAGAAGTAGCAGGCCTCGAACAAGGTGAAGGTGATCACCGACGACCAGAACGGGTCGATGCGCACTGGACGCGGTGCGCCGGTGATCCACTGCACCACGAAGGGCACCATGAAGTAGAACCAGAAGATCACCAGCACCAGCGGCAGCGAGCGCAACAGGTTGACGTAGCCACCGGCGAACATCGACAGCGCGCGATAACGCGACAGGCGCATGATCGCCAACAGCGAGCCGAAGAAGATGCCGCCGATGGTGGCGAACAGCGTGAGCGTCAGGGTGAAGCTCATGCCGGTGTAGAACAGATAGGGGAGCGAGTCGACCACCACTCCCAGGTCGAAACTGCCAAACATGTTCAGCTCTCCTTCCGCAGGCCGTAGCCCGGCACAGCGGCCTTGCGCTCGACGGCGCGCATGGCGAAGACGATGATCAGGTTGAGCACCAGATACAGGGTGGTTGCCGCAGTGAACGCCTCGAAAGTCTGGAAGCTGTTTTCCTGCATCGCACGGGCGCTGCCGGTCAGCTCCATCAGGCCGATGGCCAGGGCGACGGAGGTGTTCTTGGTGCAACTGAGAAATTCGGAGGTGATGGCCGGTACCACGATGCGATAGGCCATCGGCAACAACACATAACGGTAGGTTTGCACCAGCGTCAGGCCCATGGCCAGCCCGGACATGCGTTGCCCACGGGACAGACTCTCGAGCCCGGCACGCACCACTTCGGCCATACGCGCGGCGTGGTAGCAGCCCAGGCAGATCACCGCCGTGTAGAACGCGGCGTTGGGCAGTTGCTTGAACCAGCGCCCCAGGTCGGTGGGCAGCAGCTCCGGCAGCACGAAGTACCAGAGGAACATCTGCACCAGCAGCGGAATGTTGCGAAACAGCTCGACGAAGCCGGTACCCAGCGCACGCATCCAGGCCAGCGGCGAGGTGCGCGCCACACCGACCAGCGAGCCGAGCACGATGGCGATGGTGAACGCGCCGAGGGCCGTGGCGACCGTCCAGCAGGCGCCCCAGATCAGCGTCATCAGGTAGGTATTGGTGCCATCGAGCGAAGGCTCGAAAAAGATCCACCAGTTCCAGTTGTAGCTCATGGCCTAGCCCGTCCAGTACATGTCATGGCCCGGTCGGCACAGAGCACCGACCGGGTTGGCGCCACTCGATCAGCGATACAGCTCTGGGTTCGGATCGTCGGTAGGCTCGGCAATGACCTTCTTCAGTTGGCCGGACATCGGGAAGTTCATGTTGATGCCACGCGGCGGAATCGCCTGAACGAACCACTTGTCGTAGATGGCGTTGATCTCGCCGCTGGCGTACAGCTCGTCGAGGGTGGCGTTGACCAGTTCCTTGAAGTCATCGTCACCACGGCGCAGCATGATGCCGTATGGTTCGACCGACAGCGGCTCGGCGGACATGACGAAGTCTTCAGGGTTCTTTGAGGTCGCGGCGGCGCCGGCAATGGACACATCGTCGAAGATCAGCGCCACGGCGCGTTCGGTCTGCAGGGTTAGCATGCCTTCGGCCAGGTCCTTCACGCTCAGCACGTTGAGGCCGAGGTTCTGCGCGGCATTGATCTCACTGATGACCTTGACGCTGGTAGTGCCGGCCAGGGTGACCACGGTCTTGCCCTGGGCATCGGCCATGGTTTCGATCGGCGCACTCTTCTTGGAGAGGATGCGCACGCCAGCAACGAAATAGGTGTTGGAGAAACTCACCTGGCGCTGGCGCTCGGCATTGTTGGTGGTGGTGCCGCACTCCATGTCGATGGTGCCGTTGGCCAGCAACGGCATGCGGGTGGCGCCGGTCACGGGCAGGTAGCTGACCTTAAGCTCCGGCTCGTCGAGTTTGAGCTTGATCGCATCGACGACCTTCGCGCACAGGTCCATGGCATAGCCGATGGGGCGCTGCTGATCGTCATAGTAGGAAAAAGGCACGGCCCCATCACGGTGGCCGACGCTGATCTCCCCCAGCTCGGCAATCTTCGCCAGTGTGCCTTCCTGTGCCGACACTCCCGCTGCTGCGAACATCAGCATCATCGACGAAGCCGCAAAAATCTTCTTCATGGTTTTGCCCCCTGTTTTGTTATCGCGCAACGGCTCCCTTTCATGGGTGCCGGCGTGCCCTAGCAAGCATCGCCAGAGCACTCTGCGGGACGGTAAAGGGCATCGTCAACAAAAAAGAATAATAAATAATGAATTCATTTTAATTGCACGAAGATAGAGCAATTTTTCGCGCAGATGCTCGAATATCGGGCGTAAAAACGCCCGGAAAGCGAGGGTTTTATGCAGAAGGTGAGCAACTATTCTTGATCGCTGACGAGCGCCGAGTCCTGTAACTCGTCGATAGAATGACGCACCGTGCGCGCGGTATTCATCACGTGCTGACGCATGATCTTGCCGAGCCGACTGCCATCACGTGCAGCAAGGGCCTGCAGGATCTTCTCGTGATCGCTCACCGCCTCTTTCCAATACCGCGGGGCCTGGCGCACGGTGTGACGGATGTTGCGAATGCGCAGTTCCAGGTTGCGGTACAGCGCCAGCAACGACGCATTGTCGGCCGCCTCGAAAATGGCGAAGTGAATGGCTCGATTGAGCCGCGAATACTCCAACGAGCGTGACGCCCGATAGGCTTCGATCATGTCCTCATGCATCTGGCGGATGGCTTCGATCTGCGCGTCGCTGATCTTCTCGCAGGCCAGCTCGCCAGCCAGCGCCTCGATGCTGGCGATGATCGGGAACAGCTCCTGCAACTCCTCATCGGTGATGGTGACCACGCGGGCCCCACGCTGCGGCAACAGTTCGATCATGCCTTCGGCCGCCAGCGCCTTGAGCGCTTCACGCAGCGGGGTGCGCGAGATATCGAAGCGTTCACACAGGGCTTTCTCAGGGATTTTCTGACCCGGCTCCAGCTCGCCGCTGACGATCAGCTCACGCAGATGGTCGACGATTTCACTGTGCAACGTTCGGCGTCGGATGGGTCTTGCTTCGGAAACGCTCAATCTTGTCTCTCGCTCATGCCTTACCAAGGTCTGCCGGCAGATCGCCCGCCAGACCGCTGGGTGAGACTTAGCCATTGGCGCACACACTTGTCCAGCGGCACATGTGGCTACCTTCAGGAATGTTGGGGTGCAGCGACGCCAGCGGCTATGATGCGCCAGCTCCACACGCCTCCGGAAAACGCCTGCCATGCCGTCACTCGTCACCCCATTCGCCGACCTCGACCTGATTCGCCAGCCCGAACAGCAGAACGAACCTCTGCAGGCCTTCGATGCTGCCGACGAATACCTGTTGAGTCATGTGCACGAGCAGGGCATCGACGCCACAAGCCGGGTGCTGGTGCTCAACGATGGCTTCGGCGCCCTCGCCTGCTCACTGGCCACGCACTGCCGGGTGACCAGCAGCGGCGACTCGCACCTCGGCCATCTGGCATTGCAGAAGAACCTGGCGCGCAATGGTGTGGCGGTGCAGGCGGTCCGCTTCGTGACGTCCAGCGAAACGCCGCAGGGGCCGTTCGACTGGGTACTGATCCGCGTGCCGAAGACTCTGGCCCTGCTGGAAGAACAACTGATCCGTCTGCACGACCAGTTGGCGCCGAATGCCCGTGTGGTGGCTGGGGCAATGATCAAACACCTACCGCGCGCCGCCGGTGATCTGCTGGAGCAATACATCGGCCCGGTGCAAGCCTCGCTGGCGGTGAAGAAAGCTCGGTTGCTCGTGGCCACGCCTGAAACCAAGGCGGCGCCGCACTCGCCCTACCCCACTCGCTACCACCTGGATAAACCGGCGCTGGAGTTGATCAACCACGCCAATGTGTTCTGCCGCGACGGCCTGGATATCGGCACCCGCGCCTTTCTTCCGCATCTGCCACGCCACCTCGGCCGCGTCCGCGTCGCCGATCTGGGTTGTGGTAACGGCGTGCTCGGCATCGCCTATGCCCTGGGCAGCCCACAAGCGGAGCTGACGCTGGTGGACGAGTCGTACATGGCCGTGCAATCGGCGCAGGAGAACTGGCAGGCGGCACTTGGTGAGAGACCGGTAACCATACGCGCTGGCGATGGCCTGGCCGAGCAGCCGGCTGACTCGCTGGATATGGTGCTGTGCAATCCGCCCTTCCATCAGCAGCAGGTGGTCGGTGACTTCCTCGCCTGGCGCATGTTCCAGCAAGCTCGCGCGGCGCTGGTCACTGGCGGTGAACTGTGGATAGTCGGCAACCGCCACCTGGGCTACCACGCCAAACTGGCCCGGCTGTTCCGCGGTGTCGAACAGGTGGCGGCCAATCCGAAGTTCGTGGTGCTCAAGGCGAGAAAATAGGCCCACTACTACAAGGTCAAGGTAAACCGCGACAGCAGCGCGCCCGGCAACGCCATCGAGCCGGTCTGCCTGGCACCGTAGGTCCCGCCCGGCAGCAGCAGCTCCGGCTCGCGGGTCAGGGCTTCCAGCTGCAGGCCGAGGAAGTCAAACAGCGAATCGTCAAAACGCATGGTGTCGACTGGCGCCTGGATCTGCCCATCCTCGACCCAGAAGGTGGCGAAGCGGGTCATGCCAGTCAGGCGTGCCGCGGGCAGGTTGGAGAAATTGCCGTACCACAGGTTACCGATATACAGCCCGGTGCCGAGCCGTCGCAGCACGTCCTGCTCATCCAGCTCACCGCCATGCATCTGCAAGGACAGCGGGTATTCGCCGCTGCACGCGCCATTGGCGATCAGGCCATATTCCGCGGCACTGCGCGAGCTGACCAGGCGCTCGCCGGGTCGCCCCTGGCTGATCAGGCGCAACGGCCGACGCGGTCCTTCTGCGGTAAAGGCCGGCGCCAGGCCGCCTTCGATGCGCTCGTCCATGGTCACCAACGGGCTGAGCTCGGATTTACCGTTGAACAGCCGCTGCAACGGGCTGCCACCCGACGCCAGCGCCTGGGCGCCGAAGCCCCAGCAGCACAGGCTGACCAGTTCTTCCAGCGCAGCCGGTGCCAGGTAGGCGCGATAAGCCCCCGGCTGCAGCGACTTGGCTGGCCGGCCGAGAAATTCCAGCTGTTGTCGCGCGCTTTCGAGCTTGCGGGCGAACGTCTGGGCGTCCCACTGCTCACCGGCATAGGCGCTTTTCACCGCCTGGCCGTTGTCATCGAACAGGCTGAACTCAAAATTGAAACTGCTCGCGGCGTACCAGCCGAACGCGCCCCAGGAGCTGGCGAAGCCCTGGTACTGAGGGCCCACGGCGAGAAAGCCGACCAGATCCAGACCAGCAGCCGCAGCGACGATCTGCTGCGCCATGACCGCACTGGCGAGCGAACCTGCTTCACTCGCCACCTCGCTGCGCCAAGCCTCACGGTTCAAGCGCAGATAAGGGTCATCACTCAAGGTTGGCAGCACGCCTCGCAGACGCTGCACTATCTGCTGCAGACGCGGCAAATCCTCATCGAGCACACCACTGAGCGCCAGTTTGCTGTCGGCATGGCGCTGCCCCTGGTACAGCGAGAGGGTGACGTAGACCTGCTGCACATCGCCGGCCTGGCGCACCTGACCCTGATTGAACCGGATGAAGCTGGACACCTCGGCGCCATAGGTCAGGGTGAAACCCTCCTCGCCCACGACTTGCGCCTGCAGATGCTCGAACAACGCGCTGAAATGCTGACGTGCATCCATCAGGCCGCCCCTCCGAATACATCGATATCGGCGAATACGCAGGCCGGTGTAGCGTGCCCCACGCGAACCACCTGGTTGGGTTCACCCTTGCCGCAATAGGGTGTGCCCATCACCTCGAAGGTGCTGGTGTCCCCCACCGCGCGCAGGTTGCGCCAGAACCGCGAGCTGATGCCTCGGTAATTTGGGTTCTTCACCACGCCCTTGAGTTCGCCGTTTTCGATCAGTTGGCCCCACTCGCAGCCGAACTGGAATTTGTTGCGCGCGTCGTCGATCGACCAGGAGCGGTTGTTGCTCATCAGAATCCCTCGTTCGATACCGCCGATCAGTTCGGCCAGCGGCTGATCGCCTGGTTCCAGATTGAGATTGGCCATACGGTCGATGGGCGGCCGGTTCCAGCTGCAGGCGCGGCTGTTGGCCACACCTGGCAAGCCGCTGCGCCATTGCGACAGCGCGCCGCCGAGCGGACGCTGAAGGATGCCGTCTCGGATCAGTAGCTGCCGTTCGGCCGGCGTGCCGTCATCGTCATGGCGGTAGCTGGACAACTCTCCAGGCACATCCGGATCGAAGCTGACATTGAGCAGCGGCGAGCCATATTGGTAATGACCGAAATCGCTCTGACGGATAAAGCTGGTGCCGGCGAAATTGCGCTCGTCACCGAGAATGCGGTCCAGCTCCAGCGGATGGCCGATGGACTCGTGAATCTGCAGGATCATCTGGTCCGGCATCAGCAACAGATCGCGCGAACCATTCGGGGTGTTGGGCGCCAGCAACAGTTGCAATGCTTCGTCGGCGATGCGCGCGGCGCTGCCGATCACACCCAACTGCTGCAACACCTCGGCGCCGCCCTGGCGCGCCAGATGCGTGCCGCCGAAGCTGCGGCTCTGGCTATCGTGTTCGTCGCTGGCGGTAACGCCCACCTGCGGGAACACATAGCGCTGGGCGCGCCGCAGGCAGGCGCCCGCGCTGTTGAGAAATATCTGCTCATGGCAGGTGAACGTCAGCCCGACATGGCTATCGACCAGACGCGCATCCTGGGGAATCAATGCCGACTCTGCCATCAACAGTTCGAACCAGTGGGCAGCCCCCGCCAACGGCTGTTCGTAGTCTGGCATCACATCGTCGCTGTGCTCGGTGGGATACGGCAGGCTGCCGAGATCCAGCAGGTTATGCCCAGCCAAGGTGCGTGCCATCTGCTCGGCGTGCTCCAGTGCAGCCTGCAAGCCAGCCAGGCTGAGATCGCTGGTGGCCGCATAGGCTTCGACACCGGCGATACGCACTGTGAGCATGGCGCCAGCATCGTCGACGAAGGAAGGCGCCTGCGCCACACGCCGCCGCACCCAGTAGGACTCCCTGCTCTCGCGCACATGGCGCAGCGACCAGTAGTCGGCAGTGGATTTCAGCGCGGCGAAGCGGCGTTTGAGGGTATCGCTGAGGGCGAACATCGGGCCTCCTTGGCGTGCGAACAAAGAAAGCCAGTATGGGAACAAGCACGCGCCGGGATCAACCGCGTGCTCAGCCTGGCGTCCCCAGCCCCGCCGCACTCATGAACTGGCGCAGCAGCCAGGCCACGATGCCCAGCGCGGTGACGCTGCAGGCCCAGATCAGCACCAGCCAACCCAGACGCTGCCACAGCGGTTTTTTATCCTGCTCGACCTTGGTCATTTCACGCCCCTCAGTGGTAGCCATCATCCACCGTCACCTTGCCGCGAAAAACGTAATAGCTCCAGGCGGTGTACATGAGAATGAAGGGGATGATGAACAACGCGCCCACCAGCATGAAGCCCTGACTCTGTGGCGGTGCGGCGGCCTCCCAGATGCTGATCGACGGCGGAATCACGTTCGGCCACAGGCTGATGCCCAGGCCGCTGTAGCCGAGGAAGATCAGCGCCAGGGTGAGCAAAAATGGCGAGTAGTTACGGTTGTTGGCCACCGAGCGCAGCAGTGCGTATGTGCACAGCAGCACCAATACTGGCACCGGCATGAACCAGAACAGGTTCGGCAGGCTGAACCAACGCTCGGCGATCGCCGGGTGCTCGAACGGCGTCCACAGACTGACGATGCCGGTCACCGCCAGCACCACGAACACAAGTGGCCGCGCCATGTCATGCATCTGCTGTTGCAGGCGACCTTCGGTTTTCATGATCAGCCAGGTGCAGCCAAGCAGCGCATAGGCAACGATCAGCGCCAGGCCGCAGAACACCGAGAACGGTGTCAGCCAGTCGAACGCACCGCCGGCGAAACTGCGATTGACCACCTCGAAACCGTCGATATAGGCGCCCAGTGCCACACCTTGGAAGAAGGTGGCAGTCAGCGAGCCGCCGATGAAGGCCTTATCCCACAGATGGCGCTTGGCGGCCTTGGCCTTGAAGCGAAACTCGAAGGCCACACCACGGAAGATCAGCCCCAGAAGCATCAGGATCAGCGGCAAATAAAGCGCGTCGAGTACCACCGCATAGGCCAGCGGGAAGGCGCCGAACAGGCCAGCACCGCCGAGTACCAGCCAGGTCTCGTTGCCGTCCCAGACCGGTGCGACGGTGTTCATCATCACGTCGCGCTCGCCGTCGTCACGGACGAAGGGAAAGAGGATGCCGATACCCAGATCGAAGCCATCCATCACCACGTACATCATTACGCCAAAGGCGATGATCACCGCCCAGATCAGCGGAAGGTCGATACCCATGTTCAGCTCCTTTCCGGCAAGGTGTCGGTTTCGCCATCTTCCAGGCCTTCTTCGGCCGCCGACAGCGGACGCGCTGGCGTACGCGGCTGGCCTGGCCCACCTTCGGACGTTTCCTCGCCCTCGTCGATCTTCGGCCCCTTGCGCACCAGCCGCAGCATGTAGCCGATACCCGCACCGAAGAGTACGAAATAAACCACCACGAACAGCGCCAGGGTAAAGCCCAACTGCGCCGCGCTATGCCCTGACGAAGCATCGGCGGTACGCATCAGCCCATGGATGATCCACGGCTGACGGCCGATCTCGGTGGTGTACCAGCCGGCAAGGATGGCGATGATGCCGCTCGGCCCCATCCATACCGCCAGGTGCAAGAACGGCCTGCAGGTGTACAGCCGCTCGCCGCGGCGCAGCCAGGTACCCCACAGACCGGTGAGGATCATCATCAGACCCATCGCGACCATGATGCGGAAGGTCCAAAAGACGATGGTTGAATTGGCGCGGTCTTCCGGCGGGAAGTCCTTCAGTGCCGGCACCTGTTTATCCAGGCTATGGGTGAGAATCAGGCTACCGAGTGCCGGGATTTCCACCTTGAAGCGGGTTTCCTCACGCTGCATATCCGGCCAGCCAAAAAGGATCAGCGGGGTCGGCTCGTCGCCGATGTTCTCCCAGTGGCCCTCGATGGCGGCGATCTTCGCCGGTTGGTACTTTAGCGTGTTGAGGCCATGCAGGTCACCGATGAAGGCCTGTACCGGTGCCACCAGCAGGGCCATCCAGAGCGCCATCGAGAGCATCTTGCGGATCGCCGGGTTGTCACGCCCGCGCAGCAGGTGCCAGGCCGCCGAAGCGCCGACGAAGAAGGCGGTGGCGAGGAACGCCGCGGTCGCCATATGCGCCAGGCGATAAGGGAACGATGGGTTGAAGACCACGGCGAACCAGTCCACCGGGATCACCCGGCCATCGATGATCTCAAAGCCCTGCGGCGTATGCATCCAGCTGTTGGAAGCGAGAATCCAGAAGGTCGAGATCAACGTGCCGATGGCCACCATCACCGTGGAAAAGAAGTGCAGGCCCGGCCCGACGCGGTTCCAGCCAAACAACATGACGCCGAGGAACCCCGCTTCGAGGAAGAACGCGGTGAGAACCTCGTAGGTCAGCAGCGGCCCGGTGACTGCCCCGGCAAAGTCGGAGAAGGCGCTCCAGTTGGTGCCGAACTGATAGGCCATGACCAAGCCGGAGACCACGCCCATGCCGAAGTTGACTGCGAATATCTTCGACCAGAAGTGGTAGAGATCGCGATACAGCGTGTTGCTGGTCTTCAACCAAAGACCTTCGAGCACCGCCAGGTAGCTGGCCAAACCAATGGTGATGGCCGGGAAGACGATGTGGAAGGAAATGGTGAAGGCAAACTGGATTCGGGCGAGATCAAGCGCCTCTAGGCCGAACATGTCACATCCTCATTCAGGGTTATTTCGGCCCCAGCACGCAAGCCGATCCATAGACTCCAAGTCTTGGAGTCAAACGAACTGAAATTGTTCTTATGGAAATGAAATGCAGCTGAGAAGCTGCTGAGTAAAGCGCGAAAAGGCGTATTGATCTGGATCAATGCGCACTAAAAGACTAGCCGCTAAAGGCATAACCGGCGCTGTGGTGATTTGCCGCGCGACAGGCCACCGCAGCGTTCAGCGAAAACAGCACGCTGCGAGCGCTCGTCGCGGCTGAAGCCCCTCTCACAGCCGGGCGGCGCGCAAAAAAAGGGCGGCCACACGCTATGCGGGCCGCCCGAATCACGGAGTTGCTTAGAACCTGCTCACGATCTTGCGAGCTAGAGCCATACAAGGCAAAAACAGGCGAGGAACGCTCGGAGTCGCGCTCGACTTTACGAGCTGTAAATGAGCATTCCGACCGGGCTGGCGCTCCAGCCTGTTTTTAACGCAGTAGGGCCGACGCACAGCAGATCGTGAACAGGTTCTTACATCGAGTGATCGCGATGACTTGCAACCACCCGTATTGGATTACCGTTCGAGGATTGCGGTCACACCCTGACCGCCAGCCGCGCATATGGAGATGAGGCCGCGTCCCTCACCGGCCACCGACAGCAGCTTGGCCAGGTTGGCGACGATACGCCCGCCGGTGGCCGCGAACGGGTGGCCGGCAGCCAACGAACTGCCCTTGACGTTCATCTTGCTGCGGTCGATGGTCCCCAGTGCGCCGTCCAAACCCAGGCGCTCCTTGCAGTAGTCGGCGTCCTCCCAGGCCTTGAGCGTGCACAGCACCTGGGCAGCGAAGGCCTCATGGATCTCGTAGTAGTCGAAATCCTGCAGGGTCAGGCCGTTGCGCGCCAGCAGGCGCGGCACCGCATAGACCGGCGCCATCAGCAGGCCTTCCTTGCCCTGGACGAAATCCACCGCCGCCGCCTCGCCGTCGCGCAGGTAGGCCAGCACCGGCAAGCCGCGGGCCTTGGCCCATTCCTCGCTGGCCAGCAGCACCAGCGAGGCGCCATCGGTCAGCGGCGTGGAGTTGGCCGGGGTCAGCGTGCCGCGCGGGCCACGCTCGAAGCAGGGTTTGAGAGAGGCGAGCTTCTCAGCGCTGATGTCAGGACGCAGGTTCTGGTCGCGGGTCAGGCCGAGGAATGGGGTCATCAGGTCATCGTGCCAACCCTCGGCGTAGGACGCCGCGAGCTTCTGGTGACTGGCCAGTGCCAACTGATCCTGCTCGTCACGCGGGATGGCCCAGCGCTGCGCCATCAGTTCGCAATGCTCGCCCATCGACAAGCCGGTGCGCGGCTCACCATTACGTGGGATGTGCGGCGCCAGATGGCGCGGGCGAATCTTCAGCAGACTCTTGACCTTGTCGCCGGTGCTCTTGCTGCGATTGGCTTCCAGGAGGATCTGCCGCAGCCCCTCGTTGACGCCGATGGGCGCGTCGGAGGTGGTATCGACGCCGCCGGCGATGCCGCAGTCGATCTGCCCAAGGGCGATCTTGTTGGCCACCAGAATCGCCGCTTCCAGGCCGGTGCCGCAGGCCTGCTGCAGGTCGTAGGCCGGCGTCTCCGGCGCCAGGCGCGAGCCCAGCACGCATTCACGGGTCAGGTTGAAGTCCCGCGAGTGCTTGAGCACGGCCCCGGCCACCACCTCACCGAGGCGCTCGCCATGCAGATTGAAGCGCTCCACCAGCCCTTCGAGGGCGCTGGTCAGCATTTCCTGATTGCTCGCCCTGGCGTAGACGGTGTTGGAACGCGCGAACGGGATACGGTTGCCGCCTACGATGGCGACCCGGCGCAACTGGGTCATGTGGACTCCTTGCTGGTCGAGAAATCGAAGAAACCTGTGGCGAACTATTGCCCGTCAGCCGGTTCCCAGAAACATGAGACTGACACTTTAGCCTGATCGCACAGGCTAAACCTCGGATGGGTGCGAACATTGGCCGCCTTGCCGGCGCGTGAGGCAACAGAGTCAATTGCGCTTTGCCAACTGCCGCGTACAGTGGCACAACTTTCGATTCGCCCGCAGGAGCCCTTCATGTCCGACCGTTACCTCGCCTTCGCCAACTCCCCCACTGGCCGCCGCCTGGTTGGCGCCCTTGGCCTGCCGGCGCCTGTGCGCCTGGAACGCTGGATGGCCGGCCGAGTGCGACCGGTCGACGGCGCCCTGCTGTTCGGCGGTGAAGGCGACCTGCTCAAGGCTATTCAGCCCTTCGCCAACAAGCTCACGGATCAGCTGTTCGCCGCACGCGACGGCCAGTTGGAGCTGCCGCGCTGGACCGCCGAACACGGTCCCAAGCTCAAGGCACTGGTGTTCGACGCCAGCCACCTGACCCGCTTCGAGCAACTGATCGAGCTGCGCGATTTCTTCCAGCCCACCTTCAAGGGGTTGGCCAACAGCCCGCGCGTGGTGATGCTGGGCCGCGCGCCCGAGTCGATCAAAGATCCTGTCGCCGCCAGCGTGCAGCGTTCCCTGGAAGGCTTCACCCGCTCACTGGGCAAGGAAATTCGTCGCGGCGGCAGCGTGCAGTTGCTGTATGTCGGCAAGGGTGGCGAGCAGCAACTGGAGGGCGCGCTGCGCTTCTTCCTCTCGCCCAAGAGTGCCTATGTTTCTGGTCAGGTGCTGCGCCTGGGCGCCTGCGGCGAACAGGTCAAGGACTGGACGCGCCCATTGGCCGGCAAGAAGGCCCTGGTCACCGGCGCCTCGCGCGGCATCGGTGCCGCCATCGCCGAAGTGCTGGCCCGTGACGGCGCCGAGGTGGTGCTGCTCGATGTACCCCAGGCAGCCGATGCGCTGCAGGCGCTGGCCGCGCGCCTGGGTGGGCAGGCGGTGACCCTGGACATCTGCGCCGAGGATGCGCCGCAACGCCTGGTCGAGGCGCTGCCCGAGGGCCTGGATATCGTCGTGCACAACGCTGGCATCACCCGCGACAAGACCCTGGCGAAGATGAGCGATGCGTTCTGGAACTCTGTGATCGACGTCAACCTCAAGGCGCCGCAGGTGCTGACCCAGGCGCTGCTGGACGCCGACAAGCTGCACGACAACGGCCGCGTGGTGCTGATCGCCTCGATCAGCGGCATCGCCGGCAACATGGGCCAGACCAACTACGCGGTGAGCAAGGCCGGCGTGATCGGCCTGGCTCAGGCCTGGGCGCCGACCCTGGCGAAGAAAGGCATCAGCATCAACGCGGTGGCCCCCGGTTTCATCGAAACCCAGATGACCGCCGCCATTCCGCTGGGCATCCGCGAAGCCGGGCGACGGATGAACTCGATGAGTCAGGGTGGCCTGCCGCAAGACGTCGCCGAAGCCGTGGCCTGGTTCGCCCAGCCGGGTTCCGGCGCAGTGACTGCGCAGGTGCTGCGCGTGTGCGGGCAAAGTTTGTTGGGGGCTTGAGGCTGTTGCGAGGGTGGGCTGAAGAGGATCGCCGCCTGGCCCACCCTACGGTACAGGCGAGTGACGACGTGTGGGAGGCGCTTCAGCGGCGACGGTCGCGGCTAAAGCCCCTCCCACGGGATGGCATCAACCTTTGCCGCGCTTGCGAAACTCCACCGGTGTTTCCCCGACCCAGCGCTTGAACGCGCGGTAGAACGTGCTCGGCTCAGAGAAGCCGGTGCGTTCGACGATTACCTCGATGCGCTCGTCGGTCTTGAGCAACAGCTCCTTGGCCAGGCGGCAACGGTAATCGGTGATCAGGTCGTTGAAACGCACCCCGGCCATGGCCAGGCGCTCGCGCAAGCGCCGCGCCGGCATGTTCAAGCGCGCCGCCACCTGTTCCAGGGTGGCGCCGCCATCGACCAGCAGTTCGGCGATCAGCTCTCGCACCTGGCGCACCAGGTCCAGCCTCTCCACTTCCGCCAACTGCCGCCGCGCCAGCGACTCGTGCATGCGCAGCAATTCCGGGGCGGCATGGCGCGAAGCCTTGCCCAGAACCGCAGCGTCGAAAAGCAGCGCACAATCCTCGGCGCCCAGACGTACCGGGCAACCATAGACAGCCTGGTAGCGCTCAGCAGGCGCGCCCTCGGCATGCATGAAGCGCACTTCACGCGGGCGGAAATCGTTTTCGGTCAATGCCGCGAACAGGCGGATCACCGCCCCTGCCAGCATCTCCGGAAAATGGCGCGGTGTATCGGCTTCCAGTCCCAGGGTCAGCACGGCCACGTCGCCTTCCACGTCCAGGCGCGCGCTGAGGGTGTCGGAGAGCAGGCGCACATAGCGCAGCGCATGGCGCAGGCCAACGCCAAAGGTTTCGCTGGAGAGAAACAGGTATTCCAGCAGCAAGCCATGGAAGGCGGGCAGGTGCTGCGCCAGGTACAGCCCGACATGCTCCTCGCCACACTCTTCGCTGGCGGCCTTCCAGAATGGCGCCTGGGCGGCATGGGGAAAGCGGCCAGCCGGCAGCCCACCAGGAGGCAGGCCAACGCGCACCAGCACACGGTCAGGATCGGTTCCGCTGGCACGCAGGGCATCGATTACCGGGCGCATCAGCGCCACATCGTCGGTCAGATCACGCATGATTCCTGCTGTTGTTCTTATTAGTGAGCATTATTCGTGAACGGCGCCATCTTAGGGTCAGCGAGCCACCGCGCGCAAACCGCGTCGCAGGTCGGATTGACTGGCCTGCACACAAGCTGGGCAGAACAGCCAATGCCAGCGTGGGTCTGAGGGTTAAGCTGCTGTCATTCATTAGCCAAGGAGTTCGCCAATGGCCATCGACTGGCTCGAACTCGATACACCACCAGCCCTGCCCGGTCTGTTCCTGCGCGCAGCCCTGCGCCACAAGGTGACTGGCCGCCAGCTACCCAATATCGGCCTGCGCTGCCGTGTGGAGGCGGAGGCGCAGCACCTGGCGCGCTATCGCCAGGTGTGTGCCATCGAACAAAGCCCGTACCTGCCGCCGGTGTATCCGCACGTGCTCGCGTTCGGCCTGCAGATGAAGCTGCTCACCGACCGCCGCTTTCCCTTCCCGCTGCTGGGGCTGGTGCATCTGGAGAACCGTATCCGCGTATTGCGCCCAATGGGCGGGCTGGGGCCGTTCCAGGTCAGCGTGCAGGTGACCGACCTGCAGCCGCACGACAAAGGCGCCACGTTCAGCCTGATCACCCGCCTGGAAGATCAGCTCGGCCTGCTCTGGGAAGGTGACAGCCGCATTCTCTGCCGCGCTCTACGTCTCGACGGCCAGGCGCCGCTACGCGCCGAACAGCCGCCGCTGGAGCTGACGCCACTGGCCGACTGGGCCGCCCCTGCCGATACAGGCCGGCGTTACGCTCGCGTGGCCGGCGACTACAACCCGATCCACCTCTACGCTGTGACAGCACGTCTGTTCGGCTTCCAGCGCGCCATCGCTCATGGTCTGTGGAACAAGGCGCGCAGCCTCGCGGCCTTGCACGCCCAACTGCCGCAGGCCGGCTACGCCGTGGACGTACGCTTCCAGAAGCCCGTGCTGCTGCCCACCCAGGTTGCCCTGCAAGCCAGCGTGCCTGGCGCCAGCGGCCAGTTCCGCCTGATCAGCGAAGGCGACACCCCGCATATGGCTGGGAGCTGGCAGCCGCTAACGGTCTGACGTAGTCCGATGTCATCCGGGAGCTGATATCGAGAACATCCGCCCCGGATTGCATTCTGCGTTGTCGTAGGAGCGAGCTCTGCTCGCGAACCTGGCCAGCGGAAAAGCTTCGCGAGCAGAGCTCGCTCCCACCAAAGTCGCTGCTCTGCCAACCTCTTCCCGCCAACGACTTGCGGTCGCCTCCGTTCGAGCCGAAGCTATGCGGCTCGAACGGAGCCACACCATGAACCTCGCTGAACTCACCGCCCGCATGCACGCCATTCGCGATCACAACGATTGGCGCCGTTACCAGAGCCCGAAGAACCTGGCCATGGCCGCCAGCGTGGAAATGGCCGAGCTGGTGGAGATCTTCCAGTGGCTGAGCGAAGAACAGTCGCGCCAGCTGCCTACCGACCAGCTCGCCCACGCCGGGCAGGAAGTAGCCGACGTGGTGCTCTATCTGCTGCAACTGTGCAGTGAACTGGGTATCGACATGAACCAGGCGGTGCTAGACAAGCTCGCCGACAACGAACGGCGCTTCCTCAAATGAGCGATCGCCACTTCGACGAACTCGCCACCCGTTTCGCCGAAAAGATCTATGGCGGCGCCAAGGGCGCCATCCGCCTTGCCGTGTTGCAGGCTGATCTCGCTGAAGCGCTACCGGATCGCCCGCTGCGCGTGCTGGACGTCGGCGCCGGCCTGGGCCACATGAGCCTGTGGCTGGCCCAACGTGGCCATCAGATCACCCTGGCCGAGCCAGCCGAACCCATGCTCGAAGGTGCTCGCCAGCGCTTCGCCGAGGCTGGCCAGAATGCCACCTTCATCCAGGTACCCTGGCAGGAGCTGCTCGGCCAGTTGCAGGAGCCCTTCGATCTGGTGCTGTGCCACGCCGTGCTGGAATGGCTGGCCGAGCCGGCGGCCATCCTGCCGGTGCTGCATCAGCTGACGGCCAAGGACGGTTGGTTGTCGCTGGCCTTCTACAACAAGGACGCGCTGATCTACCGCAACCTGCTCAAGGGGCATTTCCGCAAACTGCGCAAGGAACACTTCGCCGGCGAAAAACAGAGCCTGACGCCACAGCAACCGGTCGACCCGCGCGAGCTGGCCACGCAACTCGCCGCCGACTGGCAGGTCGAAAGCCGTAGCGGCGTACGCGTATTCCACGACTATATGCCGCAGCAATTCCAGGCCAAGGCCGAACTGATCGACCTGCTGGAAATGGAGCTGGCGCACCGCCGCCATCCCAGCTTCGCGGGGCTCGGCCGCTACTTGCACTGGATCTGCCGACCACGTTGAGCGCGTTGGACGAAGCTGACAGGCCGGCGTAGCCTGAAACCATCGGGGATGCCGCACGCGACCACGGAGACGACCATGCGCACCGCCATAGCCCTATTCATCTTGCCGCTGCTGGCCGCCTGCCAAAGCAAGAACCCTTACCAGGCCGAGTCGCTACCCATGCCACCGGCGCCGCCCGAAGCGGCCACGACCTTCGACCCTAGCGCCTACCCTGCCGCGCCGCGTGACTATGGCCGCTACCGCAGCTGGAGCTGGCTGGATGGCCGCGCGCCTGGCGGCGATCAGTTGGCCGACAGCGTCAGCGCCGGCCTCGACCAGTATGGCCTGCGTCCGGCGCTCAATGGCCCTGGCGACGTGCTGGTCAGCGCCCGTATCAGTAAGGAAACCCGCCTGCGCCAATACCAGGACAACGTCGGTGGCTACTACGGCACCGGCAGCCACTGGGGCCGCCGCTACGGCGCCTACGGCAGCGTCCCCATCGTGCGCACCTACGAACAGAAAGTGGCCGTGGTGCGCATCGAACTGATCGACCCACGCGACCGCCAGGTGGTCTGGTCAGGCAGCGGCGAAGCGGTGGCCGGCAAGGACCAGGCGGCGCAGGCCGACGCCATGCGTGCGGCCATACGCAGCGCGCTGAACGGCTACCCACCCTATTGATCGACAACCCTGGAGAGCACCATGCGTAACCTGTCCTACCTGATCGTGGCACTGCTCCTGAGCGGCTGCGCCAGCGTCAGCCTGGAGCGCGACTTCGACCCCAGCCGCGACTTCGGCGCTTACCGCAGCTGGAGCTGGATGGACGACAAGCTCGCCTACCAACCCGACGACGCACGGCTGAAGAGCGATATCACCGAAGCGCGAATCAGCCAGGCCGTCGCCGAGCAGCTCGAGCAACGCGGCCTGCGCCAAGCAGCTGACGGCAAGGGCGACCTGAAAGTGCAGAGCGTGCTGATCGTCGACGAGCGTCAGGATCAGATCACCACCCAGTACGGCGGTGGCTGGGGCGGCTATTGGGGAGGTTACTGGGGCGGCCCGGCCTTCACCGAAACGCGCCGTGTGGACTACAAGGTCGCGACGCTGCAGATCGACTTGTACGACGGCAAAGACGGCAAACTGGTCTGGCGCGGCAGCGGTGAACAGGTGATGCGCAGCCAGCCACCGACACCGATCGAGCGCGAGCGGGCGATCCGTGAAACCGTCACCCAGGTGCTCTCGCAGTATCCACCGCGCTGAACAAGGACCGCCCCGTTTGAACGCAAACCTGCAACACCGCCCGGCCACGGCCACCGACCTCGGTGACGTGGTCGGCTTCCCGCAGAATGTCGATGAACTGTTCTTCTGCTACCCCAAGGCCATCTGGCCACTTAACGTCGGCCAGCTCGCTGCCGCCATTGCCGAGCGGCGTGAAAGCACCGTGGTGGAACTGGCTGGAAAAGTCGCCGGCTTCGCCAATTTCTACCAATGGCAGCACGGCGAATTCTGCGCCCTCGGCAACCTAATGGTGGCACCCTGGGCACGCAGCCAGGGCGTGGCTCAGCACCTGGTGGAAGTGATGGAGCAGATCGCCCACGAGCGCTACAAGGCGCCGCTGATGAAGGTGTCCTGCTTCAACGCCAACGCTGGCGGCCTGCTGCTCTACACGCGTCTTGGCTATCAGACCGTCGGCATCGTCGAACGCCGCGCCCCGGATGGCAGCCGTGTCGCCCTGGTGCAGCTGGAAAAAAACCTGTCGTAACGCCTTACCCCGTTTCCCTCGTTGGAGTTATTTATGAACCACATCAGCGGCTGGCTGCTAGCCCTGCCCTTCCTCGCCGGCGCGGTGCTGCCTCTGCAGGCCGGTATCAATGGCCAGCTTGCCCGTCACCTGTCCAGTGTCTTCGCCGCCGCGCTGATTTCCTTTGCCGTTGGCAGCCTGGCGTTACTGCTGATGACCCTGAGCCAGCGTGAAATGCCTGGCCTCGGTGCGCTCAAGGAGCTGACCTGGTGGCACTGGAGCGGCGGCCTGCTCGGCGCTTTCTTCATCGCGACCGCGGCCTTCGCCGGGCCGCGCGTCGGCGCACTGCTGTTCATGGTGCTGGTGATCGCCGGGCAACTGGCCATGGCCATCACCCTCGATCATTTCGGCTGGGCCGGTTTCCGCGAAAATCCCATCACCCTCGGCAAGGTGGCAGGCCTGCTGTTGATCGTCGCCGGGATATGGATGATCCGTCGCGGCTGACGGGTGGCCGCGAATACTGGCAAATGGACACTCCAGGGATCACGAAAAGGCGCTATGCTCACGCATGCACTTTCTGTGATCACAAAAAGCCCCGTGGAGAAGGTTCTGACGTCGCCTGCGACGGCCCGGAGGTGGCCGCCAGCGGTGACAGGCGAAAACGATGACCGACGCCGAAGTACCGCGCCAACCCAATACCTTCGCCCTGTGGCGCGAAGTGGATGACACCCGCATCCGCACGCGCCTGGGTGGTTTCTTCTATTTTCTGGCCTGGCTGCTGACCTGGGCCTTCAGCGCAGCGCCCGGCAGCCTGATGTTCAGCGGGGTGCTGGGCTGCCTGCTGTTCGCCGCACTGCTGGCCGCGCGACTGCTGCACCGCCCTGACGGCCTCGAAAGCCCCGAGCAGTTGCAGCGCTGGCTCGACCGTCACTGGGGCCTGATTCTCCTGACCTCGCTGTGCTGGGGCCAGGCCCATGCTCTGGCGGTATACAGCAACGCCTACAACGACTCGGAAATGATCGCCACCCTGGCCACGGTGGCCTTCGCCACGGCGATGACCTTCAACTTCGCCATGCGCCGCGGCCGCGCACTCCTAGCGCTGGCCCTGCTCTATCTGCCGGGCCTGGCAGTGATGGCGCTGAACTGGCAGCAGAGACACGCGATGCTGATCACTCTGATCTTCTACCTCAGCTATCTGGTGCTGGTGTTGGGGCGCAACCATCGTGAGTACCGCGCCACCCTCGAGCTGGAACTGAAGCTGCTGGAGCAGCAGCGTCAGCTCGACCTACTCAGTCGCACCGACAGTCTGACCCAGCTCGGCAACCGCTATCAGTTCAATAACCTGTTTCCCAGCCTGGTGGCCAATGCAGTGCGCCAGAGCGAGCCGCTGTCGCTGGTACTGATGGATATCGACTTCTTCAAGAAGGTCAACGACGAACACGGCCACGTCGGTGGCGATGCCTGCCTGAGCGCCTTCGCCGAACGCATGCGCAAGGTGTTTCGCCGCGATGCCGACGCATTGCTACGCCTGGGTGGCGAGGAGTTCGGTGTGCTGCTGCCGGACACCACACTGGCCCAGGCCTGGGATCTGGCCGAGCACTTTCGACAGGAGCTGGAGGTAGAAGGCCTGCAGTTGGACGATCAGCGTCTGGAGCTGACCACCAGTCTTGGTATCGGTTGCTTCAGCAACAGCCATGACGCCGATGCCGACGCCTTCTTCAAGCGCGTCGACAGTGCGCTATACCGCGCCAAGCGCGAAGGCCGTAACCGTCTGGTTGCGGCAGATCACTAAAGCGCGCTGGCGTTAAGATCACGTACCAATTTAGGTAGGGTGCAGCTGGGCTGCCCAGGCGGCGCACACCAGCGTGTTCCGGAGGGATAAGTGGTGTGCACGGCATCTTACAAAGCCCATCACGACTAAAGGCGGAACTTGCCCATCTACCCGGTTAGACCATCGGCCAGACAGCTCAGGCCAGAGCGGCCGACACCTGGAAACTCAGATCTCAGGGCCCTACGCTAAACTCCAGACGAGCGGTCTGGCCGCCTTCGTCGAGCACACTCAGTTGATGCCGGCCACTGGCGAACGCGTGGCTGAAGGGAGCATCCTGAGTGCTCTCCCCAATAGGTTGGCCATCGAGGAACCACCAGCGCCGACCGCTACCGCCCAGAGCCGAAAGATTGAGCCTTAGCGGTTCGTGACTGCCTTGCGGCCGACGCAAGCGATCGCCAATGCGCACACCGACGATGGACAACGGTGACACCTGACTGCTCTGTGGTGGCGGGCAGCTCGCATCGATATGTGGCAAGCGCGCGGTACGCCGCTCCCGGCGCGGCAACCAGGGCTCCAGCGGTGCCGGCCACAAGGCCAGTTCACGCGCTTCGGCCCCGGCACAACCGGAACCGATGCGCAGCCCTTGGGCATTGACCCAATAGCGCTCGCGCAACCCTGTCCCCAGTGGCTGATCGGCTGCCAGCAGCGTGGGTGGCGTGGTGCCTTCGAGCGTCCAGGCGAAACGCAGGCGCCGGCAGTTGGGGTCGTCCCTGCTCATCTGCTGCCCCAGCGGCCAGCAGATGGCCGCCACGCCCACCTCGTCCGGTTGTGGATCGGGCGGTGTGGCGATGCCGCGCTGGCTGTCGCGGTTGACCAGCAGGTCGTGAACCTGCAGCAACAGCGGCGCGGCAGAGGCCAGGCCGAACTGGCCAGGCACCGGCGTGCCATCCGGGCGACCGATCCAGATACCGATCAGGTGACGCGGGCCGACGCCGATGGCCCAGGCATCGCGAAAGCCGTAGCTGGTGCCGGTTTTCCAGGCCAGGGTCGGGGGCTGCGCCAGGTAGGCACGCGGGTCACGATCAGGGCGCGCCTGACCGCTGAGAATGCGCCTGATGATCCAGGCCGAGCCGGGTGACAGCAGGCGCCGTTCGCGCAGCTCATCACTCGGCTGCAGTCGCGGCTTGGCCGCCATGCCACCGCGCGCGAAGGCGCTGTAGCCTGCCACCAGCGACTCCAGGCGCGAGCCGCCACCACCGAGGATCAGCGCCAGGTTCGGCTCGGCCAGCGCCGGCAGGCGAATAGGCACACCGGCACTGCGCAGCTCACCGGCAAAACGTTTCGGCCCGTAGGCTTCAAGCAACTGCACGGCCGGCAAATTGAGCGAGGTGGCCAGCGCCTCGCTGGCCGATACCGGGCCGATGAAGCCGGCGGCGAAGTTGCCGGGCCGGTAGTCGCCATAGTGCCGCGGCACATCCTGCAGCAGAGACTCGGAATGAATCAGGCCGGCATCCAGGGCCATGCCGTAGAGGAAGGGTTTCAGCGTCGAGCCCGGCGAGCGCAGGGCGCGGACCATGTCGACATGACCGAAGCGCGACGTATCAGCGATATCCACCGATCCGAGATAGGCACGCACCGCCATGCTTTCGTGCTCGACCACCAGAATCGCCGCCGAGGTGCGCTCCGGCAGGCGCGCGCGCCAGCCCAGCAGCAGATCTTCCAGGCGCAGCTGCAAGCCGGCATCGAGAGTGGTGCGAATCAGCGGCGGGCTGCCGGCACGGTTCAGGCGCCGCGCCAGCAAGGGCGCCAGGCTTGGCTCACGGCGCGGCGCGAGAAACACTGGTTCCTCCAGCGCTTCGTCTACCTGGGACTGGGGCCACACCTGAAACTCGCCCAGGCGCCGCAGCACCTTGTCACGTGCGGCCTGGGCGCGCTCAGGATGGCGGTCCGGACGCAAGCGGCTGGGCGCCTGCGGCAGCACCGCGAGCAACGCGGCATCGGCACGGGTCAGTTGGCTCGGCGGCTTGCCCAGGTAACTCCAGCTGGCCGCCGCCACGCCCTCGAGGGTGCCACCGAAAGGCGCACGGTTCAGGTACAGGGTGAGGATTTCGTCCTTGGACCGGTGCCACTCCAGCTGCGCGGTGCGCCACAGCTGCTTGAGCTTGCCGGGCAGGTCACGAGCATGCGGATCGAGCAGCCGCGCCACCTGCATCGACAGCGTACTGCCACCGGACACCACGCGCCCGCCGGTCAGGTTCTGCCAGGCCGCACGCCCCAGCGCCAGCGGATTGACCCCAGGGTGCTGGCGAAACCAGCGGTCCTCGTAAGTCAGCAACGCTTCCAGGTAATAGGGCGAGACCTCTTCGGGCGTCACCGGATAGCGCCATACGCCATCACGGTCAGCGAAGCGCCACAACGGCGTGCCGTCCTCGGCCAGCACCACCCGCGCCAGATCATCCTCGGGCAGAGGTAGTGGAAAGAGTTGGTCGGCTAGCCAGAGCAGGGTCAGGGGGAGCAGGAGGATCAGCAGCCAACGCCGCCAGCGTTTGAATGGCATGGTCAGTACAAGCTCCCGGATTCATCCGGGCTACGCAGACTGTAGCCCAAATGAATCCGGGATCGCTTTTAGCGCCCCCTCACCACCAGACTATCCGGCGCACTACCCAGTGCCTGCCAGCTCGGGCGGTACATGGATTCGACCTGCGGTGGCGGTACACGGTAGCTGCCCGGCGTCACCGCACGGGCCAGGTAGAGCAGATGGGTGGTGCCGTACTCCTCCACATCCACCGCGGCCACGTAGCGGTCGCCGCGATATTCCTGATGCTTGATCCGCGCGTTCTGCATCGACTGACGCCACTCCTTGACGTTGCTGCCGGCGTCATCGAGGCTCGCCGCGCTTTGCGCCAGGTTCTGGTTCTCCAGCTCCAGGCCAGCCGGGAGCAGGTCGACGACCAGGGCGTCCGGCACACGTTGCTTGGCGCGCACGGCCAGGTGCACCAGCACCAGCTCGCCGCTGTCCAGGCGCTGCAAATCGAGCGGGCGACCATCCATACCGAGGTACTCGCGCTCGATGCTGAGGTTCTCACCACCGGCGCGCGGCGCCTGGCTCGGGTAACCGGACAGGGTCAGTTGCTGATACAAGGTAGCGCTGCCGGCGTTGCTCACGCTTAGCGGTTCGGCCAGCTCCGCACGCTCCAGCTTGATGCCGGGCTGCTGGTTGCTCAGGTCGAACTGGAAGGCGCCGCTGGCCAGCTTGGCGCTCCACGCCTGCTCGGGCTTGCCGAGAATGCCGCGACCGGCGAGGAACAGCGAGTTGCGCTCCTGGGTCGACAACCAGCGCTGACCGGCCAGCTCATCCGCCAGGTTGAACAGGCGCTGCTCGCGCTGGCCGGCAGCCAGATCATGCTCTTCCAGCAGAGCGAGAATCAGCGCCTGATCACGTAGTGGGCTGCCATAGTCAGCCATCCAGCGTTCGCCATCGCGTTGTTGGATCAAGCCCTGATTCAACGCCTGCTCGGCACGCGGTGCATCACCCATCAGCTTCAATGCGGCGGCCAGTTGTACCAGCGGCAGACCGGAGCGGGCGTCGTTACGACGGTCGAACAGGCTGCGTAGCGCGCCCAGCGGCGCCTGTTGGCTACGCGCCAACACGTAGCCGGCGTAGGCCTGCACGGCGAAGCGGGTGTGGGCGAAGTCCTGGCTGTAGCTGGCTTCGATCAGACTGCTCTGCTGCAGGTAACGCAGCAGGCGGTCGTTGGCCTTCTTCAGTGCCTCTGGCGGTACGCCAAAGCCCTGCTCGCGAGCACGCAGGAGGAAGTCGGTGACATAGGCGGTGAGCCAGTATTCCTCTTCGCTCTCGGCGCTCCACAGGCCGAAGCCGCCACTGTGACGCTGCATGCCGAGCAGACGCTCGATACCCAGCTCGATGCTCTTGCGCCGTTGCTCTTCCGGCTCGCCTTCCAAGCCGAGGCGCTTGAGGCTCGCAGCGTCAGCGTAGAGCGACGGATACAGGCCACTGGTGGTCTGTTCCAGACAGCCATAGGGGTAAGCCCTGAGCGCACGAATCTGCTCACCGAGGTTCAGCGGCGGTCGGCTCGACAGCGCCAGCACCGCCTCCAGCCCGGCAGGTTCGAACTGATTGAGGGTGCCCGCCGGCATGCTCCACGGCTCGCCCTCCCCCAGTACCGCACGGAAGTGCTGCAGCTGCGCCGGATAGGCCGGGCGAATACCCAGCGTCCACTCGCGGCTGAAGTCAGCCAGATCCTCGTTCGGCAGAGCCAGGCCCTGCACCTCGACATGGATACGGCCCTGGCCCAGGCCACCTTCGGCGAGCACCGGAATGCGCAAGGTGGTGCGCTGGCCATCCTTCAGACTGATCGGCGACTCACCCTTTCCGAGCAGGCGCAGCTGGCCCTCCACGCCCAGTTGCACATCGAGCTTCTGCTCACTGCCGGACAAGTTGGTCAGATCCAGCGCCAGCGTGGTTTCGTCACCACCGGCGAGGAAGCGCGGCATCGACAGTTCGGCGATCAGCGGCGCGGCCACCACCGTCTTGGCCTCGGCCATGCCGAAGCGCTCGTCGGTCCAGGCCTGCGCCATCAGGCGCAGCTCACCGTTGAAGTCGGGGATATCCAGGCTGACTTCGCCCTCGCCCTTGTCGTTCAGCTTCAGCGCATCGCTCTGCAGGGCGACGATCAGCACACTGGTATCCGGACGTTTGCCACCGGCGGCGAGGCCGGCGTCACCGCCGAAGGCCAGGCTGGCGACACGCCCCTGCGCTTCGATCAGTTGGCCATAGATGTCCAGCTGGTCAACGCCATAGGCCTTGCGCCCGAAGAAATTGGCGAAAGGATCGGGGGTGGCGTAACTGGTGATATTGAGGATGCCCACGTCGACCGCAGCAACCAGCACATGCACCTTGTCAGGGATGCTGCCGTCGGCATTGCGCGCACTGACCTTGACCTTCAGCGGCTGCTTGGGACGCATTTTTTCCGGTGCTTCCAGGCTGACTGCCAGCTTGCGCGGAGCGCGCTCCAGCGGCAGGTGCAGCAGGCCGACGGCACGCTTGGGCGTGACCTGCGCCTTGCGCTCGCCGGGGCGAACCACCAAAGCACTGAGATAGAGATCATGACGCGCCCATTTCTTGTCGATGGGCAGCTCGAAGGTCTTACCCTCGGCCGGCACGCTGATTTCCTGCCACCACAGCGGCCCCTCGCTGGACTCGACCAGCAGGTAGCCATTGCCGGCAGCCGGCGGGGTGACGGTGATCTTGGCTACCTCGCCCGCGGCGTAGGCAGGCTTGTCCAGCGCCAGCTTGACCTGGTCCGGGCGCACTGCGCCGCCATCGGCGTTGTCTTGCCAGCGGTAGCCGGCCCAGAAACGCAGGCTGCTGACCAGGCCGGTCTGGCTGTCCACAACCTCAACCCGGTATGGGCCCCACTCCACCGGGAAGCTGACCTTGGCAGTCCCACCGGCAGCGATCTTCAGCGGCTCGTCGCTGAGGGTGAGGAATTTCTCGTTGTAGTTGTGACGCCAGCCTTCACCGTCGGAGAAGCTCCAGAAGTAGTCGCGGCGCTCACGCACCAGGCGCACCTTGAGGTTGTCGGCCGCCAGCTTGTTGCCGGCGGCGTCGGCCACGAGGATTTCGAACTCGGCCAGGCTATCGGCGTCGACCTCCTCGCCGTCGAACAGCCCACGCAGGCCCGGCAAACGCTCGGCGGGCCATACCGGCTGGATGATGCGGCGAGTGATCGGGCGACCACCGGACTCTTGCAGGCTGGCCTGGAGGATCAGGCGCAGCGGCGACTTGGCGTCGCTCCAGCGATTTTCCGGGCGCAGCACGGCGCGGCCCTGGTCATCCAGATTCTGCTCGTCGAGCTCCTGGTCCTGGCTCAGGTCGGCCTCGGTGATGTCGCCGAACTGATAGCCCGGCAAGCTCGCCACCGCCTCACGCAGCGGACGCACGTAGAGTTGCCCGGTTAGGCGGTTGCCAGCGGCCGGGGCACCGTAGAGGTAGCGGCCAGTCACCGCGAACTCGGCGCTGTCGCTCGGCGCGTAGGGCTGCTCCTGGCCCTTGAGCTCCAGGGCCATGCGCTCGGGCAGGAAGTCCTCGACGAGGAATTCGTAGAGCTGCGGGTTGCCGTCACCCAGGTCGAGCAACAGCTGCCAGCGGCCTGTCGGGGCTTCTTCGGCGAGCGGCAGTTGATATTGATAGAGGCCGTCATCCCCTGCGTTCCAGACGAACTTGCGGCTGATCTGCTCATCCGGGCGACGCACCTCGACGCTGACCGGCTGAGCCTTGACCGGGCTGCCGTCGGCATCACGCAGCAGGCCATTGAGCAGCACGGTTTCGCCGGGGCGATACAGATCGCGCGGGCCGAACACGAAGAATTGCAGGGCATGTGCCTTGGGCCCGGTGATGTCGAATTCGGCCAGGTCCAGCGCCGGTGTGTTCAGGCGCAGCAGGCTGGTCTGTTCGTCCTGCTTGGCCACCAGCACCTGAGCCTTTTCCGGTAATGGCAGTTGCGCATGGCCAGCCGAATCGGTCTTGCCTTCAGCCAGCAGCGCGCCTTCACCATCGAGCAGCTCGAGCTGCACGCCGGACTGCGCCTTGCCACCTTCCAGCGCCTGGGTGAACACGTCGAGGCGGTCGCGATAACGATGCGCGGACAGGCCGATATCACTCAGGGAGAACAGCGTCGCCGGCTGCGAGTAGCTGTAGCTGCCGGCCTCACGCATCACCGCCAGGTACACGCCCGGCTGCTTGAACGGCTCCAGGCCGGCGATGGGCAGGAGCAAGGTTTCACGGGTATTGCGCGCCGGGTTGAGGTCGAAGCGCCCGCCATAGACCAGATCGGCCATCGGCAGCAGTTCGCGCGCCTCCCAGGTATCCAGGTTGCTGGCCCGGCCCCAGCGGGACAGAAAGCGCGGCAGCGCCTCGGGCTTGATGCGGAAGAATTCGACGTTGACCTTGTCGACGTTCAGCGCGATCACCGGCAGGCCTTCGGCCAGTCGGGTCGGCAGCAGCGAGCCACGACTGGCGAAACCGACGCTGGCCTGCAGGTCGCGGGTTTCGAAGCGGCTGACCTGCTCTTTGGCCAGTTTGCCGCCATTGATCGATTTCAGGCCGGCATCGATGGTCAGCACCAGCTTGCGCTGCGGCTCCAGGTGGCGCAGGCGCAGCTCGCTGAGGTTGTCGGTCAGCTCCCAGGCGCCGTCGACCTTGCCGGCAGTGCTGTCGACCAGGTGCAGGCGTTCGGCGAAGGGCTGATCGGGGTCCAGCGGGATGGAGAAGGTCACCGACAGTGCACTGGCGCCGTCGAGCTGCACCTCGGAAACGTCGACCACTTCCAGCTCGCGTCCGGCATAGCGCTTGGCCAGCGCGTCGCGGTCGACTGCCGGCTTGGGCGCCTGCGGCTGCTGCGCAGCAGGAGCGGCGGGAGTCACCGTGGCAGGGGGTTCAGAAGAATCACAGGCGCTGAGCAGGCTCAGCACCAAGGCCAGAAGCAGTCCTTTGTTCGGCATTGCGGGCTCCGGAGAGTAGGGGCGCGAAGGCCGATACTATAGCCGAGCGGCTACTGCGCCGACGAGGCGAAGCGACGAAATCCGCCAAGCTGCGCACAGTCCACCCTGTGCCTATAATCGGCGCTTTGCTGGAACGGAAGCCCCCATGCACGCCCTGTTCGAAGCCTGGCGCCACGCGCCGACCCAGAGAAAGGTCTGGGCCCTGGCCGCCCCGATGATTCTCTCCAACCTGTCAGTGCCCATGGTGGCGCTGGTCGATACCGCCGTGGTCGGCCACCTGCCGCATGCCCACCAGTTGGCGGCCGTAGCGGTAGGCGGCAGCCTCTATACCCTGCTGACCTGGGCGATGGGTTTTCTGCGCATGGGCAGTACCGGCTTCGCGGCCCAGGCCGCAGGTCGCGAGGACGGCGGCGCCCTGCGCCAGGTGCTGGTGCAGGGGCTCGGACTGGGCGTGTTCATGGCCTTGCTGCTGGGCCTGCTGGCACTGCCGTTGAGCGGTGCGGCGCTGAGCCTGATGCAACCCTCCGCCGAGCTGGATCAGTTGGCGCGCCAGTACTTTCAGATTCGCCTGTTCGGCCTGCCCGCCAGTCTGGCGACCTACGCCCTGATCGGCTGGCTGCTGGGCACGCAGAGCGCGCGAGGGCCGCTGGCCATTCTGATGACTGCCAACCTGATCAACGTGGCGCTCGACCTGTTATTCGTGCTCGGTCTCGAATGGGGCGTGGCCGGCGCGGCCTGGGCCTCGGTGATCGCCGAATGGAGCGGCGCCCTGCTCGGCCTGTGGCTGGCCCGCAGCGCGCTGGCACGTTATCCCGGCCGCCTCGACAGCAGCGCGCTGAAACGCTGGAGCAACTGGCGCCCATTGCTGGCCGTCAACCGCGATATCTTCATCCGCACCCTGGCACTGCAACTGGTGTTCTTTCTGATCACCGTGAAAGGCACGCGCCTGGGCGATGCCACGGTGGCGGCCAACGCACTGCTGCTCAATGGCCTGACGCTGACTGCCTACGCCCTCGACGGCCTGGCGCATGCCGTCGAGGCACTTGGCGGCCACGCGCTTGGCGCGCGTGATCGCGATGCGCTGCGCCGCTCGCTGCTGGTGGCCGGCACATGGTCGCTGCTGGCCAGCGCCGCCTTCGCGCTGTTCTTCCTGTTTGGCGGGCACTGGTTCGTCGGCCTGCTGACCGATATCGCCGAAGTCCGCGAACTGGCGCTGACCTTCCTACCTTATCTGGCCGTGCTGCCGCTGCTGGCGGTGTGGAGCTACCTGCTCGACGGCCTATTCATCGGCGCCACGCGCGCCCGCGAGATGCGCGACGCCATGCTGATTGCCCTGGCGCTGGCCCTGCCGCTGGGCTGGGCGCTGCAGGCGCTGGGCAACCACGGCCTGTGGCTGGCCTTTCTCGCCTTCATGGGGCTGCGGAGCCTAGTGCTGGCTGGCTATGCTTGGCACTTGAGTCGTCGCGACCAATGGTTCACCCCACTGCCAGCAGGAGAGACCGCGCATGCTCAGCGCTGAGCTGCCGCACAACGAAGTCCAACGTCAACAGGCCCTGGAGCGCCAGGACCTGCTCGACACCCCGGCCGATCCCTACCTGGACACCCTGACCCGCATCACCCTTGAGCTGTTCGAGGTGAAGACGGTGCTGATCAGCCTGATCGACAACGACCGGCAGTGGTTCATGAGCCGCCAGGGCCTGGAACTCGCCGAGACGCCAAGGTGTATCTCCTTCTGCGCCCACGCCATCCTGCAAGACGACGCCCTGGTGATCGAGGACACCCACCTGGACTTTCGCTTCGCCGACAACCCGGTGGTTCTGCAATCGCCCTTTATCCGCTTCTACGCCGGCCAGCCGCTGCATGACGAAGACGGCCAGACCCTCGGCACCCTGTGCCTGATCGACCCGCAGCCGCGCGGCTTAAATGCCCGCGAGCGGCGCCAGCTGCGCGACATGGCACAACTGGTGGAGGGCTATCTGCGCCTGCGCCACAGCTCGCGCCAGGCCGAACAGCTGCGCGCAGCACTGAGTCGCGCGCAGCGCAAGGCCATGCTCGACGCGCTGACCCTGCTGTGGAATCGCGCCGGCCTGCTGCACTTTCTGCCCCAGCAGCAGGCCGCGGCCGAACGCGCCGGCCTGCGCCTGGGCCTGCTGTTCTGCGACCTCGACCACTTCAAGCAGGTCAACGACCGCCATGGCCACGCCGCCGGCGATCAGGTGCTGTGGCAAAGCGCGCGACGCCTGAGCGCGGCGGTGCGCCCGCAGGACGTGGTCGCCCGCAACGGCGGCGAAGAGTTCGTGATTCTCGCCCTGGTGCACGACCGCGCCGAACTGCTGCAGATCGCCGAACGCATTCGCCTGGCCATCGCCGAACCGGCCATAGAGCTGGACGGCGCCCAGTTGAGCCAGACCGCCAGCGTCGGCTGCGCCCTGCTGGCGCCCGGCGAAACCGCCGCCGACGCCCTGGAACGGGCCGACCAAGCGCTGTACCGGGCCAAGCGCGGCGGTCGCAATCGCTGCGAATTCACCGCAACCGATAAATAACCCGCAAGGAGCACTCGATGGCCGCCGCACTCGTCGCCTATCTGCATTTTCTGGCGATCTTCGCCCTGCTCAGCATCGAACACGTGTTGTTCAAGGCGCCGCTGGATCTGTCCCGTGCGCGCAGCCTGATGATCACCGACCTGGTCTAAGGCATCTGTGCCGGTCTAGCAGCCTGTTGAAATTCGGCGTGATGATTGCGAGCGTAGCCGATGCAATCCGGGAACGATGTCTGACGTTGCACCATCCCCGGATTGCATCCGGGCTACCGGAGTTGCCGCAGGCGGTTTACGACGCCAGGTAGGACGAACGGGTCAGGCCCAGACGCAAGGCGTCGAGGAACTGCGTACGTTCACGGGCGCTGATCTTGGCGCTGGCGACCTTGTCGCGGTAGTGGGTCATCAGCTCTTCCGGCGACAGGTGCACATAGCGCAGCATATCCTCGATGGTGTCGTGGGTCTCGATGCCGGCGTGCACCACGCTGCCATCGGCGCCCTGGTAGATGTTCACCGAGTCGGTATCGCCGAACAGGTTGTGCATGTCGCCAAGGATTTCCTGATAGGCGCCGACCAGGAAGATGCCCAGCACATAGTCCTCACCCTCGCGGATCTCGTGCACCGGCAGGCTGGTCTCGATGGACTGCTCGTCGACGTACTGACGGATCTTGCCATCGGAGTCGCAGGTCAGGTCCTGCAGCACCGCGCGGCGCAGCGGCTCCTCGTCCAGGCGCGACAGCGGCAGGATCGGCAGGATCTGGCCGATAGCCCAGGTGTCCGGCAGGCTCTGGAATACCGAGAAGTTGCAGATGTACTTGTCGGCGAGTTTGTCGTTGAGCTCGTCGAGCACCGCACGGTGCGAACGCTGACGGGCTTTGAGCTGGTTGTGCAGGCGGCGGCAGATGGCGAAATAGCACTGCTCGGCCAGCGCCTTCTGCGCCAGGCTGAGCTTGCCGGACGAATACTGAGCCGCCACTTCCTCGATGTAGTGGGTGGCGCGCCAGTAGGTTTCGGCGACCATTTCCGGGTCGCTGTCGTCGAGCAGCTCGATCAGCACCTGGAGGATTTCCGGCTGTTCGACGCTGGCGTCCATCTCCGGCACTTTGTCGTTGTGGCGCTCGACGTCGGTCACCTGCACCAGCAGCACGGCGTGGTGCGCAGTCATCGCCCGGCCGCTCTCGGAGAAGATGTGCGGATGGGGGATTTCCTGGCGGTCGCAGAATTCCTTGAGCATATCGACCACGGCATCGGCGTAGTCCTGCATGTCGTAGTTGATCGAGCTGGCGTTACGCGAGTGGGTGCCGTCGTAGTCCACACCGAGGCCGCCACCGACGTCGATGTGATCGACCGGCAGGCCCATGGCACGTAGCTCGCCGTAGTAGCGGATGGCCTCGCGGAAGCCCTTGCGGTAATCGGCGATGTTGGCGATCTGCGAGCCCATATGGAAGTGCAGCAGGCGGATGCCCTGGTCCAGCCCGGCAGCGCGGAAACGCTCGACCACGGAGAGGATCTGCGCCGCGGACAGGCCGAACTTGGACTTCTCGCCACCGGTGTCGGCCCACTTGGAGGATGCCAGCGAGGACAGACGTACACGCAAGCCAATCTGCGGCGCGACCTTGAGCTCGGCCGCCTCCTCGATCACCAGGGCGACTTCCGACTCTTTCTCGATGACGATGAACACGTTGTGGCCGAGCTTCTGCCCCATCAGCGCCAGACGGATGAACTCGCGGTCCTTGTAGCCGTTGCAGACGATGGTGCCGCCCTTCGGCGCCAGCGCCAGCACCGCCAGCAGCTCGGGCTTGGAGCCGGCTTCGAGGCCGATGGAGACGTTCTGTGTGGCGATGATGTTCTCGATCACCGCCTCCTGCTGGTTGACCTTGATCGGGTACAACGCGGTGTAACGGCTCTGGTATTCCAGGCGTTCGATACTGGCGTCGAAGGCCCCGGTCAGACGGCGTACACGGTCCTGCAGAATGTCCGGGAAGCGCACCAGCAGCGGCAGCGAAAGGCCGCTCTGACGCAGCTCGTCGACCTGCTGATAGAGATCGATGGGTTGGCTGTCCGGCCCGTTGGGACGCACTTCGATGCGCCCGGCGTCGTTGATCGAGAAATAGCCGGCGCCCCAGTGGCGAATGCCGTAGACACTGCGGCTATCGGCTACGGTCCATTGGCTGCCGTCGTCTTTGCGGGTGCGTCGTGCGGACATCGGGTTCTCCCATGAGAAAAGCCTGACCTTGCTGGCGGCCAGTTTAGAAATGATGAAAGCAAGATGACATTTGCTCGGCGGTTGACCGCACGAGCATCATCGAAGTTTAGAAAAGGACTTATCAGCCGCCGGACTTCTTCGCGGTAAACCCGCGCTTGCTCAGCTCGGCCAACAACAGCTCGACGTGATCACCCTGGATCTCGATCACCCCATCCTTGAGCGCGCCGCCGGTGCCACAACGCTTCTTCAGCGCGCTGGCCAGCTCCTTGAGCGGCTCTTCGGCCAACGGCACACCACTGACGGTGGTGACGGTCTTGCCGCCACGGCCCTTGGTTTCCCGGCGCACACGGGCAATACCGTCACCATCGGGAATGCGCGTCTGTTTGCAGATGCAGGCATCCACCGCCTGATTGCAATCCGGGCAATGGCGACCAGCATCGGTGGAATAGACGAGACCGCTCAGGGCGGAGAATGAAGAGGCTTTCTTGACCACCGGCTTGTCCTCGTAGGGGTCAGGATAGGCGAAGCCCTTCTGCTAGGGGCAGCGCAGGCGGACAGACGTCCGCCGAAAAGGCCGCGCAGTTTAACGGCAAAGGCCGGGCTTGCTAAGACCAAATTTGCGTCATTGTTCGGTACTTTGGCGACGCTGTTCGTCATCGTGCACGGGGCGCTCGGAATCAGCGACGCGGGGTGCGCCGTGCGCACCTGGCCCCCATGTCCGAGGTAATGGCGGTGCGCGCGGCGCGGCCTACGCGCAGGAGCTAACAAAACCACCCTCTCCCACCCTTCGGGCACCCTCTCCCGCAAGCGGGAGAGGGTCATCAGCCGGCCGCAAGCGGCCTGTTTATATAGCGTTCCAGCGCCGCCAACGAGTCCGGGCAGTAAGGTAGGCGGTGAGCTTCCTCCAGCGCCTGCTCGATGCTGATGAAGCGCGCCTCGAGCACTTCTTCCGGCTGCAGCTGCAGTGGTGCATCGGACACCGCCGAATAGGCCATGCACCACAGACGGCTTTCCGGGGCGTCGTAAAGAAAGTGCGCATGCTCGATCAGTTCGGCATCGACGATACCCAGCTCCTCGGCCAGCTCACGCTCGGCAGAGAACCGATAATCCTCACCTTCGAGCACCATGCCGCCGGCAGCTACGTCCCAATAGCCGGGATACAGCGCCTTGCTCAGGGTGCGCCGGTGCACGCACAGCAGCCCAGCCGAATTGAACAACAGGATGTAGGTGCCGCGTCCGATCAGGCGCTGCTCGCGTAGCTCGGCACGGGAAACGCCACCCAGTGGTAGATCATGCTCATCGACCCAGGCCACCCGTTCCTGATCGGAAGCGACGCGATGCGCCGCTTCCGCTGCCGAAATCGCGACCATCAACCCTGGCTCAGCAGTTGACGCAGATCGATCATGCCGGCATTGGCACGGGAGATATAGTTGGCCATCACCAGCGAATGGTTGGCGAGAATGCCGTAGCCACTGCCGTTGAGGATCATCGGGCTCCACAGAGTGGCTTGCGCTGCTTCCAGCTCACGAATGATCTGACGCACGCTGACAGTGGCGTTCTTCTTCGCCAGCACGTCGGCGAAGTCGACCTCAATCGCGCGCAGCAGGTGAGCCAGCGCCCAGGCCTGACCGCGAGCTTCGTAGAACACGTTGTCAATCTGCAGCCACGGCGTCTCGTACACGCCATCTCGCCCTACCAGTCCGGACTCTTCGGCGTCGTTGCCCACCTGCAGGTTCTCGTTCAGACGCACCTGGCCGACGCTGGCCGACAGGCGCTGCGACAGCGAGCCGAGACGGGTGCCGGCATCGCCCAGCCAGTTGTTGAGGTTGTCGGCACGGGCATAGAACTGCGCATTCTTCTGCCCCGTATCAGACAGACGAGCCAGGTAACGATCCAGCGACTTGATGCCCTCGCGGTACTCGGACTCGGACGCCGGCAATGCCCAGCTCTTGTTATCGAAGTGGAAACGCGGCTCAGCCTTGGCCAGATCCGGGTCTTCGGTCGACTGCGACTGCGAGCGGGCGAAATCCTTGCGCAGCGCACGAGAGAAATCACGCACCTGCACCAGTACGCCATATTCCCAGCTCGGCATGTTGTCCAGCCACAGGCCGGGCGGCGCGAGGTCGTTGGACAGGTAGCCGCCCGGCTTGTCGAGCAGCGTGCTGGCGACCTGTTTGAGGGTTTCCACCGTGGTGTAACCGGTCACCATCTGGCGCTGCGCCTGCTGCGCCGCGCTCTGAGCATGCTGCTGCACCTGAAACGCAGACGGCTCCTGACTCCAGTACCAACCGACCACCAGGGCGATCAGCAGATAGACACCGATCAGGCCGCCCAGTGATCGAGCGATCAGGTTGCCACCGCTGCGGTCGCGCCCTGAGGCCTTATCGGCGCTGCCCTGCGAGTTCGTCGAGCGATTCTTCCAGTCCAGCATGACAGTGTCCCTTTTTAAGCGAATTCGAGTGTTCGACCACAACCTGGCCAACGGGTTGCGACCTGTTCCGCACTATAAGGCAAGCCCACTGCAAAACGCAGGGCGCAGGCGCAAACTTACCGCTGGTACGGGAAAACTACATTTCTGTCGCTTATTCGACAGAAATACGACCGTCAATTGATCGACGGCAATGCCAGCGCCCGCAGCAAGTGATAGCATCAAGCCACCACTGACTTAACCACCTATAGAAGTCGGCCCATGACCGAGCACCCGGATCCCAGTCGCGATCGCCTCAAGCATCACTTCGCCCAGCGCGTGATTCATCAGGCGCGCCAGGTGCTGGAAGTATGGCAGCGCCTGCAGCGCAGCGAATGGAACGACGCCGGCATGGCCGAGCTGACCGAAGCCAACCTGCGCCTGCTGCGTTACGCCGAGCGCTTCGAGCAGATCGAGCATGCGCAACTGGCGCAAAGCATTGGCACCAGCCTCGACGAGGTCGTGGAAAATCACGGCCGTCTCAACAGTACGCTGATCGCTCGCCTCAATCAGGCCATGCAACGCCTTTCACATACCGGCCTGCGCCATAGCGACGCCTTCGAGCAAACCTTCCTGCCACCGCTGCGCAAACCGGTCTATCTCGCCCTGCAGGATGCCCAACGCGCCGAGCGCCTGGTCCAGCAACTGGAGTTCTTCGGCCTGGCCGCGCAGGCACTGAGCGATGTGCGTGCTTTCCGCGCCGCCATCACCGAGCGCCACCCCGCCGCAATCGTCATGGACGTCGACTTCGCCGGCGCCGGAGCCGGGCTGGAGCTGGCAGGCTCGGTGCAGGAAGGCCTGGAGCAAAAGATTCCGCTGCTGTTCATCAGCCACTGCGACGCCGACACCCCGACACGCCTGGCCGCCGTACGCGCCGGTGGCCAGGAGTTCTTCACTGGCTCACTGGACGCATCGAGCCTGCTCGAACGCATCGAAGTGCTGACTCACGTCTCGCAATACGACCCGTACAAGGTGCTGATCGTCGACGACTCCAAAGCCCAGGCGACGCACACCGAGCGCGTACTCAACAGCGCCGGCATCCTCACCCACACCCTTACCGAACCTATCTTGGCAATGGATGCGCTGGCCGAGTTCCAGCCGGACCTGATCATCCTCGACATGTACATGCCCGAGTGCAACGGCACCGAACTGGCCAAGGTGATCCGCCACAACGACCGCTACGTCAGCGTGCCGATCATCTATCTGTCGGCCGAGGACGACCTCGATAAGCAGCTCGATGCCATGAGCGAGGGCGGCGACGATTTCCTCACCAAGCCGATCAAGCCACGCCACCTGATCGCCACCGTACGCAACCGCGCGGCACGTGCGCGCAACCTCAAGGCGCGCATGGTGCGTGACAGCCTGACCGGCCTGTACAACCACACTCACACCCTGCAACTGCTCGACGACGCCTGCTTCCGCGCGCGCCGCGAAGAGCAACCGCTGGCCTTCGCCATGCTCGACATCGACCACTTCAAGAAGGTCAACGACACCTACGGCCACCCCATGGGCGACCGGGTGATCAAGAGCCTGGCGCTGTTCCTCAAGCAACGCCTGCGCAAGAGCGACCATATCGGCCGTTATGGCGGCGAGGAATTCGCCGTGGTGCTGCCTGACACTGACGAACAATCGGCGCTCAAGGTACTGGAGGAAATTCGCCAGCGCTTCGCCGAAATCCATTACCCAGCCCAGCCGCAGGACCTGTCCTGCACCTTCAGTTGCGGCATCGCCATGCTGCAACCTGGCCTGGACGGCAACGCACTGTCCAAACGCGCCGACGAAGCGCTGTACAAGGCCAAACATGGCGGTCGTAACCGCGTAGAGCTGTACGACGACGAATAAAGCGCCGCGAAACGTGACGCCGTTCACGGCGTCATCAGGATGTAACCAAACCGCAATAAGCTCGCGGGCATCGTTCAGTTGTCGATCGAGCCTGCCATGCGCCTCAAGCTGCTTACCAACCTCAATACCCTGTTGCTGGTCACCGTCTGTGTCGCCCTGGCGGCAACCTTGTGGTGGTCGCAGCGCGCACTGCAGCAGCCGGTGCAACTGATGGAGCGCTACCTGACGCTATCCCAGCAGTTTCAGCGCGAGGTGGCCGACAACATTCAGGCCTACCTGGCCAGCGGCAACACCGTGCAACACAGCGCTGCAACCCAGGCCATCGACGCCTTCGACGAATCTATCGAACAACTGCCGCAACAACTGACCGCCGAGCTGCGCCCCAGCCTGGAACAACTGCGCGACTTCAGCGCCAATCAGCTGCTGGCCGCCGGCAAGCTGGCTGGCGATCCGCAGGGCCTGCTGCTGCAAGCCGAGCGCGAGATGCTCGCCGCTTTGGAACAGCTCAACCAGTACGCAGCCAGTGGCAGCGGCCCGGCAGCCGGTGACTATCGCCAGCCGCTGCAGGACGCGGGCTCGCGCCTGCTGAAGCTTGCTCACGCCCGTGAACGCTTCATCAGCCAGGGGCGCAGTGAACTGCTCGGCGATGTAGAGCGCGAACTCAAGGCCCTTGCCCAGCAGGTCGAGACGCTGGATAAGCTGCCGCTACTTGGCGTGCAACAAGCCGACAGCTCTGCCAGCGTCGGTTTCGCCGCGCTGCTCGGGCTGGACGACGCCCAGCAGGAGCAACAGGCGCAGGATCGCGGCATCGACCTGAAACGTGAACTGGGGACACTGGTGCGCCGCTACCCCAGCGAACTGCAACGCACCCGCGAACTGGTCGAGCAACGCCAGCAACTGGCCGTGACCACGACCAAGCGCGTGACCCAGGTGCAGCAGGCACTGGCGGAGCTGGAGCCGCTGGTAAAAGGTGAGTACGCGCGCATTCAGGGCGAGGTAAGGCTGATTCAGGGCCTGATGATCGGCCTGATCCTGCTGATCGCCCTGGTTATCGACCGCATCCAAAGGCACCTGTCACAGGTGCTCGAACGCTTGGTACCGGCGCTGTCGCGATGGGCGAGTGGTGATTTCGCAACGCCGATCAGCATCCTCTCCCGCACCCGCGAGCTGCGCGACATCGAAGACTCGCTCAATCACCTGCGCGGTTATCTGGTAGAGCTGGTCGCCAGCATCCGCGGTCATGCCGAGCATGTTGCCGGCTCCAGCCGGACTCTGGCCGACCTCAGCGGCGGCCTGCACGGCGGCGCCGAACGCCAGGCCGGCGATACCGCGCTGATCCGCGACGCGCTAGGCGAGCTGGAAGCGACCATCGGCCAGGTCGCCCAGGACGCCAGCCAGACAGCCGACGCCAGCCGCGACGCCGACCGCGCCCTGGCCCAGGGCCAACAAGTCATCGGCCAGAGTCTGCAAGGGCTGCACGCGCTGGTCACCGAGGTTCAGGGCAACGCCCAGGCCATCGAACGCCTGGCCGACGAAACGGCCACCATTGGCGGTGTACTGACGGTGATTCGCGGTATTGCCGAACAGACCAACCTGCTCGCCCTCAACGCCGCCATCGAGGCCGCTCGTGCCGGTGAGGCCGGCCGTGGCTTCGCCGTGGTCGCCGACGAAGTGCGCTCACTATCGCAGCGCACCGGCAGTGCCACGGCGGAAATCCAGGACGTCATTGGTCGCCTGCAACAGGCTGCGCATCAGTCGGTACAGGCCATGCGCGCCCAGGTCGAACATGCCGAAGCGACCGCAGGCAAGGCCGAGGCCGCGGATGGTGCGCTGGACGAGATCGTCAGCGCCATTCGCACCATCGCCAGCATGGCCGAGCGCATCGCCGAGGCTACCGCCCAGCAGAGCGATGCGGTCAGCGAGATTCGCGAGCACGGTGAACGCATTCATCAACTGGGTGATGACAACCTCGGCCTGATCGCCAGCGGACGCAACGAAAGCGAGCGCCTGCTGCACCTGGGCAGCCAACTACATAGCGCCGTACAGGCGTTTCGCGTCTAGCAGGCTGCTGAAAAACTACCTACGTTTTTCAACGGCCTGCTAGCCAGCTGCGACACGGCAGCGCAGGCAGCAACCGCCCGGGAACTCGACAAGACCGGCCTTTTCCAAGGTTCCGCTCATCCCAGGCATTCGACGCTCCGGCGCAGCGACGGCGATGCGGGTGGGCGCTTTCCGGTATCATGCCGCCACCTATCGCCGAGATATTCGCCCGATGTCACTGCGTCGACTGCTGCTTCCCCTGCTTCTGCTCTGCCTGAGCCTACCCGCCAGCGCCAACCTCTTCGATAAGCGCCCGGCCGCCTCGCCGATTGGCGCGCCGCTGAATAACAGCAGCGACTTCCTACCGGTGCGCGAAGCCTTCAAGCTGAGCCTGGTGAGCAGCGATGCACAGGCAGTGACGCTGCGCTTCGTCGCGACCGAGGGCTATTACCTTTATCGCCACCGCCTCAACTTCAGCGTCGAGCCGGCCGATCTGGTGCTTGGCGACGCCGAATTGCCAGCAGGCGAGGCCAAGCACGATGAGTTCTTCGGCGATGTCGAGGTGTACTACGGCGTGCTGGATATCCGCCTGCCGCTGGAGAACCCGGACAACCGCCCGCTGCGCCTGCAGGTCGGCTACCAGGGCTGCGCCGACAAGGGCCTGTGCTACCCGCCGGAGACAGAGTTCATCGAGATCGGTGATATGCCTGCTGCCAACAGCAGCGATGCGGCATCGGTGGCAGCCGGCTGGAGCTGGAAAGAGCTGGCGCTGTTCTTCCTCGGCGGTCTGGCGCTGACCTTCACGCCTTGCGTGCTGCCGATGCTGCCGATCCTTTCCGGCGTAGTGCTGCGCGGCCAACTGGGGGGCTTACGCAGCCTGACCCTGTCACTGGCCTATGTCCTGCCGATGGCCGCCTGCTTCGCCATTCTCGGCACGCTGATGGGGCTGTTCGGCGCGGGCCTCAATCTGCAGGCGCGCCTGCAGTCGGCCTGGGTACTGGTGCCTTTCGCCGCGTTCTTCGCGTTCTTCGCCCTGGCCATGTTCGGCCTGTTCGAACTGCGTCTGCCCCGTTTCCTCAGCGAACCGCTGGATCGTCTGGCCGGCAAGACTCACGGTGGTTCGCATCTGAATGCAGCCCTGCTCGGGGTGCTATCGAGTCTGTTGGTCAGCCCCTGCGTCTCGGCGCCACTGGCCGGCGCCCTGCTCTATATAAGCGCCAGTGGTGATGCACTGGGTGGCGGCCTGAAGTTGCTCGCGCTCGGCCTCGGTATGGGTACGCCGCTGGTGCTGTTCGCCGTGGGCGGTGGTGCGCTACTGCCGAAAACCGGTACCTGGATGATCACGGTGCGCAATGCCTTCGGCGTACTGCTGCTGGCCGTTTCGGTATGGCTGCTCGAACGCGTGCTGCCGGGCAGCCTCAGCCTGGCTCTGTGGGGGCTGCTGGCTGGTGGCGTGGCGGTGTTCCTCGGGGCGCTGGAGTTTGGGCCCAAGACACATCGGCAGAAGCTCAGCCAGATCGCCGGCCTGACGTTGCTGGTCTATGCCCTGGCCGCCTGGGTCGGTGCATTGCAGGGTGCGACCGATCCGCTCAAGCCGCTCGGCCAGTTGCAGGCCGGTGCCAGCCAGAGCAGCGCCAAGAGCGGTGCCTGGCAAACCCTGAGCAGCCCCGCCGAACTGGACGCCGCACTGGCCGAGGCCAAAGCCGCCGGTCAACCGCTGCTGCTGGACTGGTACGCAGACTGGTGCATCAGCTGCAAGGTGATCGAGCGCGAGGTGTTCGGCAACGCCGAGGTCGGCAGCAAGCTGGCCGGCTGGCGCCTGATCCGCTTCGATATCACCGAAAGCAACGCCGCCCAGCGCGCCCTGCTGGACCGTTACAAGCTGTTTGGACCGCCAGCCATCCAGCTGTTCGCCGGCAATAGTGACGAATTACTCGATCTGCGTGTCGTAGGTGAGATCAATGCCGCCACCTTCGCGGGCCGTCTGGATCAGGCAAGTAGCCGCCTAGGAAAACGCTGAAAAAGCCCCAAACCGTCACTCCCGCGAAGGCGGGAGTCCAGGTACTGCGGGGTCTGGATTCCCGCCTTCGCGGGAATGACGACTATTTCAGACCATCCCCAGGTAGCTGAACGCCGCCAAGACGATCATCGCTAGCGCCTGGCAACGACCGAAACCAACGCTATAGTCATATTTCTGCCGCAAACAGCAGGCATCGTGTCGACTATTGCTGACATCGCGCAGCTGCGGCATAGTCCTGCGCAGCCCGAACAACAAGGAACGCGACCATGGCCACCCTACTGGTGCTGCACGGCCCCAACTTGAACCTGCTCGGCACCCGCGAGCCCGACAAATATGGCGCCACCACCCTTGCCGAGATCAATCAGGATCTGGAGCAGCGCGCCCGCGAGACCGGTCACCATCTGCTGTACCTGCAGAGCAATGCCGAGTACGAGCTGATCGAGCGCATTCACGCCGCAAAGGGTGAAGGTGTCGACTTTATCCTGATCAATCCTGCCGCTTTTACTCATACCAGCGTCGCATTACGTGACGCGTTGCTGGCGGTGAGCATCCCATTCATCGAAGTGCACCTGTCCAACGTGCACAAGCGTGAACCTTTCCGCCATCACTCCTACTTTTCCGACGTTGCCGTAGGGGTGATCTGCGGGCTTGGCGCCAGCGGTTACCGGCTGGCCCTGGAAGCAGCACTCGAACAACTGACCGGGCGCGCCTGACGCGTAGCCTGGTAGACAAGTCCTACCTCACCTCTGGGAGTTGACCCTTCATGGATATCCGTAAAGTCAAGAAACTGATCGAGCTGCTGGAAGAGTCCGGTATCGACGAGCTGGAGATCAAAGAGGGCGAAGAGTCCGTACGCATCAGCCGTCACAGTAAGCAGCCGGCCTATGCCGCCCAGCCGATCTACGCCCCGGCACCCGCTCCAGCCGCCGCGCCTGTAGCCGCAGCCGCCGCTCCGGGCGCTGAAGCCGCTCCGGCTGCCGCACCGAAGCTGAACGGCACCGTGGCTCGCTCGCCGATGGTCGGCACCTTCTACCGCGCCGCTTCGCCGACCTCTGCCAACTTCGTCGAAGTCGGTCAGACCGTGAAGAAAGGCGACATCCTGTGCATCGTCGAAGCGATGAAGATGATGAACCACATCGAAGCCGAAGCCAGCGGTGTGATCGAATCCATCCTGGTGGAAAACGGCCAGCCGGTTGAGTACGACCAACCCCTGTTCACCATCGTTTGATGCACGGGGAGCCTGCAATGCAGAAGCTGGAAAAAGTCCTTATCGCCAACCGTGGCGAAATCGCCCTGCGTATCCTGCGTGCCTGCAAGGAGCTGGGTATCAAGACGGTGGCCGTGCACTCCACCGCCGACCGCGAACTGATGCACCTGGGCCTGGCCGACGAGTCCGTCTGCATTGGTCCGGCACCTGGTGCGCAGTCCTACCTGAACATCCCGGCGATCATCAGTGCCGCTGAGTTGACCGGCGCCACCGGCATCCACCCGGGCTACGGCTTCCTCGCCGAGAATGCCGACTTCGCCGAGCAGGTGGAAAACTCCGGTTTCGCCTTCATCGGCCCGACCGCCAGCGTGATCCGCCTGATGGGCGACAAGGTGTCGGCCAAGGACGCCATGATCAAGTCCGGCGTACCGGTGGTTCCCGGCTCCGACGGCCCGCTGCCGGAAGACGAGGAAGAAGCCCTGCGCATCGCCCGTGAAGTGGGCTACCCGGTGATCATCAAGGCCGCAGGTGGCGGCGGTGGTCGCGGCATGCGCGTGGTGCACAAGGAAGAAGACCTGATCAAGTCGGCCAAGCTGACCCGCACCGAAGCCGGTGCTGCGTTCGGTAACCCGATGGTCTATCTGGAAAAATTCCTCGGCAACCCGCGTCACGTGGAAGTCCAGGTGCTGTCCGACGGCCAGGGCAACGCCATTCACCTGTATGACCGCGACTGCTCGCTGCAGCGTCGCCACCAGAAGGTGATCGAGGAGGCTCCGGCCCCGCTGATCGACGAGAAGGCCCGCGCCGAAGTGCTCAAGCGCTGCGTCGATGCCTGTGTCGAGATTGGCTACCGTGGCGCCGGCACCTTCGAGTTCCTCTATGAAGACGGTCGTTTCTATTTCATCGAGATGAACACCCGCGTTCAGGTGGAGCATCCGGTCACCGAGATGGTCACTGGCATCGACATCGTCAAGGAGATGCTCAGCATCGCCGCTGGCAACCCGCTGTCGATCAAGCAGGAAGACGTGAAGATCCTCGGTCACTCGGTCGAGTGCCGGATCAACGCCGAAGACCCGGACAACTTCATGCCCAGCCCCGGCAAGGTCAAGCATTTCCATGCTCCGGGCGGTAATGGCGTTCGCGTCGACTCGCACCTGTACAGCGGCTACAGCGTCCCGCCGCACTACGACTCGCTGATCGGCAAGCTGATCACCTTCGGTAAGGACCGCGACGAAGCCATGGCGCGCATGCGCAATGCCCTGGACGAGATCGTGGTCGACGGCATCAAGACCAACGTGCCGCTGCACCGCGACCTGACCCGCGACAAGGGTTTCGTCAAAGGTGGCGTGAACATCCATTACCTGGAAAAGAAACTGGGTATGGACAAGCACTGAGCCCAATGACCTGCTGCGCGTCGCGCGATACGGCGTTAAAAACGATCTCGGCAAGCTGCTTGCAGCTAACGCTCTTTAGCGCGGCCCGAAGGGCGAGTGGAACGAGTAATGCTCACTTACAAATGTAAGCTCCGCTCCCTCGACCGTTTTTGCCTTGTCTCGCTCTAGCTCGCGAGGTCATGACTGAAGTGCTACACAAGGGCTGCCCTCGGGCGGCCCTTGTCGTTTCTGGCCGATAGCCGAACTGGCCGGCCGGCCATCCGTTCAAGTAAGCTGCGCGGCCAAACCGTTCCACATGCTTTCGAGGTTTCTCATGCCCTGGTTACAAGTCCGTCTCGCCATCACACCTGAGCAGGCAGAAACCTACGAGGACGCCCTGCTGGAAGTCGGCGCCGTGTCGGTAACCTTCATGGATGCCGAAGATCAGCCGATCTTCGAGCCGGATCTGGGCACCACGCCGCTGTGGTCGAACACCCACCTGCTGGCGTTGTTCGAGGCCGATACCGACGAAGCGGCGCTGATCGCCCACCTGACCCTGCTCTGCGGCGGAAGCCTTCCCGAGCACCAGATCGAGCACATCGAAGATCAAGACTGGGAACGCAGCTGGATGGATGGTTTCCAGCCGATGCGCTTTGGCCAGCGCCTGTGGATCGTACCGAGCTGGCACGCTGCCCCGGAACCGGATGCGGTGAACCTGCTGCTCGATCCGGGCCTGGCCTTCGGCACCGGCACTCACCCGACCACCGCACTGTGCCTGGAATGGCTCGACGGCCAGACACTCGATAACTGCAGCGTGATCGACTTCGGTTGCGGCTCAGGCATCCTCGCCATCGCTGCCCTGCTGCTCGGCGCACCGCAGGCAGTGGGCACCGATATCGACCCGCAGGCCCTGGAAGCTTCGCGCGACAATGCCTCGCGCAACGGTATCGACCCTGCCCGCTTCCCGGTCTATCTGCCCGACGACATGCCGCAACAACCCGCCGACGTGGTCGTCGCCAACATCCTCGCTGGCCCGCTGGTTTCCCTGGCACCTCAGATCACCGCGCTGGTCAAAGGCGGTGGACGCCTGGCGCTGTCGGGTATCCTCGCCGAACAGGCCGAGGAAGTCCGCGCCGCCTACGCAGGTGCGTTCGACCTCGACCCAACGGCCGTCAAAGACGGCTGGGTGCGCATCAGCGGCGTCAAGCGCTGAACCGCGCGCAATCGTTGCGTTAGACTAGCTGCTTGGATTTTCCGGACCCGCGCATGAGCGAAAGCCACGTCACCCAGTGCCCCAATTGCCGTACCAGCTTCCGCGTCAGTCAGGCGCAGCTGGCTGCCGCCCATGGTGCCGTACGCTGCGGCGCCTGCCTGCACGTGTTCAACGCTGCCGAGCAACTGTTCGGCCCCCGTGCGGCCGCACCTGCGCCAGTGGCAGCCAAAACGGCAAGCGCTCCGGTCAAAGCTCAACCCGAAACCCGCCCCAAGCCGCCAGCGGCCAAGCCCGCCGACGACACCCTGTGGATTCATGACGACCTCGACCTGGACAGCCTCGACCTCGATGAGGAACTGGCCAAGCTGGAAGAGCAGGAACAACAGCTGTCGCAGCAGTTCCTCGCGCTGGAACAGGCGCCGCGCTATGCCGAGAACTTCGGCAGCCGCGCGACAGATGAACACGAAGTTGCGCACGACGAAGCCTGGGCCGAAGCCCTGCTGCGCGACGAACCAGTCAAGCGCGAGCGCGACAGCTTCGAACTGCAACCAACCGAGGAACAGCCAGAGGCCGCAGTCGCACCGGAGCCCAAAGCCGCCGTTGAATTCACCCCCGTCACACAGCGCAAGCAGCAGCCCATCGCCGACGACCTCGACGAAGCCGACGAGCCGCGCCTGGGTGATCTCGATGACGAGCAGGACGAGCCCGAGCGACAGGACGATGACCTGCGCACGGAACGTGAAGAGCCCAAGGTAGCGCGTAACGAGCCGGGCCTGCGCGAGGAGCGCCTGTTCGATCTGGACGACGAGCCCTTGCAACTCGACTGGCGCCAGCCACAGGGCACATCCTGGGGTCGCCTGTTCGGCTGGGGCCTGCTCAATCTGCTGGCGGTGGGCGGCCTGCTGGCGCAGTACGCGGCCTACAACTTCGACGAACTGGCGCGCCAGGACCGCTATCGCCCCTGGTTCGAACAGCTGTGCCCGAACATCGGTTGCAGCCTGCCGTCGAAAGTCGACATCAGCCAGATTCGCAGCAGCAACCTGGTAGTGCGCAGCCACCCGGAGTTCTCCGGCGCGCTGATCGTCGACGCCATCCTCTATAACCGCGCCTCCTTCGCCCAGCCCTTCCCGCTGCTGGAGATGCGCTTCGCCGACCTGGGCGGCCAACTGGTCGCCAGTCGTCGCTTCAAGCCCAGCGAGTACCTTGCTGGCGAGCTGGCCGGACAGAGCGAAATGCCGCCGCAGACGCCCATTCACATCTCCCTGGACATCCTCGACCCGGGCACGCGCGCGGTTAACTACAGCCTCAGCTTCCATTCCCCCGAGTAGCCTGAAGGGGCCGCGACCCGTGGTCGCAGGCCCTTTATCTAACTACTGGCGATAAGCCCATAGCTGTTCAGAATTTGTTCAAAACGACCTTTATCCGGTCATCCAGAGCGGGTATCATGCCCACCCTTTCGCGAGCACCGAACCACCATCGTTTCCCCGAGAATCTGTTCAAAGTCTCGCGAGCTAGAGCCAGGCAAGGCGAAGTCGGGCGAAGAAGCGCAGTTTACTGTCTGTAAATGAGCATTCTGAGTCTGACTTCAACGCCGCCTGGCCGACGCGCAGCAGGCTTTGAACAGAATCTCAGGACACAGTGGAGGTCAGGTGTCGATCGCCCTTTGTCTCAACTGCGCACCAACAAGCAGGGACGCCCCATGTCGGCCCCACGTATTGGCCCCTACACATTGCCCAATCGGTTGATCCTGGCTCCCATGGCCGGCGTCACCGATCGTCCGTTCCGCCAGCTGTGCCGCCGTCTCGGCGCTGGCCTGGTGGTGTCGGAGATGGTCACCAGCGATGTGCGCCTGTGGAATAGCCGCAAGTCCAGCCTGCGTTTGATGCACGCCGGTGACCCCGAGCCGCGTTCGGTACAGATCGCCGGCGGCGACCCGCAGATGATGGCCGACGCGGCGCGCAAGAACGTCGAGTTGGGCGCGCAGATCATCGATATCAACATGGGTTGCCCGGCCAAGAAGGTCTGCAACAAGGCCGCCGGCTCCGCGCTGCTGCGTGACGAGCCCCTGGTACGTGAAATCCTCGATGCGGTAGTCGGCGCGGTGGACGTGCCAGTGACCCTGAAGATTCGCACTGGCTGGGATCGGCAGAACAAGAACGGCATCACTGTAGCGAAGATCGCCGAAGATGCCGGCATTGCTGCGCTTTCCGTCCACGGTCGTACCCGCGCCGATCTGTATACCGGCGAAGCCGAGTACGACACCATCGCCGCCATCAAGCAGGCGATATCGATTCCGGTGTTCGCCAACGGCGACATCGACTCCCCACAAAAAGCCAAGGCCGTGCTCGACGCCACCGGCGCCGACGCCCTGCTGATTGGCCGTGCCGCCCAGGGGCGGCCATGGATATTCCGTGAAATCGAGCACTACCTGCGTACCAGCGAAACCCTGCCGGCACCGAGCCTGCTCGAAGTGGAACGCATCCTGCTGGAACACCTGGCCGCACTGCACGCCTTCTACGGCGAATTGATGGGCGTACGCATCGCCCGCAAGCATGTCGGCTGGTATCTCGCAACCCTGCAGGGCGCCAGGGAGTTTCGCGCCCAGTTCAACCGTCTGGACAGTACGGACGCACAGTGCGCCAACGTTCGCGAGTTCTTCAGCGAACGGCATAACGATGGAAACGAGGTGGCCGCATGACGTTGATGACAGAGACCCTAGTGAGTGGAATTGCACCCGTGAGTGACAACACCAGCCTTAAACAGCACCTGAACACGCCGAGCGAAGAGGGTCAGACCCTGCGCGGCGCCGTGGAGAAGGCGCTGCACAATTACTTCGCCCACCTCGAGGGCGCGGACGTCACCGACGTGTACAACCTGGTGCTCACCGAAGTCGAAGCGCCGCTGCTGGAAACCGTCATGAATCACGTGAAAGGTAACCAGACCAAGGCTTCCGAGCTGCTCGGCCTGAACCGTGGCACGCTGCGCAAGAAGCTCAAGCAGTACGATCTGCTGTAACCCCGAACTCCCGAAAAGGGCGGCCCGCATGAGCCGCCTTTTTTGCTGATATCCCCGCTCTGATGGATAGTGAAATGACCGACCAGACCACCCTTCTGCCCGTGCGCCGCGCGCTGATCAGCGTTTCCGACAAGACTGGCGTCCTCGAATTCGCTCGCGAACTGGCCGCCCTCGGTGTCGAGATTCTCTCCACCGGTGGTACCTACAAGCTGCTCAAGGACAACGGCGTAGCCGCAGTGGAAGTGGCTGACTACACCGGTTTCCCGGAGATGATGGACGGCCGCGTGAAGACCCTGCACCCGAAGATTCACGGCGGCATCCTCGGTCGTCGCGCCCTGGACGGCGCAGTGATGGACGAGCACGGCATCAAGCCGATCGACCTGGTGGCGGTAAACCTCTATCCCTTCGAAACCACCGTGGCCAAGCCTGATTGCGACCTGGCCGACGCCATCGAGAACATCGACATCGGCGGCCCGACCATGGTCCGTTCGGCGGCGAAGAACCACAAAGACGTGGCCATCGTGGTCAACACCGGCGACTACGCCGGCATCGTCGCCTCCCTCAAGGCCGGCGGTCTGAGCTACGCCCAGCGTTTCGACCTGGCCCTGAAGGCCTTCGAACACACCGCGGCCTATGACGGCATGATCGCCAACTACCTGGGTACCATCGACCAGGCGGCTGGCACCCTGTCCACCGAAGGCCGTGGCGCCTTCCCGCGCACCTTCAACAGCCAGTTCGTCAAGGCGCAGGAAATGCGCTACGGCGAGAACCCGCACCAGAGCGCGGCGTTCTATGTCGAGGCGAAGAAGGGCGAAGCCAGCGTTTCCACCGCCGTGCAACTGCAAGGCAAGGAACTGTCGTTCAACAACGTCGCCGATACCGACGCCGCGCTGGAATGCGTGAAGAGCTTCGTCAAGCCGGCCTGCGTCATCGTCAAGCACGCCAACCCATGCGGCGTGGCCGTGGTACCGGAAGACGAAGGCGGCATCCGCAAGGCCTACGACCTGGCCTACGCCACCGACACCGAATCGGCGTTCGGCGGCATCATCGCCTTCAACCGCGAACTGGACGGTGAAACCGCCAAGGCCATCGTCGAGCGTCAGTTCGTCGAAGTGATCATCGCCCCGACCATCAGCGCTGCGGCCCGCGAAGTAGTGGCCGCCAAGGCCAACGTACGCCTGCTCGAGTGCGGCGAATGGCCGGCCGAGCGCGCCAGCGGTTGGGACTTCAAGCGCGTCAATGGCGGTCTGCTGGTACAGAGCCGCGATATCGGCATGATCACCGCCGATGACCTGAAGATCGTCACCCAGCGCGCGCCGAGCGAGCAGGAAATCCACGACCTGATCTTCGCCTGGAAAGTGGCCAAGTTCGTCAAATCCAACGCCATCGTCTACGCCAAGAACCGTCAGACCGTCGGCGTCGGCGCCGGCCAGATGAGCCGTGTCAACTCCGCCCGCATCGCTGGCATCAAGGCCGAGCACGCTGGCCTGCCGGTACCGGGCGCGGTGATGGCCTCGGACGCCTTCTTCCCCTTCCGCGACGGCATCGACAACGCTGCCAAGGCCGGCATCACCGCGGTGATCCAGCCGGGCGGTTCGATGCGCGACAACGAAGTGATCGCGGCTGCCGATGAAGCGGGCATTGCCATGGTGTTCACCGGCATGCGCCACTTCAGGCACTAAAATCGGCCGCACTGAAACCGGCATCTGCGTTGTTGCCCCTGGTTTCGCCAATGCTCATTGCCAATAGGCAACTCCGCTTGTCGAAACCTGGGGCGCCTAGCATCTACCGGCTTCATCGCGACCTCGGAATTTGTAGTGTGGATAGCGCTTTTCCTATCCACCAAACGGGCCACCGGCCCGCCTCCATTGGGAGAGACTTATGAACGTATTGATCATCGGCAGCGGCGGTCGTGAACACGCCCTGGCCTGGAAAGTGGCGCAGGACAAACGCGTCGAGAAGGTCTTCGTCGCCCCAGGCAACGCCGGCACCGCGGTGGAAGCCAAATGCGAGAACGTCGCCATCGACGTACTGGCCATCGAACAGCTGGCCGACTTCGCCGAGAAGAACGTGCAGCTGACCATCGTCGGCCCGGAAGCGCCGCTGGTGAAGGGCGTGGTCGACCTGTTCCGCTCGCGTGGCCTGGACATTTTCGGCCCCACCGCCGCCGCCGCTCAGCTGGAAGGCTCCAAGGCCTTCACCAAGGATTTCCTCGCTCGCCAGCAGATCCCCACCGCCGACTACCAGAACTTCACCGAGATCGAGCCGGCGCTGGCTTACCTGCGTGAGAAAGGCGCACCGATCGTGATCAAGGCCGATGGCCTGGCCGCAGGCAAGGGCGTGATCGTCGCCATGACCCTGCAGGAAGCCGAAGACGCCGTGCGCGACATGCTCGCCGGTAACGCCTTCGGTGAAGCCGGCTCGCGTGTGGTGATCGAGGAGTTCCTCGACGGCGAAGAAGCCAGCTTCATCGTCATGGTCGACGGCGAGAACGTACTGCCGATGGCCACCAGCCAGGACCACAAGCGCGTCGGCGATGGCGACAGTGGCCCGAACACCGGCGGCATGGGCGCGTACTCGCCTGCGTCGGTGGTCACCGCCGAGGTGCACAAGCGCGTGATGGACGAGGTGATCTACCCGACCGTGCGCGGCATGGCCAGCGAAGGCAACGTCTACACCGGTTTCCTCTATGCCGGTCTGATGATCGACAAGGCCGGCAAGCCCAAGGTCATCGAGTTCAACTGCCGCTTTGGCGACCCGGAAACCCAGCCGATCATGTGCCGCCTGGAGAGCTCCCTGGTGCTGCTGGTCGAGGCCGCACTGGCCAAGGCCCTGGACAAGGTCGAAGCCACCTGGGACCCACGTCCGACCGTGGGCGTGGTACTGGCTGCCGGTGGCTACCCGGGCGACTACGCCAAGGGCGACGTGATCGAAGGCCTGGATGAAGCCGCCAAGCTCGACGGCAAGGTGTTCCACGCCGGTACCGCACTGAAGGACGGCCAGATCGTCACCGCCGGAGGCCGCGTTCTATGCGCCACTGCCATCGGCGCCAGCGTCGCCGATGCCCAGCAGCAAGCCTACCGCCTGGCCGAGAAGATTCGTTGGAATGGCATGTTCCATCGTAACGATATCGGCTATCGGGCCATCGCCCGCGAGCGCGGCGAGAGCTGATCGTTTGAGCGAAAATGCGGCACAAACAAGGCAAAATCGCTGTTTGTGCCGTATTCGCTCGAGCAAATGCTTGGCTATAATCCGGCCACTCATTTAGAAGGATTTTGCCCGTGCGCCGGCTCAGGATTGCCATCGGACTACTCGCCAGCTTGCTGCTGCTTGGCCTTGCCCTGACAGCCACGGCGAACACAGCCCCTACCGGCACGCACAGCTGGTCCTATCTGGTCGACGCCAGCGCCCGCCTGGGCCTCGAAGAAGTCCGCGCCCAGCGCCAGCAGTTCAAACCCCTCAGCAAACAGTCCTTTACTTTCCCGCCCAGTGATCATGCTGTCTGGCTGCGTGCCGAGCTCGCACCGCAGCAGCAACCCGCCTGGCTGTGGATCTTTTCACCACGGGTGCAGTACCTCGATTACTACCTGCTGAGAGACGGTGTGCTGGAGCAGAACCTGCACACCGGCGAGGCCATGCCGCTGGATTCGCGACCGCTGCCGTCGCGCTTCTACCTGATGCCGTTGCCGAATGACGGCCAGGCCCGCGTCGCCTATGTCCGCCTGACCTCCAACCACCCGCTGATGACCTGGTTCAAGGTCATGGATCAGGCCGAGCTGGTCAGCCTGGAAAAGCCCGCCTACCTCTATGGCATGCTGTTCGGCGCCCTGCTGCTGCTGACCCTGTACAACCTCATTCGCTTCATCTACAGCCGCAGCGCCAGTGGCCTGTGGCTGGCCGGGGTGAACATCGGCCTGGCCGTGTGCTCGTCGGCCAACCTCGGCATTTTCGCCCAATGGCTGCCCAGCCTGGGCTACAACCAGTCCTTGATCGCCGACCTCTCTGCCCTGTTCGCCGCCTTCAGCGCCCTGGCCTTTGGCCTGAGCTTCATGCACGGCACGCCAGTGCAGCACAGCCCCCTGAACCGCCTGCTGCGGGGTAATGCCCTACTGCTCCTGGGCTATGCGCTGTGCATCGTCGTCACTGGTCTGTTCTGGTACAGCTCGCTGGTCTACCTGCTGGTGGCCCTGAGCGCAATCAACCTGCTGCTGGTGAGCGGCCTGCACTGGCGCGCCGGTTACCAGCCGGCACGCCTGATCGCCTTAGGCATGCTGGTGTTCAACATGGGCTTCGGTTTCTTCGTGCCGGTGCTGCTCGGCTTCGATCAGCTCAATCCGGGCTGGCTGGTGCTGGGCGTATTCAGCGTTGCCACCCTGGCCGGTCTGATCCTCAGCGTGTCGCTGACCGAGCGGCAGCGGCAGATCCAGCGCGACACTCTGCAGGAAAGCACAGCTCTGGCTGCAAGCAGTGCCGAGCTGAAAGCCAAGGCTGAGTTCCTGGCCAAGATCAGCCACGAGATCCGCACGCCGATGAATGGCGTACTGGGTATGACCGAGTTGCTGCTGGGCACGCCGCTGTCGGCCAAGCAGCGTGACTACGTGCAGACCATCCACAGCTCGGGCAACGAACTGCTTACCCTGATCAACGAAATCCTCGACATTTCCAAACTCGAGTCCGGACAGATCGAACTGGACGATGTGCAGTTCGACCTCGGCGCACTGATCGAAGACTGCCTCGACATCTTCCGCGCCAAGGCCGAACAACAGCGCGTGGAGCTGATCAGCTTCATCCAGCCGCAGGTGCCACGGGTGATCAGCGGTGACCCAACGCGCTTGCGCCAAGCCCTGCTGAGCCTGCTGGACAACGCCTTCAAACAGACCGACGAGGGCGAGATTCTGCTGGTTGCCGCCCTCGACAGCAGCGACGGCCAACATCGTCTGCGCGTCGCCGTACAGGACAGTGGTCGTCCGCTGCTGCCAGAGGAACGCGACGCCCTGCTCAACGCCGAACTGCAGAGCCGCGACTTCCTCTCTGCCACCCGACTGGGCGGGCGCCTCGGCCTGATCATCGCGCGCCAGTTGGTGCGTTTGATGGGCGGCGAGTTCGGCATCCAGGGCAGCGGCAACCAGGGCACAACCCTGTGGCTGACCCTGCCGCTGGACGCCGCCCGTCTGGAACAACCGGAAGCCGACCTCGACAGCCCGCTGCAGGGCGCGCGCCTGCTGGTGGTGGACGACAACGACACCTGCCGCAAGGTACTGATGCAGCAATGCAACGCCTGGGGCATGCAGGTCAGTGCCGTCCCTTCCGGCAAGGAAGCTCTGGCGCTACTGCGCACCAAAGCGCACATGCGCGAATATTTCGACGCGGTGCTGCTCGATCAGGATATGCCCGGCATGACCGGCATGCAGCTGGCCGCCAAGATCAAGGAAGATCCGAGCCTCAATCACGACATCCTGATCATCATGCTCACCGGCATCAGCAACGCGCCGAGCAAGGTGATTGCACGCAACGCCGGGATCAAGCGCATCCTGGCCAAGCCAGTGGCCGGCTACACGCTCAAGACCACCCTGGCCGATGAACTGGCCCAGCGCCCCAACGACACCCCCGCCCAAGCAGCGCCAACTCCGGTGAGTACGCCGCTGAACGTGCCGGCCGATTTCCGTATTCTGGTGGCCGAAGACAACAGCATCTCGACCAAGGTAATTCGCGGCATGCTCGGCAAGCTCAACCTCAAGCCGGACACCGCCAGCAACGGCGAAGAAGCCCTCAGCGCGATGAAGGCGCAGCCCTACGACCTGGTGCTGATGGACTGTGAAATGCCGGTGCTCGACGGTTTCTCCGCCACCGAACAGCTGCGCGCCTGGGAAAAGAGCGAGAAACGCCCGCGTACACCGGTGGTAGCACTGACCGCGCATATCCTCAGCGAACACAAGGAACGCGCGCGCGCTGTCGGCATGGACGGCCATATGTCCAAGCCGGTGGAGCTGTCGCAACTGCGCGAGCTGATCGAGCACTGGATTGCCGAGCGCGAGCTGCGCCGCCAGCGTGAAGTGTCGTAGGGCGGGTGAAACCCGCCTGACTGTCGATGGCGGGTTGCACCCGCCCTACTCTCAAACGAGCGCCCCATGTCCGAGTTGTTCAGCCTGTACCTGAAGATGCTGGTGCTCTACAGCCCCTTCTTCGTCCTCTCCTGCTTCATCGGCCTCAGCCGCGGCTACACCCTCAAGGAGCGCAAGCGCCTGGCCTGGAAAGTGGCGCTGGCCACACTGATCGCCAGCGTGCTGCTGTACCTGTTCGGCAAACACATCTTCACCCTGTTCGGCATCACCATCGACGCCTTCCGTATCGGCGCAGGCAGCGTGCTGTTCATCTCCGCCCTGGGCATGGCCCAGGGCAAATCGGCGGTGCAGAGCGATAACGTACAGCAGGACGTGACCATCGTCCCGCTGACCATCCCCCTGACCGTCGGCCCCGGCACCATCGGTGCCCTGCTGCTGATGGGGGCCAGCCAGCCGCACTGGGACGACAAGCTGGTAGCGGTGGCAGCGATCTTCCTCGCCAGCCTCACCGTGGGCGTGGTGCTGTACCTGTCCAACCAGTTCGAGCGCCTGCTCGGCGACCAGGGCCTGCAGATCGTCAGCCGTTTGATGGGGCTGTTCGTTTGCGCCCTGGCGGCGCAGATCATCTTCACCGGGGTGAAGAACTACCTGGTGCTCTGAAACCCCGGTACCTGACGAACGCCTGCACCAACGTCCAGGGCAGGCTGTTCGCAGCAATCGTGTCTAACACTCCCCCGGCAATCCGCAAACGAGCAGCGATGCGCCCTGCATCGCCTGCAACGCGAAGATTTTCTCCAGGCGCACTTAGGCCGTGCCTGGCAGGGTCGCCTGCGGATACTCGCCCGGTTCGACGCGCTCGAACTCGAAGCGGCGCGCCGTCCCTGCTAGCGCCCCACGAATGATCACCTGCCTGCACCGCAGGCGCTGATTCGCACCTGGATGGTGCGAAAGACGGGGCATCGGCGTTGCCGCCTCACCCCCGGCGCAACCGTTCACGGCCAATCACCGGCAATCACGAAAAGCCGCGCGTACACCACAAAATCCACGCGCAGGCGCGCATTGCGGGGCGGCTGCACCGCGTCCAGACGCAGCGTATCGAGCTGAGCGGCGCCGGCGATCCTGACTCGTCGCTCAGAAGAGGCACAGCAATTGCTCAAGGGCCATATAGAGGTCAGCAAGGCAGAGGTGCATTCGATCACCTTGCACAAGCTGTACGGCGCTCGTCAGCGCGTAGAGCAGATGCCGGAGCAACCGGGCCATGACCTTCACGCATGACCAATAACAACGCTGTCCACTTACTCACGATTGTGAATGGAGATCGCACCATGCAACGTCGCAGCCTGATCAAGGCCTTTACCCTTTCCGCTTCCATCGCCGCCATGGGCCTGTCTTGGTCCATCCAGGCCGCCGAGACCATCAAGGTCGGCGTCCTGCACTCGCTGTCCGGCACCATGGCCATTTCCGAAACCTCGCTGAAAGACATGGCGCTGATGACCATCGACGAGATCAACGCCAAAGGCGGTGTACTCGGCAAGCAGCTCGAAGCGGTGGTAGTCGACCCGGCCTCCAACTGGCCGCTGTTCGCCGAGCGTGGCCGTCAATTGCTGACCCAGGACAAGGTCGCGGTGACCTTCGGCTGCTGGACCAGCGTGTCGCGTAAATCGGTACTGCCGGTCTACGAGGAGCTCAACGGCCTGCTGTTCTACCCGGTGCAGTACGAAGGCGAAGAGATGTCGCCGAACGTGTTCTACACCGGTGCAGCGCCAAACCAGCAGGCCATCCCGGCGGTGGAATACCTGCTCAGCGAAGACGGCGGCGCGGCCAAGCGCTTCTTCCTGCTCGGCACCGACTACGTCTACCCGCGCACCACCAACAAGATCCTGCGCGCCTTCCTCAACAGCAAGGGCATCGCCGACAAGGACATCGAAGAGGTCTACACCCCCTTCGGTCACAGCGACTATCAAACCATCGTCGCCAACATCAAGAAGTTCTCCGCGGGCGGCAAGACTGCCGTGGTTTCCACTGTGAACGGCGACTCCAACGTGCCGTTCTACAAGGAGCTGGCCAATCAGGGCCTGGAAGCCACCGAAGTGCCGGTGGTGGCCTTCTCCGTGGGTGAAGAAGAACTGCGCGGCATCGACACCAAGCCGCTGGTCGGCCACCTGGCGGCCTGGAACTACTTCCAGTCCGTGGAGAACCCGGTCAACGAGAAGTTCGTCGCCGACTGGAAAGCCTACGCCAAGGCCAAGAAGCTGCCCAACGCCGACACCGTGGTGACCAACGACCCGATGGAAGCCACCTACGTGGGCATCCACATGTGGGCGCAGGCCGTCGAGAAGGCCGGCACCACCGACGTCGACAAGGTGCGCGAAGCCATGGCCGGCCAGGAGTTCGCGGCGCCGAGCGGCTTCACCCTGAAGATGGACGAGAAGAACCACCACCTGCACAAGCCGGTGATGATCGGCGAGATTCAGGATGACGGTCAGTTCTCCGTGGTCTGGGAAACCGAAGGCCCGATCCGCGCCCAGCCGTGGAGCCCGTACATCGAAGGCAACGACAAGAAAGCCGATACCCCGGTGAAGTCGAACTAAGGCAAAAGCCCTCTCCCTGTGCCAACCGCGCAGGGAGAGGACAAACGTAGCCCGGATGCAATCCGGGGAGAGCTGTCCCGGATTACATCCGGGCTACGCCAAGGACACCCTTATGCCCACTGCCCTTACCCGAATTTTCCTGGGCCTGCTGCTGTTGCTGCCCCTGGCGGCGCAGGCTGGCGAGGCCGACGATTTCGTCGCGGCCAACGCCAGCAAGCAGGCCAAACTGCTGCAGGACTGGGCCGCCGCGCCCAACACCGAACGCATGCCACTGCTGCAAGCCCTGCAGCAGGGCCGCGTCGGCAGCGATGCCGACAAACGTGCCTTCATCGAACAGGACGGCACCTGGCAAGCCGCCGATGGCGACGCCGAAGCCAATGGCACGCCACGCAAACTGCGCCTGAACAACCGCCTGCGCGGCTTGGTCACCTTCACCGTGGCCAGCCATCAATTGCTCGACGACGATGCCGCCGTGCGCCTCGCTGCGGCCAAGCAACTGCAACGCAACACGCCGCCGACACTGCTGCCGCTGCTGGAAAACCGCCTAAGCATGGAAGCCGACGAGAACGTGCGTGACGCCATCACCCTGGCCCTGGCCAACCTGCAGCTGGAGGCCAGCGACCCTGCCGTGCGCCTCGCTGCCGTGGAGCGTCTGGGCAGGACCGGCGACCCGCTGGCGCGCACCCGCCTGCAAAGCCTGCTCGATGGCGAGGAAAGCGATACCGCCGTGCGCGCCGCTGCCGAGCAGAGCCTGGCCCAGGTGAAGAACAAACTGCTGATCGGCGAACTGCTAGGCCAGGCATTCAGCGGCCTGTCGCTGGGCTCGATACTGCTGCTCGCAGCGCTGGGCTTGGCCATCACCTTCGGCCTGCTCGGGGTGATCAACATGGCCCACGGCGAAATGCTGATGCTGGGCGCCTACACCACCTACGTGGTGCAGCTGAGCTTCCAACGCCTGGCTCCCGAATACCTCACACTCTACCCACTGGCCGCGTTGCCGATCGCCTTTGTTGTCACGGCCTGCATCGGCATGGCGCTGGAGCGTACGGTGATCCGCCATCTCTACGGTCGCCCGCTGGAAACCCTGCTGGCCACCTGGGGTATCAGCCTGATCCTGATCCAGCTGGTACGCGTCACCTTCGGTGCGCAGAACGTCGAAGTGGCCAACCCGGCCTGGCTGTCTGGCGGCATGCAGGTGCTGCCGAACCTGGTGCTGCCGTACAACCGCATCGTCATCATCGGCTTCGCCTTGTTCGTCGTGGTCCTGACCTGGCTGCTGCTGAACAAGACGCGCCTGGGCCTGAACGTGCGCGCGGTAACCCAGAACCGCAATATGGCCGCCTGCTGCGGCGTGCCCACCGGGCGCGTGGACATGATGGCCTTCGGTCTCGGCTCGGGCATCGCCGGCCTCGGCGGCGTGGCCCTGAGCCAGATCGGCAACGTCGGCCCGGACCTCGGTCAGAGCTACATCATCGACTCCTTCCTGGTGGTGGTACTCGGCGGCGTCGGGCAACTGGCCGGTAGCGTGCTGGCCGCCTTCGGCCTGGGCGTGGTGAACAAATTCCTCGAGCCGCAGATCGGTGCCGTACTCGGCAAGATCCTCATCCTCGCGCTGATCATTCTGTTCATCCAGAAACGCCCGCAAGGCCTCTTCGCTCTCAAAGGACGGGTGATCGACTGATGACCATGCCACTCAATCAAACGTTGCTGGCCCGCGCCAGCGCCAAGCTCGGCCCTCAGGTTTCGCTGGCCATCGGCCTGCTGGTGCTGGCCGTGCTGCTGGCCATGCCGCTGCTGCACCTGTTGCCGGCCGACCATGCCCTGCACGTCTCGGCCTATTCGCTGACCCTGGTGGGCAAGATCCTCTGCTACGCCATCGTCGCCCTGGCGCTGGATCTGGTCTGGGGCTACGCCGGCATGCTGTCGCTGGGCCACGGCCTATTCTTCGCCCTCGGCGGCTACGCCATGGGCATGTACCTGATGCGCCAGTCGGCGGGTGACGGCCTGCCAGCGTTCATGAGCTTCCTCGCCTGGAGCGAATTGCCCTGGTACTGGTACGGCACCTCCAGCTTCCTCTGGGCGATGTGCCTGGTGGTGCTGGCGCCCGGCCTGCTGGCGCTGGTGTTCGGCTTCTTCGCCTTCCGCTCGCGGATCAAGGGCGTGTACTTCTCGATCATGACCCAGGCGCTGACCTTCGCCGGCATGCTCCTGTTCTTCCGCAACGAAACCGGCTTCGGCGGCAACAACGGCTTTACCGGCTTCACCCGCATCCTCGGCTTCGACATCACCGCGCAGAGCACTCGCGCGGCGCTGTTCTTCGCCACCGTGGTGTTGCTGGTGGGCAGCCTGTACCTGGGCTTTCGCCTGGCACGCAGCAAGTTTGGCCGCGTGCTCACGGCCCTGCGTGACGCCGAGAACCGCCTGATGTTCTGCGGTTACGACCCACGCGGTTACAAGCTGTTCATCTGGGTGCTGAGCGCAGTGCTGTGCGGCCTGGCCGGCGCGCTGTACGTGCCGCAGGTGGGCATCATCAACCCCAGCGAAATGGCACCGACGCAGTCCATCGAAGCCGCCGTGTGGGTCGCCCTGGGCGGTCGCGGCACGCTGATCGGCCCGCTGCTTGGTGCCGGGCTGGTGAATGGCATGAAGAGCTGGTTCACCGTTGCCTTCCCGGAATACTGGCTGTTCGCCCTGGGCGCGCTATTCATCGTCGTCACCCTGTTCCTGCCACGCGGCGTGGTTGGCCTGCTGCGCAAGGAGAAGGATCAATGAAAGCCACTCCGGTACCTGAAACCATGCTCGAAGCCGCTTTCGATCCCACCGGCCTTGCGTTGGACACCGGCAAGAACGTCGGCAAGGGCGTCAACGTCCGCCATGGCACCATCCTTACGCTGGAAGATATCAACGTCAGCTTCGATGGCTTCAAGGCACTGACCAACCTGACGCTGTACATTGGCGTCGGTGAGCTGCGCTGCATCATCGGCCCCAACGGCGCCGGCAAGACCACCATGATGGACGTGATCACCGGCAAGACCCGCCCGGACAACGGCGTGGCCTACTTCGGCGAGCAGTACGACCTGACCGCCATGAGCGAAGTGCAGATCGCCCAGGCCGGCATCGGCCGCAAGTTCCAGAAGCCGACGGTGTTCGAAGCGCTGACGGTGTTCGAAAACCTGGAGCTGGCACAGAAGACCAACAAGTCGGTATGGGCCAGCCTGCGCGCCAGACTCAGCGGCGAGCAGAAGGATCGTATCGAGGAAGTGCTGACCACCATTCGCCTGGAAGCCTCGCGCAACCGCCCAGCTGGTCTGCTCTCCCATGGCCAGAAACAGTTCCTGGAGATCGGCATGCTGCTGATGCAGGAGCCTCACCTGCTGCTGCTCGACGAACCGGTGGCAGGCATGACCGATGCCGAGACCGAGTTCACCGCCGAGCTGTTCAAGTCGTTGGCACGCAAGCACTCGCTGATGGTGGTGGAGCACGACATGGGCTTCGTCGGCTCCATCGCCGACCACGTCACCGTGCTGCACCAGGGCAGCGTGCTGGCCGAAGGCTCGCTGGAGCAGGTACAGAACGACGAGCGGGTGATCGAGGTTTATCTGGGTCGCTGACAGTCGGTGCGCACGGCGCACCCTACCCGGCGCGGTTTATCCCGTAGGGTGCGCCACGCGCACCGCATGCTTAAGGACATCGATATGCTGCAAGTCCAACAACTCCACCAGTATTACGGCGGCAGCCACATCCTCCGTGGCCTGTCGTTCGACGTGAAGGTCGGCGAAGTCACCTGCCTGCTCGGCCGCAACGGCGTGGGCAAGACCACCCTGCTCAAATGCCTGATGGGCCTGATTCCGGCCAAGGACGGCAGCGTGCAATGGGAAGGTAAGGCCATCACCGGCTTCAAACCCCACCAACGCGTGCACGCCGGCATCGCCTACGTGCCCCAGGGACGCGAAATCTTCGGCCGCCTGACGGTGGAAGAGAACCTGCTGATGGGCCTGTCACGTTTTACCGGCAGCCATGCCAAGGCCGTGCCGGAATTCATCTACGAGCTGTTCCCGGTGCTGCGCGAGATGAAGCATCGCCGTGGCGGCGACCTGTCCGGTGGCCAGCAGCAACAGCTGGCCATCGGTCGCGCTCTGGCCAGCCAGCCGCGCCTGCTGATCCTCGACGAGCCCACCGAAGGTATCCAACCCTCGGTGATCAAGGAGATCGGCGTGGTGATCAAGAAGCTCGCCGCTCGCGGCGACATGGCCATCCTGCTAGTGGAGCAGTTCTACGACTTCGCTGCCGAACTGGCCGACCAGTACCTGGTGATGAGCCGTGGCGAGATCGTCCAGCAGGGCCGTGGCGAGAACATGGAGGCCGAAGGCGTACGCGGGCTAGTGGCGATCTGACCAGCCTCGCAGGGTGGACGATGCTTCATCCGTCCACCACTCTGCGATGCAATGGTGGATGAAAAAAATGTCATCCACCCTGATCCGCCCTACTCAGCGAAATCCGAACCCTCACGCAGCAACTGGCGCTTCACGCTCTCAAGATGCAGCCACGCGCTTTCGGCGTTGCCCTGCAGCATCTGCCGGCACGCCGCACTGGCAATCTCCGGCGTCACCGCTTTCAACGGACGACCGCTGGCCATGGCCTTTAGCTGCACCTCGGCGGCACGTTCCAGGTAGTAGAGGTCATCCCAGGCCTCGGCAATGCTCGGCCCCAGCACAAGGGGGCCATGGCTCTTCAGCATCACCACATCGGCATCACCTGCCGCACGGGCGATGCGCTCGCCCTCGGCATAGTTCAGGGCAAGGCCCTGATAATCCTCATCAACCGCCAGGCGTTCGTAGAACTTCAACGCCGTCTGCCCGGCCCAGACGAAGGGCTCGCCATCCAACATGCACAGCGCTGTGGCATTGGGCATGTGCGTGTGGAAGGCTGCCGTGGCACGCGGGTTGAGGCGGTGCAACTGGGCGTGGATAAAGAACGCCGTGGCCTCCGGGCGGCCCTCGCCAAGCACCACGCGCCCCTCGAAATCACAGATCAACAACGATGACGCTGTGACCTCGGCAAAGGCCAGACCATAGGGGTTAACCAGAAACAACTCAGGCCGCCCCGGCACCACCACGGAAAAGTGATTGCAGATGCCTTCGCCCATGCCCAGCCGTGCCGCCATGCGAAAGCAGGCGGCCAGGTCGATACGCGCCTGGGCGATCTCGGGGCTGTTCAGACCCTCTGTGGACGCCAGCGGGGCGGTGTTGATTTCGAATGCGTGGGCCATGGTTTCACTCCTGAAAACGTATGCCTCCAGCCTAGCCTGTGCACACCAAGCGCCTAGGGACAGTTGCTCGATGTCGGCGAGCCAGACGCGCTGACCCAGCCACTTCCGGCATCTGGCCCTACGGCACACGGCCGCTTTGTTCCTATGGTGCAGCCATCCGCAACGACCAGCCCGAGGTCATCATGAGCACACCGATCAGCAACCAGTACGTCCACGATCTGGATCGCCAGCACGTCTTCCATTCCTGGTCGACCCAGGGCGCCCTCAACCCGCTGGTGATTGCCGGCGGCGAGGGCTGCACCCTGTGGGACTACGACGGCAAACGCTACCTCGACTTCAGCAGCCAACTGGTCAACACCAACATCGGCCACCAGCACCCGAAGGTGATCGCCGCCATCCAGGAACAGGCCGGCAGCCTGGTGACCATCGCCCCGGCCACCGCCAACCTGATGCGTGGCGAAGCGGCCAAGCGCATCCTCGCCCGCGCGCCGGCCGGTTTCTCCAAGGTGTTCTTTACCAACGCCGGCGCCGATGCCAACGAGAACGCCATGCGCATGGCGCGCCTGTACACCCGCCGCGACAAGATCCTCTCCGCCTACCGCTCCTACCATGGCAGCACTGGCGCGGCCATCGTCGCCACCGGTGACCCGCGCCGTGTGCCCAACGAATACGCCCGTGGCCATGTGCACTTCTTCAACCCCTACCTGTACCGCACCGAGTTCAATGCGGCGAACGAAGAGGAAGAATGCGCGCGTGCCCTGCAGCACCTGCGCCGGGTCATCGAATGCGAGGGTCCGGGTGCCATCGCCGCGATACTGCTTGAGAGCATTCCCGGCACCGCCGGCATTCTGGTACCGCCGAAAGGCTATATGCAGGGCGTGCGCAAGCTGGCTGACGAGTTCGGCATTCTGCTGATTCTCGACGAGGTGATGGCCGGCTTCGGCCGCACCGGCAGCTGGCTGGCACTGGAGCACTTCGACGTGGTGCCGGACCTGATCGTCTTCGCCAAGGGCGTCAACTCCGGCTACGTACCGGCTGGCGGCGTGATGATTTCCAAGCCGATCTGCGAGCACTTCGACAACCACTTCTTCCCCGGCGGGCTGACCTACTCCGGCCACCCGCTGGCCATGGCCGCCATCGTCGCCACCCTGGATGCGATGAGCGAGGAAGGCATGGTGGAGAATGCCCGTAACATCGGCGCCCAGGTGCTCGGCCCGGGCCTGAAGAAACTGGCCGAGCGCTACCCGATGATCGGCGAGGCGCGTGGTGTCGGCCTGTTCTGGGCACTGGAATTCGTCAGCGACGTGCAGAAGAAGACGCCGATGCCGGCAGCGGTGATGCAGGAAATGAAGGCTGCGCTGACCGCGCGCGGGCTGCTCAGCTTCGTGGTGGAGAACCGCATCCATGTGGTGCCGCCGTGCATCGTCAGCGCCGCCCAGGTAAACGAGGCGCTGGCGATCTTCGACGAGGTGTTCGCCCTGTTCGCACCGCGTTTTGCCTGACTCTGTCCGGGCCGCAGACAGCCCCCTCTCCCATTTATGGGAGAGGGTTGGGGAGAGGGCAAGTACGGCAGATAGGAGTCGCCGGCAAACCCTCTCCCCCGCCCCTCTCCCGCAAGCGGGAGAGGGGAGACAAGCGATCATAACCCCGCCAACACCTCACCCAGCTTCTGCACACCCGGCCGAATGCGTTCTGCATCGATGGCATGGAAACCCAGGCGCATGAAATTCTTCGGCGCCTCGCCATCACCGAGGAAGAACTGCGCCCCGGACTCGATCAGCACGCTCTGCTGCGCCGCCGCCCAGGCCAGGCGCTGGGTATCGACGCCTGCGGCCGCTGCCAGCCAGCAGGCGCTGGCACCAGGGCTGCCCATCGGCTGGCAGTTGCTCAGGTCGCTGCGCAGCGCCTGGTAGAGCAGCTCGCGACGACGACAATGCTCCTCGCGAAAGCGCCGCAGGTGCGCGTCGTAATGCCCCTGAGCGAGGAAGTCGGCAAGCATGCGCTGGTTGTTCAGTGGTGGATGGCGATACATCAGCCGGCGCAGGGCGCGCAGTTCGTCGATCAGTTCGGCGTCGGCGACCATGTAGCCGATGCGTAGCCCCGGCGAGAAGGCCTTGGACAGGCTGCTCAAGTAAATCACTCGTCCGCTGCTGTCGCTGGCCTTGAGCGCCGGTAGCGGGTGGTTGTCGAGGTTGAATTCAGCGTCGTAGTCGTCCTCGATCAGCACCTGGTCGTGCTCACGAATCTGCCTCAGCAGTTGTTCGCGCCGCGCCGTGCTCATCGCCACGCCGGTGGGTACCTGGTGCCCCGGCGTCACGTAGAGGTACTGGCAGTCATCCAGCCGCCGGTCCACCACAAGGCCCTGATCGTCGACATCCTGCAGGTGCACCTTGGCGCCGTGAATGTCGAAGATGCTAGCCGCATCGCGAAAGCCAGGGTTCTCCATGCCAACACGCACCCCGCGCGCCATCAGCAGGCTGGCCAGCAAGTACAGCGCGTTCTGCGAACCGAGGGTTACCAGAATCTCGTCGGCCCGCGCCCAGATGCCGCGCTTGGGCAGCACGCGGGTGCGCAGCTGCTCGATCAGTTGCTCGTCGTCACGGTCGAAACGGTCGCCCAGCCACAGCTGGTCGCGCTCACCGCTGAGGTTCTTGCGCGACACCTCGCGCCAGCGCTCCAGTGGAAACAGCTCGCTGATCGGCTGGCCGTAGATGAAGGGGTAGGTGAAGCGGCTCCAGTTGCTCGGGCGCAGCACGCCGTGCTTCAAACTGGGCTGCATACGAAAGCGCGCGGCCCAATCCGGGGCAGTGGCGGCGCTGCTGTCATCGGACGGTTCCGGTTTTCGCAGCGGCGTCATGCGCAGTACGGCATCGGTCTGCCCGCAGTAATCGGGGTGCAGGTAGTAACCACTGCGCGGGCGGCTGACCAGGTAGCCGTTGTCGAGCAGGCTCTCGTACACCAGCGCCACGGTATTGCGCGAGACCGACAACTGCTGGGACAGCTTGCGGCACGACGGCAGTGGCTCGTCGGCAGGGAAGCCGCCACCGAGAATGGCCGACACCAGCGACTCGCGAAGCTGCTCCTGAAGGCCGCGCTGACGGTCGAAATCAAGATGGTAAAAGTGATCGATCATGGCGCCCTCCAACAGCCAAAAAACCCTGTGATGTAGCAAGTAGCGCGCCACTGTCGCTGGCCAGAACAATGGGCGGAACTGCCCCTATCGCCGGCTCGTCAGGCGTCTCTAAGGTGAAAACGAAACCGCCGCCGAGCGGCCTGGACAACCCTTGTCGACACCTCTGGAGCACGCCCATGAAGCCATCGAAAACCGATTCCAAACCCTTCGGCCTGCTGCGCAAGCTGGCCCTGGCCAGTTGCCTGGTCGGCGCCTCGCTGAGCGCCCACGCCGACCTTGACGAGATCAAGTCCAAGGGCGTGATGACTGTTGCCACCGAGGATGACTACGCGCCGTTCAACTTCATCGTCGACGGCAAACCGGAAGGGTTCCACAAGGAGCTGCTCGAAGACCTGAAGACCTATGCCAAGGCCCAGGGCTTCGATGTGAAGCAGGAAATCCTGCCCTGGACCGGCCTGCTCGCCTCGGTTTCGTCCGGCCAGTACGACATGGCCTTCACCGGCGCCCTGGTCACCGACGACCGCCTGCGCGTGTTCAACTTCGCCCCACCCTTCGCCTCGGCGCAGCACTTCTACGTCAAGCGCGCAGGCGATGACAGCCTCAGCGATATCGCCAGCCTGTGCGGCAAGACCGTCGGTCTGCAGGCCGGCAGCGCCCTGCTCGCACGCCTGCCGGAGCTGAAGAAGATGATGGAGGCCGAGGGTTGCAAGATCGGCAAGGTCACCGAATACCCGTCCTACCCGGAGGCCTACGCCGACCTGGCCAACGGTCGCCTGGACTACGTGATCAACGCGCTGATTTCGGTCAACGACCTGGTCAAGACCCGTGGCGATACCTTCGCCAAGGGCATTGCCGTGTCCGGTGATGGTTTCGCCGCCTGGCCAGTACCGAAGAACAGCCCCGAGCTGCTGGAATTCCTCACCGGCTTCATGACTGAAGTTCGCGACAGCGGCCGCCTGGCCGAGCTGCAGACCAAGTGGTTCGGCGAAGCCTTCCCGGCCATGCCCAAGGAGCCGATCACCAAGGTCGAGCAGTTCCACGAACTGGCCGGCATGTGACAGCGGGCTGCGGCCACGTCTCTGACATGGCCGCATAGGGTGCGCCGCGCACCGGCGTAAATGGTTCCAGCGCCTCGGTGCGCACGGCGCACCCTACATGCTCATCGCCAACGCACTGCCGTCTATCAGGGCCAGCTCTGGCCCTGACCTTGCTTGCAACATCCCATCCCTTTCCTTGGAGCCCGACATGAACGGACAAGCCTGGTTATTGCTGCTCGAAGGCGCCTGGACGACTCTGTGGATCTCCTCGATCGCCATTGCCCTGGGCGTCGTCATCGGCCTGGGCATCGCCTTGCTGCGCATGGCGCGCATTCCCTTCGTGGAGCAGGCGCTGGTGCTCTACGTGAGCCTGGCGCGCGCCACGCCGCTGGTCACCCTGGTGCTGTTCATCTTTCTCTCGGCGCCGACCTTCGGCCTGGCCATGGATCGCAACACGGCAGCGATTCTCGCCCTCACCCTGAACACCGCGGCCTTCAACGCCGAGGTGTGGCGCACGGCGTTCATCAGTTTCTCCCGCGAGCAGAAGGAAGCGGCACTGGCCTGCGGCATGACCAATGGCGTGTTCTTCCGCCGCATCATGCTGCCGCAGATGATCACCAGCAGCCTGCCCGGCCTGGTCAACGAGATGTCTTTCCTGATCAAGAGCAGCCCGGCCATCGCGGTAATCGGCATCGTCGATCTGACCCGCGTGACCAACCGCATCAGCGCCGTGACCTACGAGCCGCTGCCACCGATTCTCGCCGCTGCCCTGCTGTACATGCTGATCATCGGCGTGCTGCTCAAGGTGCAGGCCGTGGCCGAGAAGAAAGCCAACCGACTGGCCATGTGAGGACGCGACCATGACCGAATGGAGCATCATCTGGGAGGCGCGCGACGCCTTCCTCAACGGCGCACTCAACACGCTGATCCTGTTCGTCCTGTCGGTGCTGGCAGCCTTCGTCATCGGCTGCTTCACCGTCTACCTGCTGGAGGGCCGCAACTGGCTGTCGACGCTGCTGCGCGGGGCGATCAATCTGATGCGCATGCTGCCCTTCCTGGTGCTGGCCTACCTGCTCTACTACGGCCTGCCGGCGCTCGGCATCAAGCCCAGCGCCTGGAGCGCGGGCCTTGTCTCGCTGGCCATCTATCACGCGGCGTACTTCGCCGAGATCTTGCGCGGCGCACGCCTGGTGCTGCCGCTCGGCCAGGTCGAGGCGGCCAAGGCCCATGGCTTTCGCCCCGCTCGCCTGTACTGGCGGATCATCCTGCCGCAACTGGTGATCCGCACCCGTCCGCTGCTCGGCAATCAGCTGATCTACGCACTCAAGGACACCGCCTTTCTCACCATCATCACCGTGCAGGAACTGACCGCCGCGGCCAACTCGGTGCAGGCCACCTACTTCATCCCCACCGAGGCGTTCATCGTGGTCATCGCCCTGTACTGGATCATCAGCATCTGCCTGGAACTGGCGCTCAAGTGGGCGAGCCGGTTCGGCGCCAAACGAGGTTTCGAACATGCCTGAGGCACCTGCGGTACAGATCGACAATCTTTCCAAGAGCTTCGACGGCGTCGAGGTACTGCGCGACATCTCGCTGACCGTGAACAAGGGCGAGGTAGTCAGCGTGCTGGGCTCGTCCGGCTCGGGCAAGTCCACCCTGCTGCGCTGCATCAACTGGCTCGAGGAGCCGGATCGCGGCAGCATTCATATCGCCGGCCAGCGCATCGGCGTGGATGCCCAGGGCAAGCGCATGAACAACCGCGACCTGGCAGCGATCCGCGCCAGAACCGGTATGGTGTTCCAGAGTTTCAACCTGTGGCCGCACCTGAACGTGCTGCAGAACGTCATGGAAGCACCGATGCAGGTGAAGAAGATGCGCAAGGACGAGGCCCGCGCCATCGCCCAGACGCTGCTGGAAAAAGTCGGCATGGAACAGAAGGCCGAGGCCTTTCCCTACACCCTCTCCGGTGGGCAGAAGCAGCGCGTGGCGATTGCCCGCGCGCTGGCCATGAGCCCGGAAGTGATCCTGTTCGACGAGCCGACCTCGGCACTCGACCCGGAGCGGGTCGGTGAAGTGCTGACGGTGATGAAGAACCTCTCCAGCGAGGGCTACACCATGATCGTGGTCACCCACGAAATGGAATTCGCCCGCGCGGTGTCGGATCAGGTGGTGTTCCTGGAAAAGGGCCTGCTGATCGAGAAATCCGCCCCGGAGAAGTTCTTCACCAACCCGGAAACCGAACGCGTGCGCAAGTTTCTCGAACTGTCCGCATGAATCCGCGACCAGCTGTGGAGCGCGGCCTTTAGGCCAAGGTTTTACACTGGCGCACCGCAGCAAAAGGACTGCTCGAGCTGCGCCCGATAGAGGGTACAGGAGCAGGCCATGAACCCTGATAGCAAAACGAGGTTATCCATGAGCAAGGTGGCATTCATCACAGGCGCGACATCCGGTTTCGGCCGCGCCACGGCACGACGTTTCGCCGAGGCCGGCTGGGCGCTGGTACTCAGCGGCCGACGCCTGGAGCGCCTGGAAGAACTGAAGGCCGAGCTGCAGGGCAAGGTGCCGGTGCACATCGCTGCACTCGACGTGCGTGACGCCGCCGCGGTGAAGGCGCTGGTCGACGGCCTGCAAGCGCCCTTCGACCGCATCGATGTGCTGGTCAACAACGCCGGTCTGGCCCTGGCCCCGGAGGCCGCGCAGAAGGTTGCCCTGCAAGACTGGCACACCATGATCGACACCAACGTCACCGGTCTGGTCAACGTCACCCACGCCGTGCTGCCGAAGCTGCTGGAAATCGGCAAGGGCACCAGCATCATCAACATCGGCTCGGTGGCCGGCGAATGGCCCTACCCGGGCGGCCACGTGTATGGCGCCACCAAGGCCTTCGTCAAACAGTTCAGCTTCAACCTGCGTTGCGACCTGGTATCCACCGGCGTGCGCGTCACCGACATCGCCCCCGGCATGGCCGAAACCGAGTTCACCCTGGTACGCACCAAGGGCAACCAGGCTGCCTCCGACGCGCTATACGGCACCACCACTCCGCTGACCGCCGAAGATATCGCCGAGCAGATCTTCTACGTCGCCACCCTGCCCGACCATATCAACATCAACCGTCTGGAAATCATGCCGAGCCGCCAGGCCTGGTCGCCTTTCGCCGTCGACCGCGATTGAAGGTCGTAGCTCAGCGTAGGGCGGGTGCAACCCGCCAGACCACCCGTGTCTGGTGATGCCCCTGCCCTACACGCACAACACCCGCAACAGACTCCCCAGCGACAGCAGCACCAGCAGCCCACCGACCAGCACCCGCAGCGGTAACGGCTGCCAGCGCGGATGCAGCCACTGGCCAAGCAGGTTGCCGGCCAGCGCCGGCAATGCCAGTTCCAGCGCCAGCCGCCACAGCGCGCCGCTCAGCACACCCGCAAGCCCCAACCCGATCAGCGCAGCGCCACTGCTGGCGAGGAAGAACAGCACCGCCGTAGCGCGCAACTGGCGCGCATCGAGGCCACTGCGCAGCAGGTAGATCATCAAGGGCGGGCCGCCAGCCGAAGCCATGGTAGTCGCCAGCCCTGATGCCAGGCCCGCCAACCAGGCCATGCCCTGGCTCACCGGTGTGGCAACGGACGGTCGCCATAACACCAGCATGCCCCCGCACAGACAAAGCACCGCCACCAGCGGCGCCATGATGCGGGCCGGCAGCCACAGCAACAGCCCGGCACCCAGCGGCACCGCCAGCAGCATCCCGACCAATAGCCGCCTCAGCACGCGCCCATGCACGGCACGCAGCGCCGCCGACCACAGTGTCACGCTGCAGGCCACATCGAGAATCAGCGCTACTGGCACCGCTTCCGCAGGCGGCAGCCGCAGCATCAGCCCGAGTGCCATCAGCATGGCGAAACCGAAGCCACTGTAGCCGCGCACCAGGCCGGCGGCGAAGGCGATAAAAGTGAACATAAGCGCTCCGCACGAATCGACGCCCCACTCTAGAGCCGGCCAGGTGTGAGAAGGCAGAGCCAGATAAGGCAGCACGACTGGCCACAGGCGCAAATACGCACCGAATTGGTTCAGGGCACGCCTCTTGCTTGCCCACTCGGTCAACTATCCTGCGGAACCGCTGCCTCGACATGAATCTGCCTGCCGTCCTATTCACGCCAAGCTGGCCCGCCGAGCTGGAGCTGGCCTACGCGCGCCACGGCGAACGCACCACTCCAGTGCGAAGGCGTCACCTTGGCCCACTTAGGGTGCAGAAGCACCTGTATGCCGAGGGGCCGGAAGTCTGCCAGCACATCATCGTTCACCCGCCCGGCGGCATTGCCGGCGGCGACGTTCTGGATATCTCGGCTCACGCTGGCGATAACACCTGGGTGCAACTCACCAGCCCAGGCGCAGCCAAGTGGTATCGCGCCGCGGGCGTCGCCCATCAGAATCTGCACCTGCGCGTCGACGCCGGCGCCACCCTGGAATGGCTGCCGCAGGAAACCATCATCTACGCCGGTGCCCAGGCCGAACTGCACACGCAGATCGACCTGCAGGGCGACGCCCGCCTGTTCTACTGGGACATCGTCGCCCTCGGCCGACCCGCCGCCGACGAGCGCTTTACCAGCGGCCACTTCCAGGCCGCACTGGATGTCCGCCGCGATGGCAAGCTGCTCTGGCACGAGCGCCAGCGCGTGAGCGGCGGCGATGGCCTGCTCGACTCACCTATCGGCCTCGACGGCCAGCCGGTGTTCGCCACCCTGCTGATCAGCGCCGATGTAGACAGTGATTTACTGGAACGCTGCCGGGAGCTGAAGATCGACGGCGTACGCGGTGACCTCAGCCAGATTTCAGGCCTGCTTGTAGCGCGCTGCCTGGCCAGTGAAGCACTCAAGGCACGTGCCTGGTTGATCGAGCTCTGGCGCCTGCTGCGCCCAGCGTTGCTGGGGCGTGAAGCACGCCCACCCCGTATCTGGAGCACATGACGGCGGATGTAAAAGCGACACCCGCCCTACCCCACGACGCATTCCGGCGATGCCTGGCATACGCCCCAATGGAGTAACACGATGGATCTGAGTCCACGCGAGAAAGACAAGCTGCTGATCTTCACCGCCGGCCTGGTGGCCGAGCGCCGCCTGGCGCGCGGAGTAAAGCTGAACTACCCGGAAGCCATGGCCTATATCTCTGCCGCCCTGCTCGAAGGCGCACGCGACGGCCAGACTGTGGCCGATTTGATGCACTTCGGCACCACCCTGCTGACCCGCGATCAGGTGATGGAAGGTGTGCCGGAGATGATCCCGGAGATCCAGATCGAAGCCACCTTCCCTGACGGCACCAAGCTGGTGACCGTGCATCAGCCGATTGCTTAAGTCATGACCTATTCGATTCAAGACGCCGGTGACGCCGACCTGCCCGGCATCCTCGCCATCTACAACGACGCGGTGCAGCACACAACGGCAATCTGGAACGAGACCCTGGTGGATCTCGCCAACCGCCGCGCCTGGCTGGCCGAGCGCACTGCAGCGGGTTTTCCCGTACTGGTCGCCCATGACGGCGCCGGCGAGGTAATCGGCTACGCCAGCTACGGCACCTGGCGCACCATCGAAGGTTTTCGTCAGACCGTCGAGCACTCGGTCTACGTACGTGCCGACCAACGCGGCCAGGGCCTCGGCCCGGCGCTGATGCAGGCGCTGATCGAGCGCGCCCGCGCCGCCAACCTGCACGTCATGGTCGCCGCCATCGAGTCGGAGAACGCCGCTTCGATCCGCCTGCACCAGCGCCTCGGCTTCGTCACCACCGGACAGATGCCCCAGGTCGGCCGCAAGTTCGGCCGCTGGCTGGATCTGACGTTCATGCAACTGATTCTGGAGTGAGCACCCCATGATTCCCGGCCAATACCAGATTGACGACGGCGAGATCGAGCTCAACGCCGGTCGCCGCACCCTGACCCTGTCCGTAGCCAACAGCGGCGACCGGCCTATCCAGGTCGGTTCGCACTACCACTTCTTCGAGACCAACGACGCCCTGCTGTTCGACCGTGCCAGCACTCGCGGTATGCGCCTGAATATCCCGGCCGGCACTGCCGTACGTTTCGAGCCGGGGCAGAGCCGTGACGTGGAGCTGGTCGATCTGGCCGGCGCCCGACGGGTGTTCGGCTTCGCCGGCCGGGTCATGGGCGATCTATAGCCCGTAGGATGCGCCGTGCGCACCAGCAACGACACAGATAGCAACGGTGCGCACAGCGCACCCTACGAGGACTTCCAATGAAGATTTCCCGCCAAGCCTACGCCGACATGTTCGGCCCCACCGTCGGCGACAAGGTACGCCTGGCCGACACCGACCTGTGGATCGAAGTCGAGAAGGACTTCACCACCTACGGCGAAGAAGTGAAATTCGGCGGCGGCAAGGTGATACGCGACGGCATGGGCCAGGGCCAGTTGTGCGCCGCCGATGTGGTCGACACCCTGATCACCAACGCCCTGATCATCGACCACTGGGGCATCGTCAAAGCCGACGTCGGTCTCAAGGACGGCCGTATCGCCGCCATCGGCAAGGCCGGCAACCCGGATATCCAGCCGGACGTGACCATCGCCATCGGCGCGGGCACCGAGGTGATCGCCGGCGAAGGCATGATCCTTACCGCTGGCGGGATCGACACCCATATCCACTTCATCTGCCCACAACAGATAGAAGAGGCGCTGATGAGCGGGGTAACCACCATGATCGGCGGCGGCACCGGGCCGGCCACCGGCACCAACGCCACCACCTGCACCTCAGGCCCCTGGCACATGGCGCGCATGCTGCAGGCCGCCGATGCCTTCCCGATGAACCTGGGCTTTACCGGCAAGGGCAACGCCTCGCTGCCCGAGCCCTTGATCGAGCAGGTCAAGGCCGGCGCCATCGGCCTGAAGCTGCACGAAGACTGGGGCACCACCCCGGCGGCCATCGACAACTGCCTGAGCGTGGCCGACCAATACGACGTGCAGGTGGCGATTCACACCGACACCCTGAACGAATCCGGCTTCGTCGAGACCACCCTCGGCGCGTTCAAAGGCCGCACCATCCACACCTACCACACCGAGGGTGCCGGCGGCGGCCACGCCCCGGATATCATCAAGGCCTGCGGTTTCCCCAACGTACTGCCGTCCTCGACCAACCCGACCCGGCCGTTCACCAAGAACACCATCGACGAGCACCTGGACATGCTCATGGTCTGCCATCACCTCGACCCGAGCATCGCCGAGGACGTGGCCTTCGCCGAGAGCCGTATCCGCCGCGAAACCATTGCGGCAGAGGACATCCTCCACGACCTCGGTGCCTTTTCCATGATCAGCTCCGACAGCCAGGCCATGGGCCGTGTCGGCGAGGTGATCACCCGCACCTGGCAAACTGCCGACAAGATGAAGCAGCAGCGCGGCCCGCTGCCTGAAGACGCGCCGGGCAACGACAACTTCCGCGCCAAACGCTACATTGCCAAGTACACCATCAACCCGGCGATCACCCACGGAATCAGCCATGAAGTGGGCTCGGTGGAAGTGGGTAAATGGGCTGACCTGGTGCTCTGGCGCCCGGCCTTCTTCGGCGTCAAGCCGACGCTGATCCTCAAGGGTGGCGCCATCGCCGCCAGCCTGATGGGCGACGCCAACGCCTCGATCCCGACGCCGCAGCCGGTGCACTACCGGCCGATGTTCGCCAGCTATGCCGGCAGCCGCCATGCCACCAGCATCACCTTTATCAGTCAGGCGGCGTTCGAAGCGGGCGTGCCCGAACAGCTAGGCCTGCAGAAGAAAATCGGCGTGGTCAAAGGCTGCCGCGAGGTGCAGAAGACCGACCTGATCCACAACGGCTACCTGCCGAACATCGAGGTCGATCCGCAGAACTATCAGGTCAAGGCTGACGGCCAGTTGCTCTGGTGCGAGCCGGCCGAAGTGCTACCGATGGCGCAGCGGTATTTCCTGTTCTGACGAAAAAGCCGGGCGTCATGCCCGGCTTTCGTTGGTCTATCAGGACGCCTGTTTCATCTCGTCGTAGGCGTTCAGGTAATCACCAGCCAGTTGCTGCTTCTCCTTGTCGCGAAGCAGCTTGCCGGCCATCTGGAAGAAGGTGTGCTCCTCCTCCTTGAGGTGATGTTCGACCTTTTCCGCAAGGGCCTTGGCTTGCGCCAGCCAGCTGGGGCTGCTGGGGTCAGTTTCTTCCAGGTCCTCGATCATTTCGTCCATCTGGTGATGCTCGGCAATCGCGTGGCGCGACAGGTCGACGCCTGCGTCCTGCTGCATCAGGGGAATGTAGAAATGGCGTTCTTCGGCCACCGAATGCACAGCCAGTTCCTGCTTGAGCTGAGAGAACAAGGCGTGGCGCTCGGCGCTGTCGCCTTGGGTAGCGATCAGTTTCTGCGCCAGTTCGCGCTGGATGTCGTGGCTGATGCGTAAGGCTTCGAAAATCGTCATGCAAGCACCTCTTCCTGAGTCACGGTCGTAGTAGCACTAGACCAGCAGGAGGCGAATAGGTGCCGTACCGCTTGCTCAGCGCAACTGACTGTCCTTGCTGCCACGACGGTTATAGGCGCTGAACGCCGCGCTCTCACGGTCGTGCTCGGCCTGGCAGTTCACGCACAAGCGCACACCAGGAATTGCCTGGCGACGGGCCTCGGGTATCACCGCGTCGCACTCTTCGCAATGATGCAGGCTCTCGCCTTTCGGCAGTTGGCTGCGAGCACGCGCAACGGCGTCTTCGATGCTGCTGTCGATCTGTTCCTGCACTGCGTCGTCGCTTGCCCAACCACCTGCCATGTTCGACCTCCTCGCACTCTCCGAACAGATATGCGCCCGGAGAATGCGAAGTGCAAGTGCAGCCGGTCGCGACAGGCTACTCGCGGACTTCCATGAACTCCTTGGCCCAGAGGATGTAGTCCTCGGGCATGGTGTACTTGTGGGTCAGCTCGGTGGCATTGAGGTCGCACGGCTGCGCACCGCGCTGTTCGCGCAGGCAGTCGTAGGTGGCCTTGATCGCGGCGAAGTAGGCGGCGTGGCCGTTGACCACGATGCGCACACCTAGGCGTGCCAGACGCTGGTTGTCGCGCAGTTCGGGGTTGCCGTAGGTGACCAGCATCAGCGGCACCTTGAGGCCTGCGGCTATCTGTTCCAGGTGGGCGAAATCCTTGACCCCGACCAGGCAGATGCCGTCGGCACCGGCGGTCTCGTAGGCGCGCGTGCGGCGGATCACTTCGTCCACCTCCAGAACGCCGGCATGGGTACGGGCGATGATCGCCAGATCCGGATCGACGCGGGCTTCCAGCGCGGCGAGGATCTTGCCGACGCCCTCCTCGATGGAAATCAGATCAGTGGACTTGCGGCCGAACTGGGCCGGCAGCAGGGTATCTTCGATGGTCAGCGCGGCAACACCGGCGCGTTCCAGCTCGACCACGGTGCGCATGACGTTGAGCGCGTTGCCGTAGCCGTGGTCGGCATCGGCGATTACCGGCAAGCGCGAGACGCGGCCGATACGCGCCGCCTGCTCGACGAATTCGCTCAAAGTGATCAGGGCGAAGTCCGGCGCACCGAGTACCTGCAGGGAGGCGACGGAGCCGCCAAGGATACCGACCTCGAAGTCGAGATCAGCGGCGATGCGGGCGGACATGGGATCGAAGACCGAGGCCGTGTGATAGCAGCGGTCGGAAGCCAGCAGGGCACGAAAAGCGCTGCGTAGCTCATGGTGGGATGCACGTTGCAGGATGGGCATGGGGCGTATTCCAAAGTCGGTTGAATCGCTTTTTTCTCTTTTTAGTAATGGCGTAGACGTGACGAATGCTAGCGCAAGGCACTTGCTGCCAGCTTTCAAACGGAGCGCCGTGGTCGATAACCAGCAAATTATCGGCCAGCCAGCTCCGCCGGCAGCGCCGGGAAGAAACCACCACCGGTCAGCAGGCCGTATGCCATCCACATGGCGACCGCCAAATAGAACAGCCGTGGCGCCCAGCTCGCCAGCATCTGCTGGCTCGCAGCCAGCTGTTGCGCCTGCAGGCGGGCGAAACGTAGCAGCGCCTCACCGGGCCGACCGGTGGCTTCACCGGTATTGAGCACGCCGATCAGCATGGCTTTGCCGTGAAAGCTCAGCCCATCGAAAGCGCGCACCAACGACTGCCCAGCCGCGACCCGTGGTGCCAGGTTGGCGAAATCCCGCCGCAGCCGCGCGCCGCTCACTGCACTGCAGGCGCGCGGCAGGGCGTCGAGCACGGGCATCCCGGCCTCCAGCAGCAGCCCGAGGCTGTCGCAGAAATTACGGACATCCGCCCGGCGCTGCAGGCTGCCCAACACCGGCAGAGCCAGCAGCAGATCGTCCAACGGGCCCGGTTGATCGGTTCGCCGCTGTTGCCAGCGTCGCCACAACGCTCGTGCACCGAACAGCAATGCCGACAGCCACAAGATCGGCATCAGCACAGCCGCCAGGTAGCCCGCGCCACTCAGACTTCCCCCAACCAAAGCAGGCAAGGGTTTGACCGCCAGCGCCAGCAGCAAAACCCCGGCCGGCAACAGCAGACGTGACTTCAACTCTGCGGCATAACGCGCCTGTTCGTCGTAGCGCTGCGCCAATTGCTCGTAGATATGCGCCAGTGCACCGGCTTCTTGCGCGGCTCGCACCAGGCCACTTTCCAATGGCGTGAACACGCCACTCAACTGGCCGGAAGTCGCCAGGTCGCGTCCGCCGCCGACCATCTGTCGCAGGCGCTTAACGGCGGCCTCGTGGCGCGCACCGAGATCCAGACTGGCCAGCGCTCGATCGATAGGCACGCCCGCCCGCTCCATCGCGCCAAGGTGAGCGAACAAGCCGGCGCGACTGCGCAGATCGAGAGTGAGATGACGACGCGACATGATCGGACTCGGTGGATTGCAGCGCTCAGGTTAACCAGTCGCCGCGCGAGGCGCTACGGAGCGATGGGCGGCATCGGCGCATGCGGCAACCAGCGTTTCAGGATCGCCTCCAGGCTGCCGTCCTCATGCATCTGCTGTAATGCGCGCTGCCAGCGCACCACGCGCACCACCGATGTCTGCGGGGAAAAGGCAATGTAGTAGGCCGAGCGCATGAACGGCACGTGCGCGGTAACGTCCTGTGGCTTGAGGTCGACAGCGGCCAACTCGCCAGCCAGGGTCAGGTCCTCAGTGGCGATCAGATTGACCCGGCCATGCTTGAGCATGGTCATCATCTGCTTCGAGCTGGGTACGCCATAGAGGTTGGTGAAGCCCTTCGCACTGAGGGTTTCGAAGGTGTACCACTGCTTGGGCAACGCCAGAGGTCCGCTGGCAGCGGCTTGCTCCAGCGTGTCGATGACGAGGGTGCGGGACTTGAGCGAGTAGAAACTGGTAGTGCCGACCACAATGGGGCCGACCCACTGGAACCGGTCCTCACGCTCGGCTGTACGCACAGTGGAGAACAGCGCGATATCTTCCTGTTGCTGAGCCAGGTACAGCGCTCGCGTCCAGGGCATCAGCTCGATCTGTCCAGTGTCGCCGGTACGCGCCAGCAATGCTCTGACCACCTCGACAGCAAGACCGCTCGGTTCGCCCTCGCGCATGAAGCTCATCGGCGGCGCATCCTCGGTGAGCAGACGCAGCTGTGCCTGTACCGGAGCGCACAGCGCCAGCAGCAGAACACATAGCCATCGATTAATACACTTGGCCATCATCACCCCTCCCGCTTGCAGCCTAGGCTCTGTACGAAAAGTGCCTGCGCTCGGTGATGCTTCGTTAAAAACGGGCTGGAACGCCAGCCCGGTCGAATGCTCATTTACAGCTCGTAAAGTCGAACGCGACTCCGACCGTTCCTCACCCGTTTTTGTGGGGCCGCCATCGGTATCGCCTGACCTTCGCTCGACGACTTTTCGTACAAACCCTAGCAAGCCGGGGCGCACCGTGCAGCCGCTTCACTCGCTGCGCAGCAAGTCGACCAAGGTGCGCTCATCGGCCGCGGGGAACCAGTGGCGGTAGATCCGCTCCAGGCTGCCGTCGTGGCGCATCTGCTGCAGCGCCTGTTGCCAACGTGCGACCAGCGCCGGATCCGTATTCAGGGAAAAGGCGATATAGGAATCGTTGGGCATCAGGTCGAACTGCTCCTGCAGCTGCCCGGCATTCATGCCCTGCTCGGCGAGCATGCCGTCGAGGGTCAGGTTGTTGGCCAGCAGCAGCTTGACCCGGCGATGGCGAAACATGCGCAGCATGTCCTGAGGCGTCGAAACGCCATACAGGTTATCCAGGTTCTGTTCGCGCAACAGTTCGTAGCTGTACCACTGTTTGGGAATCGCCAGGGTGCCGAGGCGCCGGACGTCTTCGAGGCTGGCGACTCGAAGCCCAGCATCCTTGTGCGTGTAGAAGCGCGTATAGCCGCGCGCGATCGGCCCGACCCACTGAAACTCGGCTTCGCGCTGCGCCGTACGTACGGTGGAGAACAATGCCGTGTCGGCCTGATGGCGAGCCTGGTGATAGCCGCGTGTCCAGGGCACCAGTTCGATATGCGCCGTCTCGCCAGTGCGGCGGATCAGCTCCTCGACCACGGCCACAGCCATGCCACTCGGCTTGCCATTTTCGAGATAGCTGAAGGGTCGATAGTCTTCGGTATACAGCCGCAAATCGGCAGCCGCCACATGGGCGCAGAGGCCGCAAAACAACAACAGAACGGCTACCGGGCACTTCAGATTCATCACACGCCACCGTCTAGAGCGCGCCCTACAGCGAATTCAGGACGGCCAGAACAAGGATCATAAACCCGCACCTGGCCCATCACCAAGGCTATTGCGGGGCTGTCATTTCAGCCAAATCCCTGGCGGTCACTACACGCGGTTCAAGTAGCAGTTGCAGGCGCGAAATGGCGCGTTCGCCACTCAGGGCCCGGTGCACCAGGCGCACCGCATGATCCCCCATGGCCTGCGGCTGCTGGAGCAACAGCGCATGAATCGCTCCCTCGCGCACGGCATCGAACAGCAGGTCGCCACCGTCGAAACCGACAAAGTCCAAGGTACCGGCCTTGCCCAGTTGGCGCAGCGCAACGAGGGTTGCTCGACTGCTGGTGCCATTGGGACTGAACAGGCCGTCGAGCTTGGGTAACTGCTGGCTCAGGGCCTCGGCGATGCGCTGGCGGTCATCCCCCAGGTAGGTATCGAACACCACCTGCAACCCAGTCGCCTGCGCCGCCAGCAGAAAGCCGCGCTCACGCTCCTCGGTCGATTGCAGCCCTGGCCGCAAACGCAACATCCCAACTCTGCCACCCCGCCCGAGGCGCTCGGCCATTTGTTGCCCGGCCAACTGACCGGCGAGGAAGTTGTCAGTCGCCACCAACGCATAAGCGCCGTCCCCCGCAATGTCGCGGTCGACATAGACAGTGGGGATGCCCTCGGCACGCAAGGCCGTGATCCGAATATCGATAACATCGCCAGCCGGAGCGATGATCAGCGCTTTGCAACCCTGCGCTAGGACGCGATCTATCAATTGCAACTGCACCTCGACGCTGCCCTCTTGAGCCGGGGCGCGTGTATAGAGCTCCAATTGCAGCTCATCAGCGGTGCGTCTCGCGCCGGCCTCCAGTTCGCTCCAGAACGCCGACGTGCCGGCCGGCACCATACCGATGCAGTCACGCGCCCAGGCAGGCGCGGACGTCAGGGAAAGAGCCGTCAGCAACAGGCAAATGGAAGGAATTATTCTTGGCATGTTCAACTCCTGGACCCTGCCATCACTTTAGCATCGCCATGCGGCACTGCGACGCCTGTCGGCAAGCTGTCGACTCATACTTTTTCACATTCAAAACCGACGGTCGGGCTAGCCCTTGACGCGCCGGGCAGGCGATCATCGGGCTTCCTACGCAGACTCCAGCTACCATGACCGCCACTACTGACAGCCGTACCCCGACGCACAAGCCCCGCCCGCTGATCGATCTGGCCATCAGCATCCTGATTCCCTCGTTCATCCTGATGAAGCTCAGTGGTGAGCACCGCCTCGGCGCCGATGGTGCGTTGATCCTGGCCCTGGCGTTCCCGCTGGCCTGGGGCGCATTCGAGCTGATCAAATACCGCAAATTCAACTTCATCGCCCTGCTCGGCCTGATCAGCGTCGCGTTGACCGGCGGTATCGGCCTGCTCAAGCTCGACACCCAGTGGCTGGCAGTCAAGGAAGCACTGATCCCCGGCCTGATCGGCATCGCCGTGCTGGTGTCTACCCGCACCCGCTACCCGCTGATCCGCACTCTGCTGTTCAACAAGACCGTGCTCAATATCGACAAGATCCACGACCGCCTGGAGCAAGGCGGCCATGTCGAGCACTTCGAGACGCGCCTGATGCGCGCCACCTACTGGCTCAGCGGCACCTTCTTCTTCTCCTCGTTCATGAACTATGTGCTGGCCAAGTGGATCGTGGTCAGCCCGGCCGGCACCGAAGCGTTCAACGACGAGCTGGGTCGCATGACCCTGCTCAGCTACCCGATGATCGCCATTCCCTCGATGATCATGCTGATGGCCATCTTCTACTACCTGTGGAAGACCATTCACGGCCTGACCGGCCTGAGCCTGGAAGAAATCATGGCCAACACCGGCCAGGAATCGCAGCCCTGATCAGCGCCGACCTTCGGGTCGGCCGCGCTGAACATGCTTGGGCTTTCCGCCTATCCGGCTCTGTTTCTCTCCGCCTTTGGCGCGGCGACGCTGTTGCCGCTGCAGTCCGAAGCGGTGCTGGTCGCCTTGCTGCTGGCCGGCCAACATCCGCTCTGGGCCCTGTTGCTGGTGGCCACTCTGGGCAATGTGCTGGGCTCCTGGGTCAACTGGCTGCTGGGCCGCTCCATCGAACACTATCGCGAGCGCCGCTGGTTCCCGGTCAGCCCTGCTCGGTTACAGCAGGCACAGAGCTGGTACGCGCGCTATGGGCGCTGGTCGCTGCTGCTGAGCTGGATGCCGGTAATCGGCGACCCACTGACGCTGGTTGCCGGCGTAATGCGCGAGCGTCTGTGGGTGTTTCTGGCCATCGTCACCCTGGCTAAAGCGAGCCGCTACGCCGTGCTGGCGGCGCTGACGCTGGCATGGATATGAACGTATCAGGACAACCGCTGACACAACCACAAGAGGGTGCGAATGTGCTTGGCAGTTGAGTACAGGCTGCGCCTCCCTGATACTGCGCAGCGCGCCACGCGGGCACGATCCGCCACCGGCCGTTGCACAATGGCCGGATGGCCGATGAACAGCTGCCTCCCACAGAGGCATGCGGCCCCACTACCTCGGGGCCTAGCGAGCGAGGAATTGCGGTGTCTGTCGTAGAAGCCAAACCAAAACTGAAGCGCAGCGACCTGATCTGGACGCTGATCGGACTCAGTGCCGTGGTGCTGTCTGGCTTTCTGCTGTATCGCGAGTTGCGCAATATCTCCCTCGATGAGATCAAGGGCAGCATCGAAGCGATCTCGCACATGAACTGGCTGCTTGCCGCAGCGGCCACCCTCGGCGCGTACTGGGCACTGGCCTGGTACGACCGCATCGCCGTCGCTCACCTCGGCAAGAAGATTCCCTGGCGCTTCATCACCCTGTGCTCCTTCACCACCTATGCCCTGGCCCACAACATCGGCGCCTCGGTATTCTCAGGCGCAGTGGTGCGTTACCGAGCCTACCGCAGCAAGGGCCTGACGCCGCAGGAAATCGGCATCCTTATTATTTTCTGCTCCTTTACCTTCGCCCTCGGCACCCTGCTCGCCAGCGGCTGCGTGCTGATCGCTCAGCCCGACCTGATCCACCGCGTCGCCAATGTCACGCCTCTGGTCTCGGTAGTCATCGGCAGCGTCTTGCTGTGCCTGGTCGGCCTCTACGTGCTGGGCTCCTGGCGCCAGTTCAAACCCTGGACGCTGGGCAAGCTGCATGTGGAATATCCACGCCTGCCCATCGTCAGCCGCCAGTTGCTGGCCGGGCCACTGGAACTGCTCTGCGCGGCGGCGATCATCTACTTCGCCCTGCCGGCCGACAATCATCCCGGCTATCTGGTGGTGCTCGGCGTGTTCCTCGCTTCCTTCTCTCTGGCGCTGCTGTCCCATGCACCTGGCGGCCTGGGTGTACTGGAAGTGACCTTCCTCGCCGCACTGCCGGAGATTCCCGCTGCCGATGTGCTGGCGGCGCTTATCGTGTTCCGCGTGTTCTATCTGCTGCTGCCGTTCGCACTGTCACTGCTGGTGGTGCTGGGCTTCGAATGGACGCAGTGGAAGCGCAAGCGCGAGGAGAGCCTTGACCTACCGTCCTGACGGCTCGCCGTCGCAGCGCGACTGACATAGAATGCGCGGCCGTTTTTCATGGCCTGCGTTTCATGTCTTTCTCCACTCCCGCCCGCGCCTGCGGCATCGACTTCGGCACCTCCAACTCCACCGTCGGCTGGTTTCGTCCTGGCCAGGACAGCCTGCTGCCGCTGGAAGACGGCAAGATCACCCTGCCCTCGGTGATCTTCTTCAACACCGAGGAGCGCCGCCCGGTCTACGGTCGCCTGGCCCTGCACGAGTATCTGGAAGGCTACGAAGGCCGCCTGATGCGCTCGCTGAAAAGCCTGCTGGGCTCCAAGTTGCTGAAGACTGAAACCACCGTGCTGGGCAGCGCCCTGCCCTTCAAGGATCTGCTCGGCTTCTTCATCCGCGAGCTGAAAAAGCGCGCCGAAGCCCAGGCCGACCACGCCTTCGAGGAAGTGGTGCTAGGCCGCCCGGTATTCTTCGTCGATGACGACCCGGCCGCCGACCAGGAAGCGCAGAACACCCTGGTCGCCGTGGCACACAAGCTCGGTTTCAAGGACGTATCGTTCCAGTACGAACCCATTGCTGCCGCCTTCGACTACGAGTCGGGCCTGGATAGTGAAGAGTTGGTGCTGATCGTCGACATCGGTGGTGGTACCTCCGACTTCTCCCTGGTACGCCTGGCCCCAGAGCGCCATCACCTGGCCGAACGCCAGGGCGATATTCTCGCCACCGGCGGCGTTCACATCGGCGGTACCGACTTCGACAAACAGCTTTCTCTGGCCGGCGTGATGCCGCTGTTCGGCTATGGCAGCCGGATGAAAAGCGACGCCTTCATGCCCACCAGCTACCACCTCAACCTGGCCACCTGGCACACCATCAACGCGCTGTACGCGCAGAAGACCCAGCTCGCTCTGCAGAACATGCGCTACGACATCGTCGACGCCACCGGCATCGACCGTCTGTTCGGCCTGATCGAACAACGTGCCGGGCACTGGCTGGCGATGCAGGTGGAAGACAGCAAGATCGCCCTCAGCGAGCACGACGCACGTCCCATCGACCTGTCGCGCGTCGAACCGGGCCTGGTCGCCGAACTGACCCGTCCACTGTTCGAGAACGCCATCGAGCCACTGCTCGAACGCATCCGCGCCAGCCTCACACAGTTGCTCGCCGATGCCGGCATCACGGCGGATCAGGTCGACACACTGTTCTTCACCGGCGGCTCCAGCGGTGTACCGGCGCTGCGCCAGAGCGTGGCGGCGATGCTGCCCAATGCGCGCAGCGTCGAAGGCAACACCTTCGGCAGTATTGGTAGCGGCCTGGCCATCGAAGCCAAGAAACGCTACGGCTAAGTTTTTTGTGGGAGCGGCTTCAGCCGCGATTCTGGCCTCCCGCACAGGCCCCTCGCGGCTAAAGCCGCTCCTACACCAGAAGCCCAACCTGTTCTCCCGTGCCTCGCACGACAGGCTCTGGGTTATGCTTGCCGCCCATCTGAATCACCGAGGAATAGCGAGATGAAAGCCCAGCTGGAAGAACTGATCGCCAAGATAAGCTCCGGCTGCCTGCCCGAGGACGAGATCGCCCGCATTGCCGACGAAGCCGCGCAGGCCTATGCCGACCCAGCCGCCTTCCTCGCCGCCAACCCGGACGTCAACTACGACGACGAATTCCCCATCCCGCTGGGCGAATGGGTGGTGGTCGGCAGCCTGCCGGAGACGGTGCTGTTCCAGGCCGACAGCTATGAAGAGCTGTTCCAGCGCATCACCGAATCCTTCGGCCCGCAGGTGCAGTTCGTGCTCAAGGCCAAGCAACTGGCCAAGACCGAAGCGCTGAAAGCACTGAACCGCATTCAGGTGCAACTCTCGGCGCTGTCGTCGGAAACCGGCGGCTATGTGCTGGTGGACTTCAGCGAACCGCTGGATGACGAGCTGCAGACGGTGCTGGTGTATGCCAACGATTTGCCACGGGTACTGGAGCTGGCGGTGGAAGTGGGTATCTATGCGGCACCGGCGCTGGAGGCGGCGCAAGCACAGGCGGATGCCTGAGCCCTGAGGGAACGCCCGTCCTGGGTCGCAGTCACTAGCTCTATTCGATCTGCCACAACCGCAAGGAAATCGTCATGAAGATTCTGCTGGTACTGACTTCCCACGACCGCCTCGGCGATACCGGCCACAAGACCGGCTTCTGGCTGGAAGAATTCGCCGCGCCCTACTACAGCTTCAAGGATGCCGGCGCCCAGTTGACCCTGGCCTCGCCCAAGGGTGGCCAGCCGCCCATCGACCCGAAGAGCGATGACGAGAGCGCGCAGACCGATGCCACTCGCCGCTTCGCCAAGGATGCCGAGGCCCAGCGCGAGCTGGCCAACACCCTGCCGCTGGCGCAGGTGCGTGCAGAAGACTTCGATGCGCTGTTCTACCCCGGCGGCCACGGCCCGCTGTGGGATCTGGCCGAAAGCGCCGACTCCATCGCCCTGATCGAACGTTTCCAGGCGCTCGGCAAGCCAGTCGGTGCGGTCTGCCATGCGCCGGGCGTGCTGCGCCACGTCAAGGGCAGCGACGGCAAGCCGCTGGTCGCCGGCAAGCGCGTCACCGGTTTCAGCAACAGCGAAGAAGAAGCGGTGCAGTTGACCCAGGTAGTGCCCTTCCTGGTCGAGGACATGCTCAAGGCCAATGGCGGCCTGTATGCCCGTGGCGCTGACTGGCAGAGCCATGTCGAGGTCGACGGCCTGCTGGTCACCGGGCAGAACCCGGCCTCTTCCGAAGCCAGCGCCGAAGCGCTGCTCGGCCTGCTCGAGGCACGCGCATGAGCATCGCCATCTTCGCCAGCATCCAGGCCCGGCCCGAACACCGCGACGAGGTGCTGCAAGCACTGCAGCAGATGGTCAGCGCTACCCGCGCCGAGCCCGGCAACCTGCGTTATGACCTGTTCGAGCGCGACGGCACGCCCGGCACCTTCGATCTCTACGAGCTGTACGTGGATCGCGCCGCAGTAGAGGCGCACCGGCAAAGCGCGCATTACCTCGACTACCGCCAGCGCACCGCTGCCTGGCTGGCCACCCCGCCCGAAGTGAAGGTCAGTCTGCCGCTGAATCTGGCCCCTTGAACCGAGCTGCGGGCGTCCGCTGACGCCCGCCTTCAGAAGCCCATCAGCATCATCCAGGCCGGCAGGCTGACGGCGGCGAGCAGCGTCGACAACGAGATCGCCGCGCTGACGCTGCGGTTGTCCTCGGCCGTGCGGGCAAATGCCATCACATTCACTCCGCTCGGGCAGGCCGCCAGCAGCACCATCACAGTCCGCGCGGAATCGTTGAGGCCTGGCAGCAGGCCACTCAATGTCCACACCAGCGCCGGAAACAGCAGCAGCTTGACCAGCGCCACGCCCCAAGCCTCAGCGGTCGGCCGCAAGCGATAGCGCGACAGGCTGGCGCCCAGCACGATCAGTGCACAAGGCAGAGCGGCCTGGCCCAGCCAGGTCACCGCGCGCCACAGGCTGTCCGGCACCACCAGCCCGGAAAGATTGAGCAAGGCGCCCAACAACAGGCCGATGATCATCGGGTTGGCCAGATTCTTCAGCAGAGCACGCCCGTCGACCCGTTCCTGGCTGCCGAAGGCCGCATAGAAGCTCTGCAGGGAAAACAGCGTGAGGCTGTGAAACACCAGAATGGCGAAGACATAGAGCAGGCCGTCATTACCCATCAGGCTGGCGATCAGCGGGATGCCGACCAGTACGTTGTTGGAGAACGCCGCCACCAATCCCAGCGGCGTCGCCGTACCGCGCCGCCAATGCGCTAGCGCGTTGACCACGACGAACACCAGCAGTACCGGCAGGTAATAGGCCAACAACAACATCGGCGACAGCCCTTCGGCCAGCGATGCCTTGGCGATACCCGCAAACAGCAGCGTCGGCATGAACAGCTTGAAGGTGATGTTGGCCAGACCGGCCGCCGACTCGGTGGTGAGCCACTGGCGCCAGCCGAGCAGATAGCCGAGAACGATCAGAGCGAAGATCGGCAAAATGGCCTGTGCGGCGAGCATGGCTGAAGCGGCCTCCTGGGACTGCTGAAGAGGACGGATCGAGCTCGACCCGCGAGGGCCGCCAAGCATACGCGTGCCGAACGCTCAGCGCGACGCCTTGCGAAACATCCGCCGCCAAGCTTGACACCCAGCCAGAAGCACCGAAATAGAGCGCCCCGATCAAGTATTGAGGGGATCGATGTTCACTATCAGGTCAGTCAAATTCTTATCTTCGCTCATGTCCTCAAGAATTAGCTCCGAAGCCACTTATTACTCCCCAACGGAGAGAACGACATGAAAACTCAACTTAGCCTTGCAGCCCTGGCCCTGAGCCTGATAACCACCAGTGTATTCGCCGCCCCTAGCAGCGCCCCCTTCCCTCTGGTGGGTGAAACCAAGGACAGCCAGGTCCAACAGCAACCCGTCGCCCCGCTGGCCGAAGACGGCGCCGACCGCACCCCCGGCGCCCAGCGCGTTCAGGTGGTAGAAGGTGGTTATGAGCGTACGCCGGGTGCACAGCGCGTCCAGCTGGCTGAAGGCGGCTATGAACGCACTCCGGGCGCCCAACGTGTTCAGTTGGCCGAAGGTGGTTACGAACGTACTCCTGGCGCGCAGCGCATCCAGCTGGCTGAAGATGGCTCTGACCGCACTCCGGGCAGCCAGCGTATCCAACTGGTAGAAGGCGGCTATGAGCGTACCCCTGGTGCCCAACGCGTTCAGCTGGCCGAAGGCGGTTACGAACGTACTCCTGGCGCACAGCGTGTACAGCTTGCCGAAGGCGGCTCTGATCGCCTGATCGAGCAACGTGGACGTACTGCATAAGTGCTATCGCAACACCCCAAGCCCGGCACAGGCCGGGCTTTTTCATGCCTGCGATTTACAGGCGAGCGCGCACCGGCACGCAGCGAGTCACGCCATCCCGGCAGAGGGCAAGCGGTAGATCCAGATACGTCGCAGCACAGTCGCAAACTGCCCCCACAAGGTGCCGCAGTTGTAATGCTGGCCATAACGTTCGGCGATCAGGCGTACCTCACGCGCCAATTCGGCATAGCGCCGCGCGGGCAGATCCGGGAACAGGTGATGCTCGATCTGATGGCTGAGGTTGCCGGTCAGAATATGCAGCAGCGGCCCACCGGACAGGTTGCTCGAGCCGCGCAGTTGCCGCAGATACCAGTGCCCGCGCGTCTCCCCTTGCAATATTTCTGGCGCAAAGACCGCCGCCTTCTCGGTGAAATGGCCGCAGAAGATCACCAGAAAAGTCCATAGATTACGCAGCAGATTGGCCACCAGATTGCCCGTCAGCACAGCCATGGCATTGGCACCGAGCAGCAAGGCCAGCAGCGGAAACGCCAGATAGTCCTTGCCCCACTGCCGCGCCAGCTTGGCACCGAACTGACGCGCCAGCGGACGCACCTCCTCCTTGCTGATGCGGCCTTTTACCAGTTTGTCCAGGCGCAAGTGCTGGATCGCCACCGCGTACTGGAACAGCAGCGCCTGGATCGTCACCCACAGCGGCTGCCAGCGGTAGAAAGGCTTCCAACGCTGCTCCGGGAACAGCCGCACCACGCCGTAGCCAACGTCATCGTCCATGCCCAGCACGTTGGTGTAGGTGTGATGCACATGGTTATGGGTGTGCCGCCAGAAGTCAGCGGGGCCGACGATGTCCCATTCATACAGGCGCCCGGCGAATTCCGGGTCGTTCATCCAGTCGTACTGGCCGTGCATCACGTTGTGGCCCAGTTCCATGTTCTCGAGGATCTTGCCCAGCCCCAGCAAGAACGTGCCGAGCAGCCAGGTCGGTGGAAACCAGCCAAACATCAGCAGCGCACGGCCAGCCCAGCAGCACAGGCGCACCACGCCACGCACACGGCGGATGTAGCGCGCATCGGTCTCGCCCAGGTCGGCCAGGGTACGCTGGCGCAACGCATCCAGCTCCTGGCCGAAGGCATCGAGCTCGGCAGGGGTCAGCTCACGATCAGGACGATGGCTCACAGGTCGATCTCCACATCCCCATGCGGGGCACTGACACATAGACGGATGGGCTGCCCCGGCTCGGCGAACAGTTCACCGCTGCGCAGATCACGCACCGTGCCGGCCAACAGCAAACAGGTACAACTGGTACAGATGCCCTGACGGCAGCCATGAGCTGGACGCAGCCCGGCAGCTTCGGCCTGCTCCAGCAGACTCGCGTTGCTGCTGCCGGAAACCTGCTGCCGGCTCCGGGCGAAGCTCAAGCGGACCTCGCCAGCCTCCGTTTCGGCCAGCATCGGAAGCGGACTGAAGCTTTCCGATAGCAGGCTGCTGCCGCGTCCGGCGGCATGCCACCAGCCACACGCCTGCTCGACGAAACCACGCGGGCCACAGACCCGCAGATGATCGCCCGGCAACGCGGCCAGCCGTTCGGCCGACAGGCGATCACCCTCGCCACTGAAAACCCGCTGCACCTGGAAGTTGGCATGACGTGCCGACAATGCCTGCAGCTCTGCGGCAAAAGCTTGCTGCCCCTGATGACGAACCTGATGCAGCAACGTCACCGGCGCAGCGAAGCCACGCGCGAGAGCGTCACGCAGCAGGCCGAGCAACGGGGTGATGCCGCTGCCAGCCGCCAGTAGCAACACGGCGTTGTGCTTCTGCGGCCAGGCGAACTCGCCGAATGCCTGACCCAATTCGATCACCTCACCCACCTCCAGGTGATCGAGCAGCAGATTGGACAGGCGCCCGCCCGGCTGGCGTTTGATCGCAATCTCGATGTGCCCGTCGGTTGCCACCGAAGTCAGGCTGTAACTGCGTCCGTGACGCACGCCGTCCTGCTCCAGATACAGCTGGACATGCTGCCCAGCTCGCCAGTCACGCGCATTGCCATTGCAGCGCAGCTCAAGTGCCAGCATGTCGTCGGCGACCCAGCGGCGCGCCTCGACCTGAGCGAACACACGATTGAGGCGCAGCGCCGCGTGAAACTGACGCAGGCACAGATCGACATCCGCTTCACGCAGCCAGCCGTTCGCACAAAGCTGACGCAGAGGCTGTAGGTAAGCCGCCAGCCACCGCGCCCCTGAGAGAGAAAGTAAAGCCATCGAAGAATTCCAGTGAACACTTGCGCACAAGGCTGACAGATAGCCCGCGTTTCAGTCAACAGTCGTTCACCGAAATGCATCTGCGCGGTTCGACGCTGGCGTCGCGCATTTGTTAGAGTGCGGCATCGCTCAACGACCCCGATCTCGCATGACGCCACGCGCCGAACAAAAGCAGCAGACCCGCCAGGCCCTGATGGCTGCCGCCCTAACGCTGATGGAAAGCGGGCGCGGCTTTGGCAGTCTGAGCCTGCGCGAAGTCACCCGCGTCGCCGGTATCGTGCCCACCGGTTTCTATCGCCATTTCGCCGACATGGACGAACTCGGCCTGGCACTGGTGGCGGAAGTCGGTGAAACCTTCCGCGCGGCGATCCGTCAGGTGCGCCGTCACGAGTTCGAGATGCGCGGCATGATCGACGCCTCGGTGCGCATCTTCCTCGCCGAAGTGGCCGCCAATCGTGCCCAGTTTCTGTTCCTCGCCCGCGAGCAGTATGGCGGCTCGCAACCGGTGCGCCAGGCCGTTGCAGCCCTGCGCGAACGCATCACCAGCGACCTGGCCGCCGACCTCAAGCTGATGAACCGCATGCCGCACCTCGACGATGCAGCGCGCGACGTGGTGTCGGACCTGGTGGTGAAGACCGTATTCGCCACCCTGCCCGAACTGATCGACCCACCCGCTGAAACCCTGCCGGCGCACCTCACCGCAGAAGCCAAGGTCATTCAGCAGCTGCGCTTCATCATGGTCGGTGGCAAGCACTGGTTGGGCCTGGGCAAGCCCTCGGACTAGAGCGCACCAAAAGCGCGCATCCAAAAAGAAAACGCACCAAATCAAACCTGACCGTCTCGCCAAGTTATCCACAACAGGCTTGAACGCCCCGCCTTGCGCCACTCTTCAGCCTTGGCAAGCCACTTGCACTATTTCCGGGCACATTGCCCCGGAATAGATACGCATGCTGGTGATCCACTCCCGAATCGCGCCGCAGAGCGCCTGCCACGCTGAACTGGAACTGACCTTCGAAGCCCGCAGCAAGAGCCGCCTGCGCTGTTTCACCACTGACGGTGAAGAGGTAGGCCTGTTCCTCGAGCGCGGCCAACCGGCGCTGGCTGATGGTGAGTGTCTGCAGGCCAAGGACGGGCGCATCGTCAGGGTACGGGCCAAGGCCGAACCGCTGCTGCATGTCACCTGCGCCAGCCCCTTCGAGCTGATGCGCGCCGCCTACCACCTGGGCAACCGCCATGTCGCCCTGCAACTGGGTGACGGCTGGCTGCGCCTGCCTGACGACTACGTGCTCAAGGCCATGCTCGAACAGCTCGGTGCTACGGTCGAAGCCGTCGAAGCGCCCTATCAGCCCGAGCAAGGCGCCTACGGCGGCGGCCATCACCATTCCCATCACGGCGATGAAGAATTCAATTACGGCCCGCGCCTGCACCAATTCGGGGTGCGCAAGTGACGCTGCCCCCATCGAGCCTGACAAAGGCAACGCCATGAAACCTGCCTGGGCATTGTTGCGCCTGGCCAGCCCGCAGCTGCCCATTGGCGGCTACAGCTACTCGCAAGGCCTGGAATGGGCCATCGACAGCGGCCTGATCACTGATGCCGCAAGCGCCGAGTGCTGGCTGGCCGATCAACTGATGCTCAACCTCGCCCGCTTCGAAGCGCCGCTGCTGCTGGCTCATTGCCGCGCCGCCGACGAGGGTGATTGGCCGCGCCTGCAGCAACTGGCCGAACAGCACCGCGCCAGCCGCGAGACACGCGAGCTGGCTCTGGAGAGCCGGCAGATGGGTTACTCGCTGCGGCAACTGCTCGAAGGCCTGCCCGAACTGGACGAGGCGGCGCGTGAAGCACTTGCAGCCCAGGACGAACCCGGCCTGGCACTGGCCTGGGCCCTGGCCGCTCGCGCCTGGCAGATCAGCCCGGACGACGCCCTCGCCGCCTGGCTCTGGGGCTGGCTGGAAAACCAGCTCGCCGTGCTGATGAAGGTGTTGCCGCTTGGCCAGCAGGCCGCCCAACGCTTGACCAGCCGCCTGCTACCGCAGCTCGATGCCGCCCAGCAGCAAGCCGCCACCCTTTCCCCCGAACACTGGGGCAGCGCCGTCTTCGGCCTGGCCCTGGCGAGCATGGCGCACGAGCGCCAGTACTCACGTCTATTCCGCTCCTGACGAGGAACAACAGCACATGAACAGCCAACCCCTGCGTGTCGGCATCGGCGGCCCGGTCGGTTCCGGCAAGACCGCTCTGACCCTGGCCCTGTGCCGCGCCCTGCGTGAGCGCTACAACATCGCCGTGGTCACCAACGACATCTATACCCAGGAAGACGCCCAGTTCCTGGTGCGCAACGAGGCCCTGGAGCCCGAGCGCATCATCGGCGTGGAAACCGGCGGCTGCCCGCATACCGCCATCCGCGAAGACGCCTCGATCAACCTGGAGGCCGTCGAACAACTCAACCGCCGTTTCCCCGGCCTGGACCTGATCATCGTCGAATCCGGTGGTGACAACCTGTCCGCCACCTTCAGCCCTGAGCTATCCGACCTGACCCTGTACGTGATCGACGTATCGGCCGGCGACAAGCTGCCACGCAAGGGCGGCCCGGGTATCTGCAAATCCGACCTGCTGGTGATCAACAAGGTCGACCTCGCGCCCATGGTCGGCGCCTCGCTGGAGGTCATGGAGCGCGACACGCTGAAGATGCGCGGCGACAAGCCCTTTGTCTTCAGCAACCAGAAAGTCGGCCAGGGTCTCGACGAGATCATCGCCTTCATCGAACGCCAGGGCATGCTCACCGCGGCCTGATTCCACTCAAGGAGAACCTCATGAATCTGCGCAAAACCCTCTACGCCGTTGCCCTGTTCTGTACCCCGGCGCTGGCCTTTGCTCACCCCGGGCACGGCGACTCCGGGCTCATGGCCGGCCTCGCCCACCCGGTGTTCGGCCTGGATCACCTGCTGGCGATGTTCGCCGTCGGCCTGTGGGCCGCGCAACAGAGCGGTGCGGCGCGCTGGGCGCTGCCAGTGACCTTCGTTGGCACCATGCTGGTCGGCGGCCTTCTCGGCTTCGCCGGTGTGGAAATCCCGCTGATGGAGACCGGCATCGCCGGTTCGGTTCTGGCCTTCGGCCTGCTGGTGGCCGTGGCTGCACGCCTGCCCATGGCGGTATCCGTTGCCCTGACCGCGCTCTTCGCCCTCACCCACGGCGTCGCCCACGGCCTGGAACTGCCTGATCTGGCCAGCCCCTTCGGTTACGCCATCGGCTTCATCGTCGCCACCGCGGCGCTGCACGCCATCGGCTTCGCCCTGGTGCGTTTCCTGCCGCAAGCGGCGGCACCGCTGGTGCGTATCGCCGGTGCAGCCTCGGCAGCGACCGGTGTCTGGTTGCTGGCTAGCTGAAGAGCCGCAGCCAATAGCGGCTGCCGTGGTGCGCGCAGCGCACCCTACCCCCGTAGGGTGCGCCATGCGCACCGACTCCGACGCGCCCACTGCCAATACCGCTCTGGGCGCTCCCCCTTCTGCCGCAATGCTTGCCAATGCCTCTGTAGTGGGGCACAAAGTCCCGAACCGCTTTCGAGACCCGGCCCATGCTGCGCATCACCCGATTTCTGCTCGTACCGCTGCTGCTGATCGGCGTCGTCGTGCTGGTGCTCACACTGACCAGCCGCCCGTCGAGCACGCCTGCAGTGCTCGAAGACCTCGGCGAGCGCCCTCTGGTGATCGCCCATCGCGGTGGCAAGGGGCTGTGGCCGGAGAACACCCTGTTCGCCTTCGAACGCGCCACCGCTCTCGGCGTCGATATGCTGGAGATGGATCTGCACCTGAGCCAGGACGCCAAACTGGTGGTGATCCACGATGACACCCTGGAACGCACCACCAATGGCCAAGGCCCGGTCGTGCACTTCAGCCTCGCCGAACTGCAAGCGCTCGATGCCGGCTACAAATGGACGGCCGATGGCGGTCAGAGCTATCCCTACCGTGGTCAGGGTACGCGCATTGCCGCACTGAAAGAGGTGTTCGAGCGCTTCCCATTGATCCCCAAGGCGCTCGAAATCAAGGTGCCCGATGTCGGTATGGAAGCTGTGCTCTGCGAAATGCTGGCGGCTTACGACCAACTCGATCGGGTCATTGTCGGCAGCTTTCATGAGCGCAGCCTCAAGCGCTTCAGGGAGCTATGCCCGGAGGTCGCCACCGCGGCAGGGCCGGTCTCGGTGCGCCTGCTACTGGCGCTCAACTGGCTGGGACTGAGCGACCTGCTGTCGCCTTCCTACCCGGTGCTGCAGATACCGCCCGAGCACAGCAGCCTGACCCTGGCGACACCGCGGCTGGTTCGCAATGCACAGGCGCGCGGCCTACAGGTACATCTGTGGACGATCAACGAGCAACCCAGCATGCGCGCGCTGTTGGAGATGGGCGTCAATGGCCTGATCACCGACTATCCGGATCGCGCCTTGCAACTGCTGGGGCGCTCTACCCAGCTCGGTGCGCTGACCGAAGACTAGGCACACAGCGCGGGCAAACACTGATGCAACGTGTACCAGCGCGCGCCATCACCAGCTTATCCACAGACTCATCAACAGATTCAGGGGATAATCTTCACCCTGCGATTGACCATCAGAAAAAACACTGGACAAACGCACGTAATCCGCCCCCTTCGCAGCGCCCGCGACGGCCTGATCAAAAAAACGTCAAAGCGCTGAAGCGCTCGCCAGCAGAGGGCTACGACAAGGCTTACAGAAGTTATCAACAACATCACCCACAGCTCTCGTGGACAAACGCAAAGCTCGGCTGCAGCTTCCCGAAAACAAGTCAAGTCTCTGTGTACAAAGGGAAAATGCCGCTGATCAAATCTTCATCAGCACCCTGAAAATGGCGCCATTTAAGCCCCACAGACAGACACCACCAGCTTATCCACAGTTATTCCCACAGGCTTCGTGGAAAACTTTATTTTCCCCACATGGCATGCTGCCTGCTTAGGCGAGTAGCCTTCGTTTCCCTGCCTAGTAAGGACGCTTCATGTTCAGTTTCTTCCTCGCCGCCATGCTGCTTGGTTTCGTGTTCAACGCCGCTCCGGGCGCCGTGTTCAGCGAAACCCTGCGCCGTGGCCTGCGTGACGGCTACAGACCTGCGCTGCTGGTGCAGATCGGCTCGCTGGTGGGCGACGCCACCTGGGCCGCACTCGGCCTCACCGGCCTGGCACTGCTGCTCGACAGCGCACAGATTCGCTACCCGCTGACGCTGGCCAGCGCCCTCTATCTGGCCTGGCTTGGCTATCAGTCGCTACGCGACGCCCATCGCCCGCCACAACCCAGTGACGATGGCCAGGTCGCTGCCGGTGGCGCTTTTGCCGCGGGCGCGGCGTTATCGCTGACCAACCCGCAGAACATCGTCTACTGGGCGGCGATGGGTGGTGCGATGGCCGCCATCGGTGTCGCCCAGCCGACACCCATGCATTTGGCGGTGTTCTTCGCCGGGTTCATGGTGTCGTCGATTCTCTGGTGCTTCATCTGCGCCGGCCTGGTGGACTGGTTCCGCCGCGCCGCCTCGCTGCTCTGGCACCGCCTGACCTATGCAGCCTGCGGCGTGGTGCTGCTGGGCCTGGCAGGGATGAGTGCACTGGAACTGGTCTGATCGCACGGCGGCTATCGCCATCATCGAAACAATCTAACGGCGCGGCGCCGGCATCGGGACTAGCCTGAACAGCATGTCCCTGCGTCAGGAAGCCGCGCCATGCACCTCAACGACCTGCTCAAGCAACTGCTCGCCAGCTACGCCTGCGCTACCTGCGGCATTGATACGCGGCACTGACACTTGGTGGCTGCGTAGCGACTGGTTACCCTTGGCGCATTTAGCCAAGGAGTTCGTCCATGTCCCTGCGTAGCGTCTGCGTCTTCTGTGGTGCCAGCCCCGGCGCCAGCCCTATCTATCGCGAAGCTGCTGAAGCGCTGGGACAGCACCTGGCCGAGCGTGGCATTCGCCTGATCTACGGCGGCGGGGCCGTCGGCCTGATGGGTGTGGTCGCCGACGCGGCGCTCAATGCCGGTGGCGAAGTGATCGGCATCATCCCGCAAAGCCTGGAGCGCGCCGAAATCGGCCACCGCGGTCTGACCTGCCTGGAAGTGGTGGATGGCATGCACGCACGCAAGGCGCGCATGGCTGAGCTGGCTGACGCCTTCATCGCCCTGCCCGGCGGCCTCGGCACCCTGGAAGAACTGTTCGAGGTGTGGACCTGGGGCCAATTGGGCTATCACGCCAAACCGCTGGGCCTGTTGGAAGTGAATGGCTTCTACAGCAAGCTCGGCGACTTCCTCGATCACCTGGTTGCCGAGCGTTTCGTCCGTGCTCAGCACCGCGAGATGCTGCAGATTGCCGATAGCCCGCAAAACCTGCTCGATGCCCTGAGCGAATGGCGCCCCAGCGCGGCACCGAAGTGGGTGGATCGCGCGCCCGTCTGAGCCTATACGCAGACATGTAACACAATGCTACGCTCTGCGGCTTCTCTCCCCACGGAAGCCGCAACATGGCCGGAACCAGCCTGCTCGCCCTGATCGACGACATCAGTACCGTACTCGACGACGTCGCCACCATGACCAAGATCGCCGCGCGCAAAACCGCCGGCGTGCTCGGTGATGACCTCGCACTCAATGCCCAGCAGGTCACAGGCGTACGTGCAGACCGCGAGCTGCCGGTGGTCTGGGCGGTCGCCAAGGGTTCGCTGCTGAACAAAGCGATTCTGGTGCCGGCCGCCCTGCTGATCAGCGCCGTGGCGCCCTGGCTGGTAGTGCCGCTGCTGATGCTCGGCGGCCTGTTCCTCTGCTACGAGGGCGCCGAGAAACTGGTGCACAAGCTGCTGCACCGCCATGGGGAGAACGACAAGCAGGCCCGCCTGGATGCCATCGCCGACCCGGAGGTCGACCTGGTGGCATTCGAGCGCGAGAAGATTCGTGGCGCCGTGCGCACCGACTTCATTCTCTCGGCGGAAATCATCGCCATCACCCTCGGCACCGTCGCCGCTGCCAGTTTTCTCAATCAGGTACTGGTGCTCAGCGGCATCGCGCTGGTGATGACCGCCGGGGTTTATGGGCTGGTCGCCGGCATCGTCAAACTGGACGACGCCGGGCTCTATCTCAGCCAGCGCACCAGTGCCTTCGCACAGGCCTGTGGTCGCGGCATCCTGCGCCTGGCGCCCTGGTTGATGAAGACGCTGTCAGTGGTTGGCACAGCCGCGATGTTCATGGTCGGTGGTGGCATTCTCAGCCACGGCCTGCCGCCGGTAGAGGCAGCGGTACACCACGCAGCCGAGTGGGTGGCGCGCGATGCCGGGCACCTGGTGTCGCTGCTCGTCCCCACCCTGCTCAATGCGCTGTTCGGCATCCTCGCTGGACTGGTGACGCTGCCGCTGGTCAGCCTGTGCGGCCGCCTCTGGCAGTCGCTTCGGCCCGCCAAGGCCGAGTGAAAAGATCAAAGCGTGTGCAAACGCCTGCGGCCCTTGCCCCGCGCTGCCTGGAGGGATTCCCCCCAAGCTTATCCACAGCTTGCTCCACGTTTTTCGGGGATAAACACCGAATCCACTCCAGGCGCACTATCGATGCGTGACAACGCAAGGCAAACCACTGGTTTACTTGAAGTTTTTCACCGTTCACAGGTGTATTTAAGCGCGTTGGCGAAAAGCTGAACAATGCCCTGCAAGCCCCGAAACGGCGGGAGTGCAGCGGTTGTTCCAGAATTTGTGTACAGAGTTACCCACAGATTCCGTGCACAACTGCTGCCACCATTTATCCCGCCAACGGCAACACGGTCACCTGCACTTCCGGGTCGTGGCTGCCACCCCCCAGAATCACCCCACGCAGCGGCGACACATCGGAGAAATCCCGCCCCCAAGCCAGGGTGATGTGCTCCAGTGCCGGGCGCACGTTGTTGGTCGGATCGAAGTCCACCCAGCCCTGACGCGGGCAATACAGCGAGACCCAGGCATGCGAGGCATCCGCACCGATCAGCCGAGGCTGGCCGGGCGGTGGCTGAGTTAGCAGGTAGCCGCTGACGTAACGCGCCGCCAGCCCACGCGAACGCAGACAGGCAAGCATGAGGTGGGCGAAGTCCTGGCACACCCCACGCTTCTCTTCCAGCACTTGCAGCAGCGGCGTGGCCACCTGAGTGGCTTCAGCATCGAAGCTGAATTCGTCGAAGATCTTCTGCATCAGCGCCTGGCACGCCTGCAGCAGCGGGCGCTCCGGCGTGAAGCAATCGTCGCCGTAGTCGGCGAACACCTGCTTGAGGCGCACATAGGGCGATTCGAAGCGGTAGCGCGCCGCCTCCAGCAAAGCCGGCGCCATCCGTTTGCCGCTGTAGCTGAGAGCCGCGCTGGTAGCCTCCCAGCTTGGTGAGTCATCCAGCTCCAGCGCTGGCCGTTCCAGCACTTCGACGCGCAGCCTAGCGCTGACGACCAACGCCTCATGTGGGCGCTCGAACACCAGGCGGGTCAGGGGGTTTCCGAACACGTCCAGGCCGTCGCGACGCTGACAGGGCTGTGGGTCGATACGCAATTCCTGTTCATGACAGCGCTGCCAGGGGCATTCGCGCGGCCACAGGTGCGCCAGTTGCTGGGCCAGGGAAACCGGCGCCGAGTAACGGTAATGGGTGTCGTGGAGAACCTGATACAACGCGCTGCTCATGAGGATTGCGTCCGCTGGCTGACATCGACATGGGCGAAGAAACGCAGCCCGAGGTGATCGGAGACCGCGCCAGCGGCCTCGCTGATGGCCACCAGCAAATCGGCCAGACCTTCGAGCACCGCCCGGGTGCTGCCTGGGCCGAACAGCGGGTTTTCCAGGCTGGCCAGACTGAAGGCGGTGAGTTGCTGCTCCAGATAGACCAGATAGCGCTCGGCCGGCAGTTCGAAACGCTCGTTGAGCCCTTCCAGCGAGCGCAGCAAGGTACGCATCTGGAAGATCACGGCGTGCGGGTTCTGTTCATCGAGCAACAGCAGGTCGAGCACCGGAATCAACTGCGCCGAAGCCAGGTAACGGGTACGGTAGGTGATGCTGCTGTTGCCCAGTTCCAGCAACCATTCCAGGGCCGACTGGTCAGTGGCAGAGCCGCTGCGCAGGAAGCCGGCGAAACTATCGCAAAGAAACTGCAAGCGCTCGATGTAACGACCGAGCATGAGGAAGCGCCAGCCGTCGTCACGCGTCATGTCGTCGAGGGCAAAGCCCGACAGCGCCGCCAGCGACATCAGCAGACGGTTGAGAAAATCCAGCAGCTCGCCGAAGTCGGCCGGCTGGCCTTCGAGCAGCTGCGCCTCGCGCTGCAGCTCCACCAGCGCCTGCCAGTTGGCCTGGGACAGCTTGCCGCGCACACTGCCAGCGGCCCACTGCAAGCGCTGCAGATTGGAGCGCAGACTGGCCGGCCAGTCGCTGCCGAGCAACGCCTGCAACAGACGCTCCGCCAGCTCGCCCTCTTCAGGATCTGCCAACAGGCCCAATTCCTGCGCCAGCGCCAGCGCGCTCTGCAGCGCCTGCGGGTCGTCATCGTCATCGACGTAGCGCGCCAGCATGATGCGCAGCAGCCGCGCATTGCCCTCGCAGCGCTCGGCGTAACGACCGAACCAGTACAGGTTCTCCACCACGCGTGAAGGCAGGAAGGGGTCGCTGCGGACCAGGTCGGCGGTGCCGAGAGTACGTTGCGTCTGCCAGGGCTCGCCGCCACTCTGCCGCGTGCCGAGCACCCAGGTATCCTTGCTTGCCCCGCCGCGCTGCATCGACACGACCTCGGCATCGGCCTCGGCGGCTACGCGAGTCAGGCCACCCGGCATCACCCGATAGCCATCGGCGCTGGCCACGGCGAACACGCGCATGCCGATGGCCCGCGGCTGCAAACCGCTGCCGTCCCACACCGGTGCCTGTGACAACTTGGCCCGCGCTTGCGCGACATAGGCGTAGGGACGTGCCTGCAGGCGCTCGGCCAGCTTGGCGCGCTGCGCCTCGTCCAGATCACGGCCGAATACCGGATTGAAGCTCTGCGAGGGGAAGGCCGGACGCACCAGCAACTGGTCGAGTTTCTCCAGGGCCTCGTCCAGCACCGGCGGCTCGCCGCACCACCAACTGGCGATGGATGGCAGCAGCAGTTCCTCGCCCAACAGGTGCTCGCTGATCGCCGGCAAAAAGCCAGGCAGGCCGGGGGATTCCAGCACGCCGCTGCCCAGGGCATTGGCCACCAGCACGCGGCCACGGCGCACGGCCTCGAGCAGGCCAGGTACGCCAAGGGCGGAATCGGTGCGCAGCTCCAGCGGGTCGCAGTAGTCGTCATCGAGACGACGCAGTACCGCGTGTACGCGGCGCAGGCCGGCTAGGGTCTTGAGGTAGAGGGTGGCGTCGCGCACGGTCAGGTCGCTGCCTTCGACCAGTGGATAACCGAGCTGGCGCGCCAGGTACAGGTGTTCGAAGTAGCTCTCGTTGAAGCGCCCCGGCGTCAGCAGTACCACCAGCGGCGTCTCGCCGCCACTTGGTGCCTGACGCGCCAGGGTGTCCTGCAAGGTACGGAAGAAGCCGGCCAGATACTGCACGCGCAGGTCGCGGTACAACTCGGGGAAGGCGCGCGAGACGATCTGTCGGTTCTCCAGCGCATAACCGGCCCCGGAGGGCGCCTGGGTACGGTCGGCAGTGACCCACCAACGACCGTCCGGAGCTCGGGCCAGATCCACCGCATACAGGTGCAGCCAGGTGCCACCCGGCGCCTGCATGCCCTGGCACGGCCAGAGGAAGTTATTGTGACCGAACACCAGTTCGGTCGGCAGCAAGCCCTCGGCGATCAGCTTCTGCGGGCCGTAGAGATCAGCCAGCACGCGATTGAGCAGGGTCGCGCGCTGCGCCACGCCTGCGGCGATCTGCTGCCACTCGTCCGCCGGGATCAGATTGGGCAGCAGATCCAGCTCCCACGGGCGATCCGCACCTTCCGGGTCGGCGTAGACGTTGTAGGTGACGCCGTTTTCCTGGATCTGCCGGGCCAGCATGGCCTCGCGCTGCGCCAGGTGTTCCGGACGGCTGCGCGCCAGTTGCTCGTACAGGCGGCGCCAGTGCGGGCGCACGTTGCCCTTGGCGTCGAGCAGTTCGTGGTAGGCCCCGGCAGGGGGCGGATAATCGTCTAGCAGGTCGTGCATGGCAGGCTCGGCAGTGGCAAGGCGGTGCAGCGTGATGCAGGTTGATGCTGTATCCGTGGGAGGCGCTTCAGCGGCGACGGCTCGCGGCTAAAGCCCCTCCCACAGACGGAGTCGACGTCAAACGCGACGCAGATCCAGGGTCATCGGCAGTTCATTATTGTCTATCGGCTGCAGGGCCGGGCGCTTGCCCGGGCTGTGGCCCAGGCGGAAGAAACGCGCCAGGCGCCGGCTCTCGGCCTCGTAAGCGTTGACCGGCAGGCTGTCGTAGTTACGACCGCCCGGATGCGCGACATGGTACTGGCAACCACCCAGCGAACGCTGCATCCAGGTGTCGATCAGGTCGAACACCAGCGGCGCGTGCACACCGATGGTCGGTTGCAGACAACTGGCCGGCTGCCAGGCACGGAAACGCACACCGCCGACGAACTCGCCAACCTTGCCGGTCGGCCGCAGCGGCACCGGCACGCCGTTGCAGGTCAACACATAGCGATCCGGGGCCATGCCGTTCACCTTCACCTGCAGCCGCTCCAGGGACGAGTCGACGTAGCGTACGGTGCCACCAACCGCACCCTCCTCACCCAACACGTGCCAGGGCTCCAGCGCCTGGCGCACTTCCAGGTCGATACCCTTGACCATGAAGTCGCCGGCCTTGGGAAAGCGGAACTCCAAATGCGGGGCGAACCATTCGCTGCGCAGGCGATAGCCAAAGGCACCCAGTTCCTGCAGCACATCGGCGAAGTCCTGCTCGATGAAATGCGGTAGCAGGTAGCGGTCGTGCAACTCGGTGCCCCAACGCACCAGTTTCGCCGGGCGATAGGGCTCCTGCCAGAAACGCGCGATCAGCGCACGCAGCAGCAGTTGCTGAGCCAGACTCATCTGCGCATGCGGCGGCATCTCGAAGGCGCGCAGCTCAAGCAGGCCCAGACGACCAGTGGCCGAGTCCGGCGAGTACAACTTGTCGATGCAGAACTCGGCGCGGTGAGTGTTGCCGGTGACGTCCACCAGCAGGTTGCGCAACAGCCGATCGACCAGCCACGGCGGGCAGTCGCGCCCCGGTTCGGGCATCTGCGCGAAGGCAATCTCCAGCTCGTACAGCGCATCGTTGCGCGCCTCATCGACACGTGGCGCCTGTGACGTCGGGCCGATGAACAACCCGCTGAACAGATAGGACAGCGACGGGTGGTTGTGCCAATAGCTGATCAGGCTACGCAGCAGATCAGGACGGCGCAGGAAGGGCGAATCCCCCGGCGTCGCCCCGCCGAGGACGAAGTGGTTGCCGCCGCCGGTGCCGGTGTGGCGTCCGTCGATCATGAATTTCTCGCTGGACAGACGCGACTGCCGCGCCGCCTCGTAGAGAAATTCGCAGCGCTCGACCAGCTCATCCCAACTGGCGGCCGGGTGGATGTTGACCTCGATCACGCCCGGGTCGGGGGTGACGCGGAAATACTGCAGGCGCGGGTCCAACGGCGGCTCGTAGCCCTCCAGCAGCACCGGGCATTTGAGCTCGGCAGCCACGGCCTCGATGGCCGCGACCAGCTCCAAATAGTCTTCGAGGTGGCTCAGCGGCGGCATGAACAGATACAGGCGGCCATCGCGGGGCTCGGCGCACAGCGCGGTACGGACGATGCCGGCAGCCGATTGCCCATTGGCCGGGCGCGCGCTCTGCGGGCCGGCACTGGCGCCGCGCCAGACACCGCGCAGCTGACGCTGGATCTGCGCCGGGCTGGGCAACGGCGGCAACGCCTGGCTAGGGTCGACCGGATTGACGTAAGGGTAGTCGGCCTGGCTGACCCAGGGCATGGAATCCAGCGGCAGGCGATAGCCCAGCGCCGAGTCGCCCGGCAACAGACGGCAATGCTCGTCACGCAGGAACCAGCGCCCACTCTGCCAGCCCTCGCCGACCACCTGACGCGCCAACGGCAACACGTGGCCAACCACCGAGTCGAGCCCTTGATCGAACACCTTGCGCAGGCGCTCGCGCTCCAGCGGATCACTCAAGCGCGGGTCATCCGGGGTGACGTTGTCCGGCAGCTTGCGCTCGCGCCACAGGTAATAGAACCAATCCTCATAGGCCGGAAAAACATTGCCGGCATCCACCCCCAGATGCGCGGCCAGCGCCCCCAGGAAACGCTCGGCGGTTTCTGCCGTCGCGCCATAGCCACGCTTCTCGTCAGCCAGCAGCTTGGGGTCGTGCCACAGCGGTTCACCATCGCGGCGCCAGAAGCAGTTCAGCGACCAACGCGGCAACTGCTCGCCGGGGTACCACTTGCCCTGACCGAAATGCACCAGCGCCTTGGGCGCGTAATGGTTGCGCAGGCGATAGAACAGGTCGGCCGCCAGGCGGCGCTTGTTCGGCCCGAGCGCGGCGGTGTTCCACTCGTCGTCATCGGGATAATCGAGAGCGACGAAGGTCGGCTCGCCGCCCATGGTCAGGCGCACGTCGTGCTTGTGCAGGTCATCGTCGATCTGCTGGCCCAGCGCCTGGATCGCCTGCCATTGCGCCTCGCTGTAGGGCTTGGTGACGCGTGGTGCTTCCCACACACGCTCGACGCTCATCAGATGCTCGAATTCCACCTCGCACTCGTCCAGACCACCGGTGATCGGCGCCGCCGAGGATGGCTCCGGGCTGCAGGCCAGCGGGATGTGGCCTTCGCCGGCGAACAGGCCTGAAGTGGGATCGAGACCGATCCAGCCGGCGCCGGGCAAATACACTTCGCACCATGCGTGCAGGTCGGTGAAGTCCTTGTCGGTACCGGAGGGCCCGTCGAGGGCTTTGACGTCGGCCGTGAGCTGGATCAAGTAGCCGGAAACAAAGCGCGCCGCCAGCCCCAGATGACGCAGCAGTTGCACCAGCAGCCAGGCCGAATCACGGCACGAACCGGCAGCCAGCTCGAGCGACTGCTCCGGCGTCTGCACGCCCGGCTCCATGCGAATCAGGTAGCGAATGTCGGCCGACAGACGTTGGTTCAGCTCGACCAGAAAATCGATGCTGGGACGCGGCTTGCGAGAAATACCGGCCAGGTACTTGGCGAACAGCGGCGTGGCCGGCAGCTTGACCAGATAAGGCGCCAGCTCGCGCTGCTCGCCCTCGGTGTAGGCGAAAGGAATGCGCTCAGCGTAGGGCTCAAGGAAGAAGTCGAACGGGTTGAACACCGCCATCTCGGCGACCAGGTCCACCTCGACCTTGAACTCGCGAGTCTTCTCCGGGAACACCAGACGCGCCAGGTAATTACCCTGCGGGTCTTGCTGCCAGTTGATGAAGTATTCGGCCGGCTCGACTTTCAATGCGTAGGAGAGAATGCGCGTGCGGCTGTGCGGTGCCGGGCGCAGGCGCACGACCTGCGGCCCGAGATTGACCGCGCGGTCGTAGCGGTAGTGGGTGACATGATGCAGCGCGACATGAATCGACACGGCGGCCTCCTGCTAGCCTGGACGATACTCAGTGCAGCGCAAGACTTATGCCAGGGGCAACCCGCTGATTTCCCAGCGTACTGCGCCCCGCAAGCCCCTTATCGGGGCATCGCCCGCACCAAGGTCAGATGGACGCACAACTATAGAGCAGGCGCCAGCCGTAATGATGACAATTACGCGGGGAGTCAGCACTCGCCATCGAGACTGGCGATCCAGCGGTCGATCACCTCCAGCCCTTCGCGGTGGGAGGTGGAACGGCCCAGCTCGGGCATCATGATGCTGGGATCGGTGCTGTGCAGGCGGAAGCTCAGCACCGATTTCTCCGGCGCACCGGGGTGGATGTCCACCAATCGGTCGCCGGAGCCCTTGCCCGCAGCCACTGGCTGTTTACATAGCCCATAGGCGATGCTCAGCGGCGTAGCCGGATCGAGATACAAACCCGAGGTACGCCCCGGCCCTTCAGGGTTATGGCAGTGCGAGCAGTTGGCATCCAGATAACTGCGTGCCTGTTGTTCCAGGCTCTCGCCTTCGCGCGGCGCGCTCCACAGGGCATTGCGTGGCACGCTTGCCATGTCAGCCGGCACACCTTGCAGGAAACCGATGTTCTGCCAGTGCTGCAACTGGTTGGCCGCACCACCGGCGTAGGCGAAATCCTTGTTCAGATGGCGCGCCTTCGGCCCCAACGGCTGCACCCCCTTGCCCGCCTGCTCCTCATGACAACCCGCGCACTGGTTGGCATCGGGCACCTGATAGTCGACCGCCAGCACCTCGCCCGCTTCATCATGCAGCTGCAGATCGAAGCTGGCGCCTGCCCAGTCCAAAGTGGCCTCGCGCTGCGCCTCGTCCCAGACATAGGGCAACGCGACCCAGCCCTGCTCCTGGCGCAGCAGAATGCGCGTCTCGATCAGCCGCACCCGTTTCAGCACCACCGCCTCGGCGCCGTGCTGCTCACTGCGCAGCAGCCGACCCTGGGCATCGACCGGGTAGTAGAAGGTTTTGCTCAGCACGCTGCCAGCGGGGTAATCGAAACGTGTTTCGGCATAGCGAGCGTGGCTACCCTGGGGCATCCAGACAGTACGCAGCTTGTGCGCGTAATCGGTGAACAGTGGCGTGTTCAGATCGTAGGGCTGCACGCCTTCGACCGGCTGCAGCTGGCCGTCACGCTGCTGCAGCACACCCCATGCGCTGAGCTTCTGCGGATAGTCCTCGCTGCTGGGCAGATACAGAGGCGTGCGTGCCTGCTCGCATGCCGCGAGCAGTACAGCGGCAATCAACAGCCAGGCGTGCTTCATGCTCACTCACCTGCCTCGGCCAGGGCTGCACGCAGCTCGACGGCAGGAAGACGAGGCAACTCGCAACGATGCGGCTCGATGTCGGTGCTGATGTTCTTGTAGCCGCCTGGCCCATCGACATTGACGATACCCGCCTCGCCATTGTCGATGCAGATGGCCAGATCCACCGGCAGTTTGCCGTCGACCAGTTTCTCAGGGTTCACGTAGCCATCCCAGAGGATGTCCGGCAAGCGCCCATTGAGCCCGAACTTGGCCAGCCTCAGGGCCTTGAGTTCGAGGTTGTCAGGGCTGTCACCGCCCGGGCCGAAACGATTGCCGTGGATATGAATGGCTTCCGGGTAGGGGTCGAAATCATCGGTCGTGGATAGATCGGTATAACCGGTGCTGAAGTAACTGCTGACGATGACGTTGGCAGTGCGGTGGTCGCCAATATCGTTGTCGAAGATTTCCACCCTGTCGTTGGAGTTGATCAGCACGCCAGAGCCCGCTGGCACACTGGCGACCGGCGTACCCTTGTGGCCGAAGTTCTTGTGGTTGTTGCCCTCGACCTTGTTGCGGTAGACCCGCGTGGTGTGTCCTGGCTGTGGCAGATTGGGCATGTTGAACACCAGGATACCGCCGGTGTTGCCGGTGGCGACGTTGTCGTAAACATCGGCACCGATGGTGTTCTCGATTTCGATACCCGCGACGTTGCGCTCGGCACGGCTGTTGCGCACCACCACGTTGCGCGACTGGCCAACATAGATGCCGGCGTCCGAAGCACCGATGGCCACTACGCCGTCGATCAGCACGTTCTCGGTCTGCACCGGGTAGATGCCATAGGCACCATTCTCGGTGGCCGGGCCATTCGTCCATTCGGTGCGTACGCGGCGGATGATGATGTTCTGACCGCCCACAACCTTGAGCGCATCACCCTTGGTGTCCTCCAGCGCCAGATCCTCGATGGTGAAGTCGGAAGCGTTCACCAGCAGCCCTTCGGCACCCGACTTCTGCCCTTTGAAATTGAGGATGGTCTGATCCATGCCGGCGCCGCGCAACGTCACCCCACTGACCTTGAGGCTCAGGCTACGGTCGAGCTGCCAGGTGCCCGCGGGGATCTCGATCACCTCACCCGGCTTGGCCTTGATCAGCTGCGTCTGCAGTTGCTTCTGAAAGTCGAGACTGGCCGCGGGCGGCGCTTCGCTCTCCCCACATGCTGCCAACAACAGGGACAGAGCGATAACAGAGGGAGCAGCAAGGCGCATGGTAGGACTCCGATGTTGTTTTTATATTATGGAACTATAGTGCCAATATAAAAACAAACCAAGCCCGCCGTGCATCACAAGCCGAGCCACGAAACCAGGCGAGACGCTTGCAGCCATTACCCGGAAACAACAGACTACGTCGGCCATCTCTACCCCCACAGCCCAAGGACAGGCCGCCATGCACACCCTCGAACGCATCTATCCGTTGAAGATGGATGAGCGCCTGGCCGCCGACCAGGCCACTCTCGACCTGCACATGCAGCGTTATGAATTCGCCAGCGACTCGCTGGCAGGCTCGCGCGTGCTCGACATGGCGTGTGGCTGTGGTTACGGCAGTGCATTGCTGGCTGAACGGCATCCGGACAAGCAGATCACCGGTATCGACATCGATCCCGAAGCCATTGCCTACGCCCAGGCGCATTACCGACGGCCGAACCTGCGCTACCTGTGCGCGAATGCCGAAACCTTCGCCGACAGCGCAGGCTTCGACAGCATTGTCAGCCTGGAGACCATCGAGCACCTGCCAGACCCGGTGCGTCTGGTGGAAAACCTCTCACGACTGCTGGCCCAAGGTGGTCGCATCATTGCCTCGGTGCCGACCACGCCAACGCTCGACGGCAACCCGCATCACCTGCATGACTTCAGCCCAGCCAGCTTCGCCCGCCTGTTCCGCCGCTATGGTTTGCGCCCGCATGAGCGCTTCGAGCAGATCCAGCACTGGGAATTTTCCGGACTGTTCAAGAAGTCGGAGAAAAAAGAGGCCCGCCAGCACCGCTCGGAAGGTGTCGGCAATGCCGTGCTGGCGTATTACCGCAGCCACCCGTTTTATCTGTTCAGGCGCTTGTGGTCGATCCTGCGCTACGGCCCGAGCAACCGTTACCTGACCTGCCGTTTCAGCACTGATTGAACCTGTCGCTCCTCACGATGACAGTGGTGGGCTGAAGCCCAACTACCGGATGCCGACCGGAGCCTCTAAAACGAAAACGCCAGCACAGTGCTGGCGTTTTCGTGAGTGCCGCTGATGACTCAGCGCGGTACTGCGGGCTTCTTCCCAGGCTTCTTGCCCTTGCCTTTGCCAGCGCCAGCACGTTCACGCGCGGCTTGCTGGTTACGCGCCTCAGCCGCCGCTTTGGCCTGCTCACGCTTGTCCCAGGGCTTGCTGCCATCACTGCCACGCGGCGGCAGCCCCGTATGCTGAGTGAGTATCTTGCCTGCGTTGCCCACTTTCTTGCTGCCGACCGGCGTGGAGTTCTTGCGCCGCGCACTCTGGTAGCCATCATCAGCAGCCGGCTGGTGAGCCGGAATCAGTTGATGCTTGGCCGGGCCGATCAGATCACTGCGGCCCATGCGCGTCAGCGCCTCACGCAGCAGCGGCCACCCTTTCGGATCGTGATAGCGCAGGAACGCCTTGTGCAGACGACGCTGTTGTTCGCTCTTGACGATCTCGACGCCATCGCTCTTGTAGGTGACCTTGCGCAGCGGGTTCTTGCCCGAGTGATACATGGCGGTCGCCGTGGCCATCGGCGACGGGTAGAAGGCCTGCACCTGGTCGGCGCGGAAACCGTTGCGCTTTAGCCACAGAGCGAGGTTCATCATGTCCTCGTCGGTGGTGCCCGGGTGCGCAGCGATGAAGTACGGGATCAGGTACTGCTCCTTGCCCGCCTCTTTCGAGTACTTCTCGAACATCTGCTTGAAGCGGTCGTAGCTGCCGATCCCCGGCTTCATCATCTTGTCCAGCGGGCCACGCTCGGTGTGCTCCGGCGCGATCTTGAGATAACCGCCAACATGGTGGGTGACCAGTTCCTTGACATACTCCGGCGACTCCACGGCCAGGTCGTAACGCAGGCCCGAGGCGATCAGGATCTTTTTCACGCCCGGCAGTGCACGCGCCTTGCGGTACAGCTCGATCAGGGACGAGTGGTCGGTGTTGAGGTTCTCGCAGATGCCGGGGAACACGCACGACGGTTTGCGGCAGTGCTTCTCGATCTCCGGGTCCTTGCAGGCGATGCGGTACATGTTGGCGGTCGGCCCGCCGAGGTCGGAGACCACGCCGGTGAAGCCCGGCACCTTGTCACGCATCTCCTCGATCTCGCGAATGATCGACTCGTGGGAGCGGTTCTGGATGATGCGGCCTTCGTGCTCGGTGATCGAGCAGAAGGTGCAGCCGCCGAAGCAGCCACGCATGATGTTCACCGAGAAACGGATCATGTCGTAGGCTGGGATCTTCTCCTTGCCATACGCCGGATGCGGCACGCGCGCATAGGGCATGCCGAACACGTAGTCCATTTCCTCGGTGGTCATGGGGATGGGTGGCGGGTTGAACCACACGTCCACCTCGCCATGCTTCTGCACCAGCGCGCGGGCGTTGCCCGGGTTGGTTTCCAGGTGCAGCACGCGGTTGGCGTGGGCATAGAGCACGGGGTCGTTGCGCACCTTCTCGAACGACGGCAGACGGATTACCGTCTTGTCGCGGGTCATGCGCGGGCTGTCGAGAATCTGCACCACCTTGGCTTCGTTGGGGTCTTCGACCTCGCCTTTTGCCTGCTCGATGGCGCAGGCCTCGGTGTCCTGCGTATTGACGTAGGGATTGATGATCTTGTCGACGCGGCCCGGGCGGTCGATACGGGTGGAATCGACCTCATACCAACCTTCGGGCGTGTCACGCCGAATGAAAGCCGTACCGCGTACATCGCTGATGGTTTCGACCTGCTCGCCACGCGACAGACGCTGAGCGATCTCCACCACCGCGCGCTCGGCATTGCCGTAGAGCAGGATATCGGCGGTAGCATCCATCAGGATCGAACGGCGGACCTTGTCCTGCCAGTAGTCGTAATGGGCGATACGGCGCAAGGATGCCTCGATGCCGCCCAGCACCACCGGCACGTGGCTGTAGGCCTCCTTGCAGCGCTGGCTATAGACCAGGCTGGCGCGATCCGGGCGCTTGCCGGCCAGGCCGCCGGGCGTATAGGCGTCGTCGGAGCGAATCTTCTTGTCGGCGGTGTAGCGATTGATCATCGAGTCCATGTTGCCGGCTGCGACACCGAAGAACAGGTTCGGCTCGCCGAGCTTCATGAAGTCGTCTTTGGACTGCCAGTTCGGCTGGGCGATGATGCCCACGCGAAAGCCCTGGGCTTCCAGCAGACGGCCGATGATCGCCATGCCGAACGAAGGATGGTCGACGTAGGCATCACCGGTGACGATGATGATGTCGCACGAATCCCAGCCGAGCTGATCCATCTCCTCCCTGCTCATCGGCAGGAACGGTGCAGGCCCGAAACACTCGGCCCAATACTTGGGATAGTCGAACAACGGCTTGGCGGCTTGCATATTTTTTGATCAGCGGGCTATCACGAGGGGCGCGGATAATAGCACAAAAATTGACCAAACCAGACTAATACGCTGGGTTTAATAGCACCTGCGCGCACCACGGCAAACGCTCAAACAGGCGCACCGATCACTCACCTGGCTACTGACTCTTGCCCAGCACCGACCTCAGGAAAGAAAGGATAGAGAAATCAGTTATTTTCCTGCAGTAGCCTTACGCCATATTTGTTTTCGTCCGATAACAATCCTGTGCATATACTCAAGTACTCGGTCAGCCGACTCCAGGACATCTATGCCGCAGAGCTTCGCCTTTCTGCTCGCTCTTCTGCTGGGACTGTCGATCACGGGCCCGGCAGCGGCGTCGGTGGAACTCACCGACGCCAGCAGCGGCATGCCGCTCAATGCGCATATCGAGTTGCTGGAAGACGCCCAAGGCACCCTGACCATCGACGACCTTGCCAGCCCTGAGCAGCAGTCGCGCTTTCAACCCGCTAACGGCCGAGCCAGTGTCGGCCAGAGCCTCAATCCCTGGTGGATCAAACTCACCCTGCAACGCGAAATGCACGCTCCCGCCTACTGGGTACTGGAGGTGGGCTCAGTGACGCAGCTGGACCTGCAGCTCTATCTCCCTGATGGCCAGGGTGGCTGGCAGTTGCGCCAGTCAGGCGAGCGAGTCCCCTTCAGCGAAAACCGCGACCACCCGTACCGACGCATGGTGTTCGACCTACCGACCCTGGGTGAGCAGCCAAAGACCCTCTACTTGCGTGCCTTCGACCCGGCAGGCAACTCCTTCCCGCTGCGAGTCTGGCAACTCGAAGACCTCACGCAACTGGCCACCCGCGAGAACCTGGCGCTCGGAGCTATCTATGGCGTGGTTTTCGCGCTGCTGTTGTACAACCTGTTCATCCTCATCTCGCTGCGCGACAAGGCCTATTTCTGGTATGTGCTGACCACTGCCTTCGCCCTGCTGTTCATCATGAGCATGACCGGCCATGGCGCACAGTACCTGTGGCCAAACCATGCGGTGCCGGCGTGGCTTGATCGCATCACCCTACCCTCGCTATGGGGCCTGTTCGCCAGCCGCTTCACCCAGACACTGTTGCAGACGCGTATCTACGTGCGCTGGGCGCATCACCTGCTGAACATGGCCTGCGTGATCTACCTGATCGCCATCGTTCTGACCCTGTTCGATCAGCGCTATCTCGCTGCCTGGGCCATCGCCCTGCTGTCGCTGACCAGCATCCCAGCAGCTCTGGGCAGCGCCGTGATCCGCTGGCGCCAGGGTTTCTTCCCAGCGCAGCTGTATCTGTACGGCTACGGGTTGGTCCTGGGCAGTGTCGCCATTCTGCTGCTGCGTACCACCGGCGTGCTGCAGCCGGCCGAGTGGAATGCCTACGTGTTCCCCCTGGCAGTGGCTGCCGAATCCATCCTGTTCTCCTTCGCCCTGGCCTATCGCATCCAGATCCTCAAGCAGGAGCGCGCCGTTGCCTTGCAACAGGCAGATCGCGAGAAAACCGCACGTTTGGCGCAACTGCAGGCCAGTGCCGATGAACTGCAAGCAGCAGTGACCGCACGCACCGCCGAGCTGGCCGCAACCAACGAGCAACTACGTGAACGCGAGCGTGAACTGCAGCACGCCGCCTTCCATGACTCGCTGACCGAACTGCCCAACCGGCGCTACCTGGTCGAGCGCTGCGAGTCGGCCCTGGCTCATGCAGAACGGCACAATGAAAGCGTGGCATTGCTGTTGATCGATCTAGACCATTTCAAACCGATCAATGACCGCTTCGGTCACGCCGCTGGCGACCTGATGCTGCAGGTAATCGCCAAGCGCCTGCGCGAGCACGTTCGCGCCGGTGATGCAGTTGCGCGCCTGGGCGGCGATGAGTTCGCCGCGCTGATCTGCGGTAGCGATGCCGAAAGCCAGGCTCGAGAGATCGCTGAGCGCTTGCTGGCCGAGCTATCCGAGCCCGTGCACTACGGCGCCGAGCGCCTGCGCGTAACCATCAGCATCGGCGTAGCGCTCTATCCGCGCCATGCGCAGAACTTCACCGGGCTGTACAAGGCGGCTGACATAGCCCTTTACCGGGTGAAGGAGCTGGGGCGCTCAGGTTCGCGCGTGCATGGCGACGATGGCGAGCTCAGCGAACAGGCCTGCCTGGAGCTGGATGTACTGAAAGTCCCCAGCGGGCTGGCCTGATCAGCCGATATAGCGCCGTGGCACCCGCACAGTGACCTTGCTCAGCAACTCGTAGCCGATAGTGCCGCACGCCGTGGCCACTTCATCCACCGGCAATTGGCTGCCCCACAGTTCCACCGGCGAATCGACATCGGCCTCCGGCAGATCCGTGATATCCACCGCCAGCATGTCCATCGACACCCTGCCCGCCAGCTTGGCGCGCTGCCCCTCGATCAATACCGGTGTACCGCTGGGCGCATGGCGTGGATAACCATCGGCATAACCGCAGCTGACCGTGGCAATACGCGAGGGGCGCTCGGCCACCCAGGCCGCGCCATAACCAACGCTTTCACCGACCGCCACCTCACGGACGGCGATCACCCGCGCAGCCAGGGTCATGGCCGGTTTCAGCCCCAATTCGCGCGCACTCAGTTCGGCGAATGGCGTGGCGCCGTAGAGCATGATGCCAGGGCGCAGCCAATCCATATGCGCCGCCGGAATGGTCAGCACGGCCGCCGAGTTGGCCAGCGAACGATGATTGAAATCCAGATCCAGCAGATCGAGAAAACGCTCGACCTGCAGCTCGGTCAGCGGATGGCCGCGCTCGTCGGCACAGGCGAAATGGCTGAGCAGGTTGAGCTCGGCAACCTGCTCGGCGTCTTCGAGCCGCGCATGCCACTCACGCAGGCTGGCGGCATCGAAACCGAGGCGGTGCATGCCAGAGTCGAGCTTGAGCCAGACGTTGAGAGGACGCACCAAATCACTGGCGATCAGCGCCTCGGCCTGCGCCGCGCTCTGTAGCACCAGATCCAGCCCCAGCTGCGCAGCGATGGCATATTCACTCGCCTCGAAGCAGCCCTCCAGCAGCAGGATACGCGCCTCACCGTGCATGGCGCGCACCTCGGCCGCCTCCTCCAGACAGGCCACGGCAAAGCCATCGGCAATCTCGTGCAACGCCGTGACCACCTCACGCACGCCATGCCCATAGGCATTGGCCTTGACCACGGCGAAGGCCTGACGCCCGGGTGCGCAGCGCTTGGCCACGGCGTAGTTATGAGCGATGGCAGAGAGGTCGACGATGGCGGCAAGCGGACGCATGACGGAAGGCCTGAACGAAAAACGGGCGCCCATCTTAACCGCTGGGCGCCCGTTTTCATTGATCTGTGCCGCTGCCGCGTTGCGCTGGAAACCGTAGCGAGCGCGGCAACGACCTATTCGTCCTCGAACTGGTAGCTACCCGGCGCCAGGTTCTCGAAGCGCGAATATTTGCCGAGGAAGGCCAGGCGTGCCGTACCCAGTGGGCCGTTACGCTGCTTGCCGATGATGATCTCGGCCACGCCCTTGTACTCGGTCTCCGGGTGGTACACCTCGTCGCGGTAGACGAACAGGATGATGTCGGCGTCCTGCTCGATCGCACCGGATTCGCGCAGGTCGGAGTTGATCGGGCGCTTGTTGGGGCGCTGCTCCAGGCCGCGGTTGAGCTGCGACAGGGCAATGACTGGGCAGTTGAATTCCTTGGCCAGACCCTTGAGCGAGCGAGAGATCTCGGAAATCTCGTTGACCCGACTATCGCCGCTGGAGCCAGGAATCTGCATCAACTGCAGGTAGTCGACCATGATCAGGCCGATCTCACCGTGCTCGCGTGCCAGACGCCGCGTGCGTGCGCGCATCTCGCTCGGGGAAATACCGGCGGTATCGTCGATGAACAGCTTGCGGTCGTTGAGCAGGTTGACCGCACTGGTCAGGCGCGGCCAGTCATCATCGTCGAGCTGACCCGCACGCACCTTGGTCTGGTCGATACGCCCCAACGAGGCGAGCATACGAATGACGATGGACTCCGACGGCATCTCCAGCGAGTAGACCAGAATCGCCTTGTCGCTGCGCATTAGCGCGTTTTCCACCAGGTTCATGGCGAAGGTGGTCTTACCCATCGACGGACGGCCGGCGACGATGATCATGTCGGCCGGCTGCAGGCCGCTGGTGAGGCCGTCAAGATCGTCGAAACCGGTCGACAGACCAGTGATCGCATCGCCGTTGTTGAACAGCGTGTCGATACGGTCGATGGCCTTGACCAGAATGTCGTTGATCCCCACCGGGCCGCCGGTCTTGGGACGGTCTTCGGCAATCTGGAAGATCAGACGCTCCGCTTCGTCGAGAATCTCCTCGCCCGTGCGGCCCTCCGGGGCGTAGGCGCTGTCGGCGATGTCGTTGCTGATGCTGATCAGTTTGCGCAGCGTGGCGCGCTCACGAATGATCTGCGCATAGGCCTTGATGTTGGCCACCGACGGCGTGTTCTTCGCCAGTTCGGCGAGATAAGCCAGACCACCGACTTGCGACAGCTGCCCTTCCTTGTCCAACTGCTCGGAAAGAGTCACCACGTCGAAGGGTTCGTTACGCTCGGCCAATTTGAAGATGGCGCGGAAGATCAACCGGTGGTCATGGCGATAGAAATCCACATCCGACACACCATCGAGCACACGCTCCCAGGCGTTGTTGTCGAGCATCAGGCCGCCGAGCACCGACTGTTCCGCCTCAATGGAGTGCGGAGGCACTTTCAGGGCGGCAGTCTGCAGGTCGTATTGCTCGGGAATGCTGATGTCGTTCATAGGCTCGGGAAGAAAATGCTGCGATAGAAAAACAAAGGGCACGGATCGCAGAGCGATACCGTGCCCGATTGTCAGCAGACCTACGCTACAGCGCAAGCCCGCTTGGCGGCTACTTGATTAAGCAGCGACCACTACCACCTTGACGGTGGCTTCGACGTCGGTATGCAGGTGCACAGCTACGTCGTATTCGCCAACCTGGCGAATGGTGCCGTTCGGCAGACGAACTTCAGCTTTGGCTACTTCCACGCCGGAGGCGGTCAGGGCGTCAGCGATGTCGTGGGTGCCGATGGAACCGAACAGCTTGCCTTCATCGCCAGCGGTGGCGGTGATGGTGACTTCCAGCTCTGCCAGCTGAGCAGCGCGAGATTCAGCGGAAGCTTTCTTCTCGGCAGCAGCTTTTTCCAGCTCGGCGCGACGTGCTTCGAAAGCAGCAACGTTGGCTTCGGTGGCAGCGGTGGCTTTGCCTTGCGGCAGCAGGAAGTTACGGCCGTAACCGGCTTTAACGTTCACTTTGTCGCCCAGGTTGCCCAGATTGGCGATTTTTTCCAGCAGGATGACTTCCATTTGGGTCTTACCTCTTAACTTTTAACCTTCACCGTTCGCAGAGCCCGGGCCATTCTTGCGCGCCAGGCGACCGCGAAAATCAAACAGACTGTCGACGATGGCCAAGACCACCAGTAACGGATAGATCAGCTGCATGAACAGCAGGAGCGTGATGTACATGCCCACCAGCCAAAAGCGAGCGAGCCCACCCTTTTCTACCAAGCCATGCACCAGGGCGATCCCGGCGAACAACAGCGGCACACTGCAAAGCGGCGTGAGCATGGCCAACTGCGGCCCCAGATTGGGACCTAGGATCATGCCCGCCAGCAGCAACAGCGCCTGCGGCAGCGGCAGTTTCAGGGCGCGGAACTCGCGACCAAAACCGCCAGGGTTGTACAACACGGCCTGCCAGTAACGCCCAAGGATCAGGCTCAGCAAGCTCAGAATCTGCAGCAAGGCCGCCAGCAATCCGGTCAGCACCGGTGCGATCAAAGCCTCGAGACGCTCGCGTTCACTCACCGACAATTGCTGGTGAGCCCCATCGAACATGGTCGGCAGTAGCTTCTGCAGCTCACCGGCCATGGCCGCGATGGGTTCGCGGAACACTGCCCCAAGGACAAATCCATACACCAGGCCCAGTGCCACACTGCTCAGCAGTATGCGGTTCCAGGTCCAGTTGGCGCGCAACAACAACGCCAACCCCAGCGCACCGACCAGCACCAGCAAGGTGCGCGGTTCGCCGAAATACCACCAGGCAATCGCCGGTAGCAGGGCCCAGGCCAGGATGCCGATGGCATCACTGGCTCCACGCCGCAGCAGAACCAGGCTGCCAGCGGCTGCACTCAACCAGAACAACAGCGGCATCGCTGCCGATCCCACCACCACGAGGGTGGCCTGCATACGGCCGCGCATGATGTATTCAGCCAGGGCGCGCATGCGATCTATTCCTTAACTCTTGTCGACTGTCCGGTCTCAGCGGCCGTGGCTGTCGGTGTAGGGCAGCAGGGCCAGGAAGCGGGCGCGCTTGATAGCGGTGGCCAGCTGACGCTGATAACGAGCCTTGGTACCGGTGATACGGCTAGGAACGATTTTGCCGGTTTCCGAGATGTAGGCTTTCAGGGTGTTGAGATCTTTGAAATCGATCTCTTTCACGTCTTCAGCGGTGAAGCGGCAGAATTTACGACGACGGAAGAAACGTGCCATGTGATTGGCTCCTCAATAGATCCGTGGATTACTCGTCAGCGTTGTCGCTGTCGTTGCTGTCGCTGTCATCGCCGTCGTTGGACTCGGCGTTTTCAGGACGTTCACGACGCTCGCGGCGCTCACTGCGGTTTTCTTCGGCCTTCAGCATCTCGGACTGGCCAGTGACGGCCTCGTCGCGACGGATGACCAGGTTACGGATCACGGCGTCGTTGTAGCGGAAGTTGTCTTCCAGCTCGGCCAGGGCCTTGCCGGTGCACTCTACGTTGAGCATCACGTAGTGGGCTTTGTGGACGTTGTTGATGGCGTAAGCCAGCTGACGACGGCCCCAATCTTCCAGGCGGTGAATCTTGCCACCGTCTTCTTCGATCAGCTTGGTGTAACGCTCGACCATGCCGCCGACTTGCTCGCTCTGGTCCGGGTGAACCAGAAAGATGATTTCGTAATGACGCATAAATGCTCCTTACGGGTTGTAGCCTGCCAACTAAGGTGGTCAGGCAAGGAGTGGGTTTTCTCGTGATGAGCTTGCCGGGCGGTAGGCGCGAAAAGGCCTGCCGTCACGGCAAGGGGCGCCATTCTAGAGAAGCCCCCTGCCGCACGCAAGACGAATTGGCGATTATTTGAGCAGTCAGCCCTTGCGCTTGGCCTGACGCTGACGCACCGCTTCGAACAGGCAGACCCCAGTGGCAACCGAGACGTTGAGGCTGCTGACACTGCCGGCCATGGGTAGCTTGACCAGATAATCGCAGTGCTCGCGGGTCAGGCGGCGCATGCCCTTGCCCTCCGCCCCCATGATCAGCACCGTTGGCCCGGTCATGTCCTGCTCATAGACCTCCTGCTCGGCCTCGCCAGCCGTACCCACCACCCACAGGCCGCGCTGCTGCAACTTCTCCAGACTGCGCGCCAGGTTGGTCACCGCCACCAGCGGAATCACCTCGGCAGCGCCACAAGCGACCTTGCGCACCGTGGCGTTGAGGGTTGCCGATTTATCCTTGGGCACGATCACCGCCAACGCGCCGGCGGCGTCCGCCGTGCGCAGGCAAGCCCCCAGATTGTGCGGGTCGGTCACGCCATCGAGCACCAACAGCAAAGGCGGGCCTTCGCAGCGATCGAGCAATTCCTCGAGCATCGCCTCGCCCCAGACCTGGCTGGGGCTGACGTCGGCAACCACACCCTGATGCACGCCCTCGACCCAGGCATCCATCTCACGGCGCTCGCACTGCCCGACTTTTACGCGAGACTGCGCAGCCAGCTCCAGCAAGGGTTGCACTCGAGGATCACTGCGACCATCGGCCAGCCAGACCTGCTTCACCCGCTTGGGGTGATGACGCAACAAGGCTTCTACGGCATGTACGCCGTAGATCTTTTCCAGATCACTCATGACTTGGCCTTACGCTTGCGCGGCTTACCGGCAGGCGGTGGGGCACTGTCGCCACGTCCGGAGCCTTTGCGCGAACCACCGGCCGGCTTGCTCGCCGACTTGCCGGCAGCACCTTTGCCACTCGCACCCTTGCCAGCCTTGGCGCCAGCCAACAACGCTTTCTTCACGTCCCGGCTTTTCTGCACATCGGTATTGCCCATGCCATTCGGCTTACCACCGCGACGCGCATCATCGCCCTTGCCGGCTTTGTCCTGACTCAGTTCGAAGTCGATCTTGCGCTCGTCCAGATCGACGCGCATTACCTTGACCTCGACACTGTCGCCAAGGCGGAAACTGCGGCCGCTACGCTCGCCGGACAGGCGATGGTGAACCGGATCGAAGTGGTAGTAGTCGGCCGGCAACGCGGTCACGTGCACCAGGCCCTCGACGTAGATGTCGCGCAGCTCGACAAAGATGCCGAAACCGGTCACGGCAGTGATCACACCGGCGAAGGTCTCACCGACGCGATCCTGCATGAACTCGCACTTGAGCCAGTTGACCACGTCACGCGTCGCCTCATCGGCACGGCGCTCGGTCATCGAGCACTGCTCGCCGAGTTTCTCCAGGGTCGCCTCGTCGTACGGATAGATGCGTGCCTTGGGCATGATCGCCGCACCCGCACGCTCGACGTGCTTGGTGTCGCGCTTGGAGCGGATCACGCTGCGAATGGCGCGGTGCACCAGCAGGTCGGGATAGCGCCGGATCGGCGAGGTGAAGTGGGTATAAGCCTCGTAATTGAGACCGAAGTGCCCTTCGTTCTGCGCGCTGTATACCGCCTGGCTCAGCGAACGCAGCATCACGGTCTGGATCAGGTGATAGTCCGGGCGCTCGCGAATGCTTTCCAGCAGTCGCTGGTAGTCCTTGGGCGACGGGCCATCCTTGGACTTGCCGCGCTGCAGCGAAAGCCCCAGTTCGCCGAGGAAGGCCTTGAGTTTTTCCAGACGTTCCAGCGGCGGGCCATCATGCACGCGGTACAGCGACGGGATCTCGTGATCCTGCATGAAGCGCGCAGTGGCCACGTTGGCGGCCAACATGCACTCTTCGATCAGCTTGTGCGCGTCGTTACGCTGGGTCGGGCGGATTTCGTCGATCTTGCGATCGGTACCGAAGACGATGCGCGTCTCCTGCGTCTCGAAATCGATGGCGCCGCGCTCGTGACGAGCAGCGACCAACACCTGGTACAGCGCATAGAGCTGGTTGAGGTGCGGCAGGACCTCCTTGTACTCGCCGCGCAGGGACTTGCCCTCGCTGCTCTTGGGGTCTTCCAGCATCAGGCTGACCTTGTTGTAGGTCAGGCGCGCATGGGAGTGGATCACCGCCTCGTAGAACTTGTAGTCGACCATCTGACCACTTTTGGACATGGTCATTTCGCAAACCATGGCCAGGCGATCAACGTGCGGATTGAGCGAGCACAGGCCGTTGGACAGCTCTTCGGGCAGCATCGGCACGACGCGCTCAGGGAAGTACACCGAGTTGCCACGCTCGACCGCCTCGGCGTCCAGCGCCGATCCGACCTTGACGTAGTGCGACACGTCGGCGATGGCCACGTAGAGCTTCCAGCCACCGGAGAACAGCTTCCAGCGGCTGCTGTTCTTCTCGCAGTATACGGCGTCGTCGAAGTCACGCGCGTCTTCACCATCGATGGTGACGAAGGGCAGATGACGCAGGTCGACGCGTTTCTCCTTGTCCTTCTCTTCCACTTCAGGCTTGAGCTTGCGCGCTTCCTTGACTACTGCCTCGGGCCAGACGTGCGGGATGTCGTAGCTGCGCAGCGCGACGTCGATCTCCATGCCCGGCGCCATGTAGTTGCCGATCACCTCGACGATGTCGCCCTGCGGCTGGAAGCGCGCGGTAGGCCAATGCGTAATCTTGATCTCGACGAACTGGCCGATGCGCGCACCGGCAGTACGGCCCGGCGTGACCAGCACTTCCTGCTGGATCTTGGGATTGTCGGCGACGACGAAACCGATGCCGTTCTCTTCGTAGTAACGGCCGACGATGCTCTCATGAGCGCGTTCGATCACCTCGACGATGCCGCCTTCACGGCGACCACGCCGGTCGAAACCCGCGACCCGCACCAACGCGCGATCGCGATCGAACACCAGGCGCATCTGCGCCGGGCTGAGGAACAGGTCGTCGCTGCCGTCATCCGGCACAAGGAAACCGAAGCCGTCGCGGTGGCCACTGATGCGGCCGCAGATCAGGTCGAGCTTGTCCACCGGGGCGTAAGTGCCGCGGCGGGTATAGATGAGTTGACCGTCACGCTCCATGGCGCGCAGACGGCGGCGCAGCGCTTCGAGCTGATCGTCGGTATGCAAACCGAACTCTTCGACCAGTTGTTCACGACTGGCAGGCGCGCCGCGCTCGGCCAGGTGTGAAAGGATCAGCTCACGGCTGGGGATGGGGTTGTCGTATTTTTCCGCCTCGCGGGCGGCCTCGGGATCGAGGGATTGCCAATCGGCCATGTAAGGAGGATTACCTGTGCTTATGTATAAAGGTGTATGCCATATGCCTATTGAAGCGCGAAAAAGGCATCCGGGGCAGCTTTTCCGGTGACAATAATTTTTTTGGGGTCAGGGGTTTACAAGGTAAATGCCCGCCCGTATAGTTCGCGCCCACAGCGTCGAGCAGACGTTGTAACACGAAGCAGATGATTATTCATCGGTTTCTGTGCCCAGGTGGCGGAATTGGTAGACGCGCTGGTTTCAGGTATCAGTGACTTAACGGTCGTGGAAGTTCGAGTCTTCTCCTGGGCACCAAATTCGTGAAGTGGTCTGATAAGCCATTTTGCAAATAACGGATGCAACGCTCCGTGTCGGTAACGACGAACATTGCTGCAGTGCCCAGGTGGCGGAATTGGTAGACGCGCTGGTTTCAGGTATCAGTGGCTTAACGGCCGTGGAAGTTCGAGTCTTCTCCTGGGCACCAAAATTCAAAAAACCGAGTCGCATGACTCGGTTTTTTATTGCCCACAAAAAACGCAGGAGCGAGCTCTGCTCGCGAACTCTTGCCAGACCGTAGGGCGGACTAAGGAGCGCCAGCGAACAGTCCGCCAGCGCTCCGCCAGGCAACTAAAATCTCTGCGTCGGCGTACTGCCTTCGGCGAGTATGCCCTACGATCCCTCTTGCAAAAGCTTCGCGAGCAGAGCTCGCTCCTACACAGCCCCTCAGACCTTGAATTGCCCCAGGCTGGCCTTGAGCTGCGCTGCCAACTCATCCAACGCGCGCGCATTGCCGGCAATCGCAGTCACCGCCTCGGCCGCACGCTGCGCTTCGGCATGAATGGTCTCGACACGCCCGCGTACCGCTCCCGCACCGTCCGCCTGATGTGCCGCCGCCTGAGTGGCTGCATTGATGGCACCATGCACTTCGTCTACCGACTGCTGCACCGACTGCTGCAGGCGCGCACTGTCACGCAGCACCTGCAGCCCTTCACTTCCTTGCGCGCCTGCCTGGGCGATGGCGGCAACCGCCTCTTGCGCGCCCCGCTGTAGCGCAGCGATATGGGTCTGGATATCGCCAGTGGACTGCTGAGTCTTGCTCGCCAGCGCCCGCACCTCGTCGGCCACTACCGCAAAACCACGCCCACTCTCACCAGCCCGCGCCGCCTCGATGGCCGCGTTGAGCGCGAGCAGGTTGGTCTGCTCGGCAATTGATTGGATCACCGTCAGCACCACCTCGATCTGCTCGCTCTGCTTGGCCAGGCGCTCGATCACTGCCGAGCCATCGGCCACCCGCGCCACCAAGCCTTCGATCAGCACTGACAGACGCTGAGCGATAGCCGCATTTTCATGCGCAGCCTGGCGGATGGTGTCGACGCGCTGCAGCGCATCCTGCATGGCCTGGCTTTCCGCCTGCGCCTCGTCGGCCATTTGCTCCAACGCCTGCAGGCTGCCCGCCACCTCATCGCACTGACGACCAGCAGCGGCCTCGGCCGCCACACCGCGCTGAGTCAGGCTGCGGATCTGCTCGCCAGTGCGCAACGCCACCTCGCCAGACTCACGCACGATGGGCTGCAGTTTGGCGATGAAGCGATTGACCGCATCGGCCATTTCGCCAACTTCATCCTGACTGTCGATGCTCACACGCCGTGTCAGATCGCCCTCGCCCGCCGCCAGGTCATTGAGCGCCGCACTGAGCAGACGCAGGCGACTCAGCACTCGCCAGCCCAATACCAGGGCGACCATTACCATTGCCAACGCCCCCACGATCAACAAGCCGAGGGCGATGTTCCAACGCAGCGAATCCGCCGCCACGCGCACCGACTCACCACCGTTGCGCGCCATTTCCTGGGTGTAGCGCTCGGCCGACTGCAGGCGCTCACGCAGCGCGCCGGTCGCTTCTTCGGAAGCGCCAGCCAGACTGCTATCGACCAGTTCACCAGCACCGCTGACCAACGCCGCAAAGCGGCCGTCCAGCGCGGTCAATTCCTTCTCCACCAGATCCAGCGACAGGCCCATCTGCACCTTGCCGATCGACGCTCCCATCGGGCTGATTTGCGCCTCAACCACGTACACGCGCGGATCACGCGACGCAGCTTCGACCAGCTTCTCCAGCGGAGAGTCACCCTGCCCGGCAGCGACCAGCTCGCGTACCTGTGCATTACTGCGATTGAAATTGCGCGTCAGGCGCTTGCCTTCGGCGTCATAGATGATGGCGAATAGCACCGCTGGGTCCTGCTGGGCGATTCGGGTAAGCGCCGTCAGCGCAGGAATGTCCAGATCCCAGATGGACTTCGGCGCAACACCCGCCAGCAGTTGTGCCAGCGCCTGACCGGATTGCTTGAGGTTACCCTCCAGCACCGCACGCAGTTGCGCCTGCTCGCTCTTCAACTGGGTGGAAAGCCCTTCGCCCAGGCGAGTGCGGGTGCTGCTCGACAAGGCCGCAAGTCCCTGACTCATCTCGCGCTCGGCCATGTTCAGCTCTTCACCGAGGCGCCGGCTCTCACCGCCCAGGCGCTGCGCCAGATCCTCGACCATGCCATCGACCGACGCACGCATCAGCCAGACAGCCAAGCCAACCTGCACCAACATGGCCAGACCAAGCGCAACGAACACCGGACGCAGCAGACGGCTACGCAACATGGAAACGATGGCGAACACGGGGGACACTCCTCAACGACCGTAACAGCTATAACGGCGACTTCCGGGATTTATTGAATACAAGCAAAGCGCATGCCCAGCACCCCTGCCAGAGCCCCGTACGGGCGAGCACAAAAAAGCCGCCCGAAGGCGGCTCCTCTGCGACTCGAGAATCTCTCGATCAGGCAAACGGATGACGCAGCACGATGGTCTCGTTGCGGTCCGGGCCGGTGGAGATGATGTCGATCGGCGCACCGACCAGCTCTTCCACACGCTTGATGTAGGCACGCGCAGCGGCCGGCAAGTCTTCCAAGGTCTTGGCGCCCAGGGTGGATTCGCTCCAGCCCGGCATTTCCTCGTAGACCGGCTGCAGGCCGATGTAGCTGTCGGCGTCGGTCGGCGCATCGACCAGCACCTGGCCGTTGGCATCCTTGTAGCCGGTACAGATACGGATGGTTTCCAGACCGTCGAGCACGTCAAGCTTGGTCAGGCACAGACCGGAGATGCTGTTGATCTCGATGGCGCGACGCAGGATCACTGCGTCGAACCAGCCGCAGCGGCGGGCACGACCGGTGGTGGCGCCGAACTCGTGGCCACGCTTGGCGAGGAAGGCGCCGACATCGTCAAACAGCTCGGTCGGGAACGGACCGGAGCCAACACGGGTGGTGTAGGCCTTGGTGATGCCGAGGATGTAATCCAGGTACAGCGGGCCGAAACCGGAGCCAGTTGCAATGCCGCCAGCAGTGGTGTTGGAGCTGGTGACGTAGGGGTAGGTACCGTGGTCGATATCCAGCAGGGAGCCCTGGGCGCCTTCGAACATGATGTCCTTGCCGCCACGACGCAGGTCATGCAGCACCGCAGTGACATCAGCCATCATCGGCTTGAGCAGCTCGGCGTATTCCATGCACTCATCCAGGGTCTTCTGGAAGTCGATGGCCGGCTCTTTGTAGAAATTGACCAGCTGGAAGTTGTGGTAGTCCAGCAGCTCGCCCAGCTTGGCGGCGAAACGCTCGCGGTGGAACAGGTCACCGACACGCAGACCGCGACGCGCGACCTTGTCTTCGTATGCCGGGCCGATACCGCGACCGGTAGTCCCGATCTTGGCGTCACCGCGGGCCTTTTCGCGCGCCTGATCCAGCGCTACGTGGTAAGACAGGATCAGCGGGCAGGCCGGGCTGATACGCAGGCGCTCACGCACCGGCACACCCTTCTCTTCCAGCTTGGTGATTTCGCGCATCAGGGCGTCGGGCGCCACGACCACACCGTTACCGATCAGGCACTCGACGCCAGCACGCAGGATGCCGGACGGAATCAGGTGCAGGACGGTCTTCTCACCGTTGATCACCAGGGTGTGACCCGCGTTGTGACCACCCTGATAACGCACGACTGCAGCGGCCTGCTCGGTGAGCAGGTCGACGATCTTGCCCTTGCCCTCATCACCCCATTGGGTGCCCAGGACGACGACATTCTTACCCATAAACTTGTCCTCTTCGCGCAAGCTTCGATGCCGGCCGCGGGCCGGCGAAAATGAATTCAGGACGCCAGGGGCGCCACCTGCCAACGTCCATCACGCAGCGCCAGCAGGCGATCACAGCCCGCCTCGCGCGCATCGGCCTCGCTCTGCCCGGGCAGCGCCTGTACCACGCGCTCGCCCTCACCACGCAGACGACGAACGGCCTGCCACAGATAGAGATCATGATTGTCCGGCGCCCAGACGCCACTGACCGCCTCATCCACACGCATGTCACCCAGGGTGACCAGGGTCTTCAGGTCCGTGGAGAAGCCAGTAGCTGGGCGTGCACGACCGAATACCGCGCCGGTATCGTCGTAACGACCACCCTGAGCGATGGCTCCGCCCTCGCCCGGCACGAACGCGGCGAACACCGCTCCTGTGTGATAGTTGTAGCCGCGCAACTCGCCCAGGTCGAAGTACAGCGGCAGCTCCGGATAGCGCAGCTCCAGCGCATCGGCGATAGCCACCAGCTCATCGAGCGCAGCGTGTACCGCCTCCGGCGCCTCGACCAACACGGCCTGAGCCAGGTCCAGCACCTCGCGGCCACCGCATAGCTCGGCAAGCGAGCGCAGCATGCTGCCCAGCCCTGCCGGCAATGCCGCGGTCAGGCTTTCGATTTCATCCATCGCCTTGCGCTGCAGCGCATCGAACAACTGCTGCTCAGCTTCGCCGGACAGCCCAGCGGCATGCGCCAGACCACGATAGATGCCGACATGGCCGAGATCCATGTGCACGTCCGGCACCGCAGCCAGCTCGAGGGTCTCCACCAGCAGGCTAATCACTTCGATATCACTGGCCGGACTGGCGTCGCCATAGAGCTCGGCCCCCAGCTGGATAGGACTACGCGACGTGGTCAAGGCACGCGGCTGCGCATGCAGCACGCTGCCGGCATAGCAAAGACGGCTCGGCCCTTCACGGCGCAAGGTGTGGGCGTCGATGCGCGCCACCTGCGGGGTGATGTCGGCACGAAAGCCCATCTGCCGACCGGACAGCGGATCGGTGACCTTGAAGGTGCGCAGGTCAAGATCCTGGCCGGCGCCAGTCAGCAGGGATTCCAGGTACTCGATATGGGGGGTGACGACGAACTCGTAACCCCAACGTTGGAACAGATCCAGCACCTGACGGCGTGCCGCCTCGATGCGTGCCGCTTCCGGCGGCAGTACTTCTTCGATGCCATCTGGCAGCAGCCAGCGGTCTACCGTTGCCATTTCGCCATTCCCCTCTCGATCCGGGCGGCACAAGCCTTCAGTGAAGCAGATATAGAAGGGCAGTACCCAGCAGCATGCTGGCCAGCCCCATAAGGCGCAGTCGACGGTCGGGCAGACGAGCTGCCTGCATGACCGCTCCGCGCCAATGGCGCGGATAGAGGAAGGGCAGGATGCCTTCCAGCACCAATACCAGACACAACGCGATGCCGAGTTCCTGCCACATGATTCCCACAGACGCAAAAAAGCCGGGATTTTCCCGGCTGCCGCATGATACCACGTTTTACCTTGCGGTCACCCTGGCGACGCATCGCGCCGCCAGGGCTGCCGATCAACGCTTGGACTTTTCCAGGTAGCGGAAGAAATCGCTGCCTGGGTCCAGCACCAGCACATCACGCTTGTCAGCGAAGCTTTCGCGGTACGCCTGCAGACTACGGTAGAAGGAGTAGAACTCCTGATCCTGACCGTAGGCACGAGCGTAAATGGAAGCAGCCTGAGCATCACCGTCACCGCGCAGCTCTTCAGCTTCACGATAGGCTTCAGCCAGCAGTACGCGGCGCTGACGATCGGCGTCGGCGCGAATACCTTCGGCCAGCTCGCGACCCTTGGCGCGATGCTCGCGAGCCTCACGCTCACGCTCGGTGCTCATCCGCTCGAACACGCTGCGGTTCACTTCACGTGGCAGGTCGATAGCCTTGACTCGCACGTCGACCACTTCGATACCCAGCTCACGCTCGGCAGCGCGATTGAGAGTCGCGGTCACATCGGCCATCAGCGCATCACGCTCACCGGATACCGACTCGTGCAGAGTGCGCTTACCGAACTGGTCACGCAGCGATGCCTCCAGACGACGCGCCAGACGCTCGTCTGCCACTTGTTTCATACCAGACGTAGCCTGATAGAAACGCTCGGCATCCTTCACGCGCCATTTGGCGTAGGCATCGACCATCAGCGCTTTCTTCTCCAGGGTCAGGAAGCGCGAGGAAGTTGAATCCAGTGTCAGCAGACGACCATCGAAGATGCGCACCTGGTTGACGTAAGGAATCTTCACATGCAGACCAGGCTGCACATCAGGCTGAACCACGCGACCGAACTGCAGCAATACCGCACGCTCGGTCTGAGCCACGATATAGAAGCTGTTCCATGCCACCAGGGCCACAACCACGGCCACGATCAGGCCGATCAGGGACTTGTTGTTCATCAACGGCCCTCCCGGGTACGCAGATTACGCTGCGACAGATCGCCGCTCAGCGGCACAGCCGGATCACGCGTTGTCGTATTGCTGCTGTTGCTGGAGCTGGAGGAAGAAGCGCCACCACGGCTATCGATCATCTTGTCCAGCGGCAGATAGAGCAGGTTGTTCTGCCCCTTGTCACCGGTGACCAGAACCTTGCTGGTGTTGCTCATCACTTCCTGCATGGTGTCGATGTACAGACGCTCACGAGTGATCTCAGGCGCCTTGCGGTACTCGGTGACCAACTTGGTGAAACGATCCGCCTCACCCTGTGCACGAGCGATGATTTCATCACGGTAACCATTGGCCTCTTCCAGCAGACGCTGAGCCTGACCACGCGCTTCCGGAATGACACCGTTGGCGTAGGACTCGGCCTGGTTCTTCTCGCGCTGCTCGTCTTCACGGGCACGGATCACGTCATCGAAGGCTTCCTGAACTTCACGCGGCGCCGCAGCGCTCTGGATGTTCACCTGAGTGATGGTGATACCGGTCCGGTAGTTGTCGAGGAAACGCTGCAGGCGCTCACGCACCTCGCTGGCCATCAGTTCACGGCCTTCGGTCAGTACCTGGTCCATCTCGGTGGAACCCACCACATGGCGCACGGCACTGTCGGTGGCGTGCTGCAGGCTGACTTCCGGCTGGTCGACGTTGAGCACGAAGTCCTGCAGGTTGCTCACCCGGTACTGCACGGTCAGCGGTACTTCGATGATGTTCTCGTCTTCGGTCAGCATGGCGCCCTGCTTGCTGTAGGCGCGTTCACGCGTGACGTTTTCCTGGAACTTGCGGTCGATTGGCGGGAAATAGATATTCAGGCCAGGACCAACGGTCTCGTGGTACTTGCCGAAGCGCAGCACCACAGCCTGCTCCTGCTCATCCACCACATAGATCGCGCTGTACAGCCATACCACCGCCAACAGGCCAAGGCCGACGAACAGCAGGCCGAAGCCACCGCCGCCGCCACTGCGACCAGATTCGTCGTCACCACGTTTCTTGCCACCGCCAAACAGCCCATTGAGGCTTTCTTGCAGCTTGCGGAACGCTTCGTCGAGATCCGGCGGCCCCTGCCGGCCACCGCCTTTGCGGCCGCCCCAAGGGTCTTGATTGTTCGAGTTGCCACCCGGCTCATTCCAAGCCATAGCGTTCTCCGTACTGATAAAGCGAAGGCGCGCCCACGGCGCGCCGGCCAATGCTACCCAAAGCCCTATGGTGACAGCAAAGCCACTGTCCCAGGCTTTATTGCAAAGTATGTTGCTCGATGAAGGCCTGAGGCTCCAAACCTTCGCGACTCACCAGGCGATTGAGCTCGACTCGCGGCAAACGTACCGCCAGCAAGCTATGCCCCAACTCGTCATGCTCCTCGCTCTGCACTGCCCCCAACGCGAAGAACTGCGCACGCAGTCGCCCCAAGCGTTGCGGCAATTGCAGCGTAGCGACAAACAAATCTTCGCCCAACAGCTCCGCCACTGCCTGACGCAACAGTTCCAGGCCACGCCCCTCACGGGCCGACAACCAGACGCGCAGCGGCTTGCCATCAGCATCGCGCTGGATCTGCGGCTCGACACCATCCAACAAATCCAGCTTGTTGTATACCTCGAGCATCGGCAATTCGTGTGCGCCGATCTCCTTGAGCACGTTCTGCACCTGCTCGATCTGCGCCATGCGCTCGGGCTCATGGGCATCGATAACGTGCAGCAGCAGATCGGAGTTGCTCGACTCTTCCAACGTAGCACGGAAGGCTTCGACCAGTTTGTGCGGCAGGTGACGAATGAAACCCACGGTATCGGCCAGCACGATCGGCCCCAGGTCGTCGAGTTCGAGACGCCGCAAGGTCGGGTCGAGCGTGGCGAACAACTGATCAGCCGCGTAGACCTCGGAGGTGGTGAGGGCATTGAACAGCGTGGACTTGCCAGCGTTGGTGTAACCCACCAGGGAAACCGAAGGAATGTCCGCACGCCTGCGCCCACGGCGCGCCTGCTCGCGCTGACTGCGCACTTTCTCAAGCTTCTGCTTGATCTGGCGAATGCGCACGCGCAGCAAGCGGCGGTCGGTTTCCAGCTGGGTTTCACCCGGACCACGCAGACCGATACCGCCCTTCTGCCGCTCGAGGTGAGTCCAACCACGCACCAGGCGCGTGCTCATGTGATCGAGCTGAGCCAGCTCGACCTGCAGCTTGCCTTCATGAGTACGCGCGCGCTGAGCGAAGATATCGAGGATCAGGCCGGTACGATCAAGCACACGGCATTCGAAGGCGCGCTCGAGGTTGCGCTCCTGGCTGGGCGTCAAGGTGTGATTGAAGATGACCAGATCGGCCTCGGCGGCCTTGACCTGGTCGCGCAGCTCCTCGACCTTACCGCTGCCGATCAGGAACTTGGCCGTCAGACGACTGCTGGGCACACTGAAGAAAGCGACCATGTCGGCGCCTGCCGACATGGCCAATTCCTGGAACTCCTGGGGGTCTTCGCTCGCCTCGGAGTCTTGGCCTTCCAGATGAACCAGGATGGCCCGCTCACCGCCCTCATGACGCTCGAAGAACAATGCAGCCCCCTATCAGGCGTTACCCGGCTCGCTATCGCCCTGCTCGGCATCGCCAGCGCTTGGCAGGCGTACCGGACGGCTTGGCACGACAGTGGAGATAGCATGTTTGTAGACCATCTGGCTGACAGTGTTCTTCAGCAGGATGACGAACTGGTCGAAGGACTCGATCTGGCCCTGCAGCTTGATGCCGTTGACCAGATAGATGGAAACAGGGACGCGTTCCTTACGCAGGGTATTCAGGTAAGGGTCTTGTAGCGAATGCCCTTTTGACATGTGCCGCACTCCTTTCGAGGATCAATTTCAATAATTTTAGTAGGTAAACAATGGCTTCAGGCCGTCCCACCCCCAAGGATAGACGACCAGCGGCAAGGTCTCATTTCAATATGGAGACGCTTCCCAGGTATTTCAAGACGCGAGACAGATTGTCGCAGGCCAGGCTATCGAGCCAATGCACGTTCTCCCAACCGCGTAACCAGGTGAACTGACGCTTGGCCAATTGCCGAGTGGCGATGATGCCCCGCTCGACCATTTCGTCCCGGGACAGCTCGCCATCGAGGTATTCCCATACCTGGCGATAACCCACCGCCCGTATAGACGGCAATCCCGCGTGCAAGTCACTTCGTCTACGCAGGGCTTGGACCTCTTCCACGAAACCCTGTTCCAACATCACCCGAAATCGTTGAGCGATGCGGTCATGCAAAACCTGACGCTGCGCTGGTGCGATAGCAAGCTGAACAACAGTATAGGGTAATTGCCCGGCGCCTGATGTGCCCATATCGGGATTTCCTGCAGCCTGGCGCAGGCGATGTTCGGTCATGCTCATACCGCTAAGACGATAGACCTCGAGCGCCCGAGTCAGACGCTGCGGATCATTGGGATGGATACGCGCAGCGGACTGCGGATCGACCACTGCCAGCTCCCGATGCAGCACCTCCCAACCTTCGGCCGCCGCACGCGCCTCCAGCTCGGCGCGGATCGCCGGGTCAGCACTGGGCATATCGGCCAGCCCTTCCAACAAGGCCTTGTAGTAGAGCATGGTGCCGCCGACCAACAGGGGGATACGCCCGCGCGCAGCACTCTCAGCCATCGCGGCCAGCGCATCGGTGCGAAATTCCGCCGCCGAATAGCTCTCGGCCGGGTCACGAATATCGATCAATGCATGGGGAAACGCGTCCAGAACGTCGCGCTCCGGCTTGGCCGTGCCGATGTCCATACCGCGGTAGACCAGCGCCGAATCGACGCTAATCAGGTCACACGGCAATACACGCGCCAGCTCCAAGGCCAGATCGGTCTTACCGGCGGCAGTCGGGCCCATCAGGAAGATTGCAGGAGGAAGCGAAGACATCGATATGGCTCGAAACACGAAGAAGGGCGCCCCTGACTCAGGGCTTCATTCAATTACTGGCCGCGCATGAACAGCTTGTCGAGCTGATCCATGCTGAGTTGCGTCCAGGTCGGACGCCCGTGGTTGCACTGGCCGCTGCGCTCGGTCTGCTCCATATCACGCAGCAAGCCATTCATCTCGGGAAGGGTCAGGCGCCGGTTGGCGCGCACCGCGCCATGACAAGCCATGGTCGCCAGGAGTTCGTTGAGATGCGCCTGGATGCGGTCGCTGGTGCCGTACTCCAGTAGGTCGGCCAGCACATCACGCACCAACTGGGTGGCCTCGGCCTGTTTGAGCAGGGCCGGAATCTGGCGAATCGCCACGGTTTCTTCACCGAGACGCTGCAGCTCGAAGCCCAGGCGCTGGAACCATTCACCATGCTCCTCGGCGCAATCGGCTTCGCGCTGACTGAGGGCGATTGACTCAGGCACCAGCAACGGCTGGCCACGCAAACCTTCGCTGGCCATGGCATGTTTCAGGCGTTCGTAGGTGATGCGCTCGTGGGCGGCGTGCATATCCACCACCACCAGGCCCTGAGCGTTTTCGGCAAGGATGTAGACACCTTTGAGCTGCGCCACGGCATAGCCGAGTGGTGGAATGTCACCCTGCTCCTGCGGCATGGGCTGAACCTGGGCAGCCGGCAGTGGCGAAAAATACTCGCGATATGCAGCCTGGGCTTCACCAGCGGATACGCCGGGGTTACCGGCAGGCTGCTGATAACCAGCACCACTGCCGCGCCAGGCCGGCTGCGCAGTGGCCTGCGGGGTTTCAAGTATGCTGGCGGCCAGGCCCATCTCGCCTTGCGGGCCGAACTCCCCGGCGGCCTGGCCGGTCGGGCGCACCATGGGCGATATGGCCGCCGGGGCCGCCACCTGATCCTCCGGGCGCACATCGGCCAGGGCACGATGCAATGTGCCGTAGAGGAAGTCGTGAACCATGCGACTATCGCGGAAACGTACTTCATGCTTGGTCGGGTGAACGTTGACGTCCACCGTCGATGGATCGATTTCCAGAAACAGCACGAAGGTCGGGTGGCGACCATTGAACAGCACGTCGCGATAGGCCTGGCGCACCGCATGCGCAACCAGCTTGTCGCGCACCATGCGTCCATTGACGTAGAAATACTGCAGATCCGCCTGACTACGGGAGAAGGTCGGCAACCCAACCCACCCCCACAAACGCAGACCACTGCGCTCGATCTCGATTGGCAACGCCTGTTCGAGAAAAGCCGGCCCACAGACTGAAGCGACGCGGCGCGCACGACTGATCTCGTCGCCCGCCTCGTGCAGGGCGAACACGGTCTTGCCGTTGTGACGCAGGTGGAAGCCGACATCGAAGCGGGCCAACGCCAGACGCTTGATCACTTCCTGCAGGTGATCGAACTCGGTCTTCTCGGCACGCAGGAACTTGCGGCGCGCCGGGGTATTGAAGAACAGGTCACGCACTTCCACCGAGGTGCCGACTGGATGCGCGGCAGGCTGTATCCGCGGCTCCATGTCACGGCCTTCGGTTTCCACCTGCCAGGCCTGCTCGGCATCTGCGGTACGCGAAGTCAGGGTCAGGCGCGACACCGAACTGATCGACGCTAACGCCTCACCACGAAAGCCCATGCTGAGCACGGCTTCGAGGTCTTCCAACTCACGGATCTTGCTGGTGGCGTGGCGCGCCAAGGCCAGCGGCAGGTCGTCCGGGGCGATGCCACCACCGTCGTCGCGCACCTTGAGCAGCTTTACGCCACCTTGTTCGACTTCGACATCGATACGCCGCGCACCGGAATCCAGGCTGTTTTCCAGCAATTCCTTGGCGACCGACGCCGGGCGCTCGACCACCTCGCCCGCAGCGATCTGGTTGGCCAGGCGCGGGCTGAGCAAATGAATACGGGACATGACACTCACTACTGGGCTGCCAGCGCTGTGGCGGGTATCTGCAATGTCTGGCCGACCTTGATCACGTCACCATTGAGCTTGTTGGCACTACGCAGGGCCGCAAGGCTGATCTGGTAGCGCTGGGCGATCAGCGCCAGGCTCTCGCCGCGCGCCACCACGTGCTCACGCGGGCCAGCGGCGATCTTGCCCTCGTCGCGCAACCAGGCGACGTAGGTGCCGGGTGGTGGGTTTTCGTGGAAGAACTGCCTGACCCCGGACGTGATCGAACGCGCCAGCGCCTGCTGATGGCTGGCGGTGTGCAGCTTTCTCGCCTCATTGGGATTGGAGATGAAGCCAGTTTCCACCAGGATTGAGGGAATATCCGGTGATTTCAGCACCATGAAGCCTGCCTGTTCGACACGGCGCTTGTGCAGCGGGGTGATGCCGCCCATGTTCGACAGCACTTTCTGCCCGACATTGAGGCTGGAGGACAGTGACGCGGTCATCGACAGGTCCAGCAACACACCAGCAAGCATCTTGTCCTTGTCGTCGAGGCTGACGTTGCCGGCGCCACCGATCAGGTCGGACTGGTTCTCGGCGTCGGCCAGCCAGCGCGCGGTCTCGGACGTAGCACCCCGTTCGGACAAGGCATAGACCGAGGCGCCGAACGCCGAGGAGCGCGGCGCCGCGTCAGCATGAATGGAGACGAATAGGTCAGCGCCTTTCTTGCGCGCGATCTCGGTGCGCTTACGCAACGGGATGAAGTAATCTCCCGTGCGGACCAGTTCGCCTCGGAAACCCTTTTCGGCATTGATCTGCCGCTGCAACTCTTTGGAAATGGCCAGCGTCACGTTCTTTTCGTACTGCCCCTTGACCGGCGACAGTGCACCCGGGTCCTCACCACCATGGCCGGCATCGATTGCGACGACGATATCGCGCTTGCCATTGGGCACGGGGGTCAACTTGGGTGGCGGCTGGGTCGGCGTGACCGGCACAGGAGGTTCGCTAGTAGCAATACTGGGCGTTTGCGTAGCGGGTGGCGCACTGCCCTGGTCGAACAAATCAACGACCAGGCGATGACCATATTGCTGATTAGGCGCCAGAGTAAAACTCTTCGGCGACACCGGCGCCGACAAATCGATGACCACGCGCAGGTCGTCAGCGCTGCGCTGAGCCGAGCGCACACCGGTGATCGGGGTGTTGGCCAGCGAAAGCTGCTCGAGATTGGTGGCCAGCTTGGCACCCGTGACGTCGATGACGATGCGATCAGGTGCGGCCAGGGTGAACACACTGTGCTGTACCGGCCCAGACAGATCGAAGACCAGGCGGGTATTGTCCGGGGCACGCCACAGACGCACGCTCCGTATATCGGAGGCAGCCAGGGCCTCGGCAGCCAGGGCCGCCAACAACACTCCCACAGCGGTAACCAGCGCGCCTATGCGCATAACCAACCCCATCGCTTCTTATTCATTGCTCGCTGCTCAGGGCCTTGCACCAGGCCTCCCCTCGAGTCCCATGCCCCTGCAGCAACAGCGAACGGCCGCTCGCTTGGGTGTCAATGGTAATGTCCAGGTCGGGCTTTGGCAAAATGCCTGCGCCACGCTGCGGCCATTCGATCAGGCACAGGGCATCCCCCTCGAAGTAATCACGGATGCCGAGAAACTCTAGCTCTTCAGGATCGACCAGACGGTAAAGATCGAAATGAAAGGCGCGCACGTCGCCAATTTCGTAGGGTTCGACCAGGGTAAAGGTCGGGCTTTTGACCGCACCAGCATGGCCCAGGCCACGCAAAATGCCACGTGAAAGGGTGGTCTTGCCGGCGCCCAGATCACCATGCAGATAGATAATACCCAGGCCACCGCTGATCTCGGCAATCCGCGCACCCAAAGTCAGCATCGCAGCTTCGTCAGCTGCTTCGAGTTTCACTTCACACAAGGACACAACTCCTCCAATAACTGACGAATGGTGCAAGGCAGATCACCAGCAGCCAGCCCGCGCCCCTGCGCAGCCAGCACCTCACCGGCCCGCGCATGCAGCCACACCGCCAGGCAGGCCGCATCATACGCTGCCATGCCTTGCGCCAGCAGTGCGCCGATCAAGCCAGCTAGCACATCTCCCAACCCCGCGCTCGCCATCGCCGGATGGCCGCGATTACATAACGCCAGGCGCCCGCCTGGTTCAGCGATCAAGCTGCCTGCGCCCTTGAGCACCACCACCAGCCCGAAACGTTGCGCTAAAGCTCGCGCCGCAGCCGGCCGATCCGCCTGCACGCTTGCAGTATCGGTGCCCAGCAAGCGCGCCGCCTCGCCCGGGTGCGGCGTGAGCACACCCTGACCAGGCGCGGTGACCTGGCCAGCAGCCAGAAGATTCAACGCATCGGCATCCCAGACCTGAGGGACATCGAGACCGCAGACCGCAGACAACAAACTGCGCGACCAGGCGCCCTGCCCCAATCCAGGCCCTACCACACAGACATCGGCGCGCTCGCTCAGTGCCAACAACTGATTGGCGGAAGCGATTGCAGCGCACATTATTTCAGGCCGCCGCACCAGGGACGCCGCAACGTGCTCGGGACGCGTCGCCAGCGATACCAGGCCGGCACCGGCGCGCAATGCGCTATCAGCACAGAGCAGCGCAGCGCCGCCCATGCCCAGCTCACCCCCGACCACCAGCAGATGACCGAACTGCCCCTTGTGCGCCACAGGCGAGCGGGCGCTCAACCGTGGGAGGTTGGCGGAATCGAGGCGCTGCGCCACGCTGGGCGCCTGGGCCGAAAGTTGAGCGTCGCCCTGCAGATCATCGAACTGCAGCTCGCCGCATAGCTCCGGACCAACTCCCGTCAGCAGGCCGAGCTTGAGGGCGATGAAGGTCACGGTCAGATCGGCACACACCGCCACACCGAGACACGCGCCGCTGTCAGCATTCAAGCCAGAAGGAATATCCACCGCCAGCACCGGCAAGCCACTCTGGTTGAGCATGCGTATCGCCTGGCCATAAGGCTCACGCACCGCCCCAGCCAGGCCCGTGCCAAGCAACGCATCGACCAGGATGCCAGCCAGTGGCGCGCATTCGCTCCACGGCAGGATATCCACGCCTGCACGCCTGGCCTCGGCACAAGCCTGAGCAGCGTCGCCACTCAGCGCAGCGGGATCGCCCACCGCCAGTACACGCACACGCCACCCGGCACGCTGAGCCAGAACGGCAATCAGGTAGCCGTCACCCGCATTATTGCCACGCCCAGCCAGTACGGTGATTTCGTCGGCATCCGGCCAGCGCCTGCGCAAGGCGCGCCAGGCCGCATGTGCCGCGCGTTGCATCAACTCGAAACCGGGCGTGCCGGCGGCGATCAGTTGCGCATCCAGCGCACGCACCTGTTCGGCGCTGTGCAGGCTCAACGGTAAAGAGGCGGGTAGATGCATGGCTCGCTCGCGGCGGATGTCTGGCAGAATTATACCCACGTCCATCGCCTGCGCCCGTCCCATGTCCGATCAAACCCTCGACCTCAACTCTCTGGCCCTGTCCATCAAGGACTGGGGACGTGAGCTGGGCTTTCAGCAGGTCGGCATCACCGATGTCGAGCTGGGAGAGCACGAGGCGCACTTGCAACGCTGGCTCGATGCTGGCTACCAGGGCGAGATGGACTACATGGCCGCCCACGGCAGCAAACGCTCGCACCCGGATGAGCTGGTGCCCGGCACCCTGCGCGTGGTGTCCCTGCGCATGGACTATCTGCCCGGCGATACGCAGATGGCCCAGCGCCTGCAGGAACCGGAGCAGGCCTACGTGTCGCGCTACGCCCTGGGCCGCGACTACCACAAGCTGATCCGCAAGCGCCTGCAACAACTGGCCGAACGCATCCAGCAGCAGATAGGCCCGTTCGGCTACCGCGCCTTCGTCGACAGCGCCCCAGTGCTGGAAAAGGCCATCGCCGAAAAGGCCGGCCTCGGCTGGATAGGCAAGAACACCCTGGTGCTCAATCGCAAGGCCGGCAGCTACTTCTTTCTCGGCGAACTGTTCGTCGACCTGCCACTGCCGGTGGACACACCGCATGGCAGCGAGCATTGCGGACGCTGCAGCGCGTGCATGGATATCTGCCCCACAGCGGCCTTCGCCGGCCCCTACATGCTGGACGCCCGACGCTGCATCTCCTACCTGACCATCGAACTGAAAGGCTCGATCCCGACAGAGTTGCGTGCGCCGATCGGCAACAGGGTGTTCGGCTGCGACGACTGCCAGATCGTTTGCCCCTGGAATCGCTTCGCTCGCCCCACCGAGCAGGGCGACTTCCAGCCGCGCCACGGCCTGGACAACAGCGGCCTGGCCGAGCTGTTCCTGTGGACGGAAGAAGAATTTCTCAGTCGTACCGAAGGTTCACCGCTACGCCGCGCCGGCTACGAGCGCTGGCTACGTAACCTGGCAGTCGGTCTTGGCAATGCACCCTCGACCATCCCAGTGCTGCAGGCGCTCAATGCCCGTCGCGCACACCCGTCGGAACTTGTGCGCGAGCATGTGGAATGGGCGCTGGAGCGGCACAACGCGCTGTAGCCCGGATGAATTTTCCCGGATTTCATCCGCGCTACACGAGTTAACGCCAGCACCGCGACAACCGCTCGGTGCGCGCGGCGCACCCTACGAGCGGGCTCATTTACACCTTGAGGAAATGCTTGCGGTAGTGACGCAGCTCGGCGATGGATTCGCGAATGTCGTCCAGTGCCTGGTGAGTGGCGGTTTTCTGGAAGCTGTCCTTGACCTCTGGCGCCCACATGCCGGCCAGGATCTTCAGCGTCGATACGTCCAGGTAGCGGTAGTGGAAGTAGGCTTCCAGCGCCGGCATGTACTTGTAGAGAAAGCGGCGATCCTGGCCAATGCTGTTGCCGCAGATTGGCGACTTACCCTTCGGCACCCACTGTTCGAGAAAGGCGATGGTCTGCGCCTCGGCAGCGGCGCTGTCGATCTTGCTCTCACGCACGCGCTGGGTCAGGCCACTCTGGCCATGGGTGCGGGTGTTCCATTCGTCCATGCCGGCCAGAGCCTCGTCGCTCTGGTGAACGGCGATCACCGGTCCCTCAGCCAGCACGTTCAGCTCGCTATCGGTGACGATAGTGGCCATCTCGATGATCACATCACGCTCTGGCTCCAGCCCGGTCATTTCCAGGTCGATCCAGATCAGGTTGTTGGGGTTTTGCATGGTTAGGCTCCTTGGCTCAGGCGCCAAGTCTAGCGGATCTCGGCGCCCTTCATGTGCCAGAAAAACAGAGAGGTTTGCCGCCCTTCGCTGACGTCGAGCTCGCGATCAGCTGGCACACCCGGAATCTCGAAGGTATTGCTGATCAGCCAGCTGCCAGCGCGCATCTCGGCTTGCGCCTTGGCCCACAGGCGCGGCATCGGCACGGGCGAGAGAAAGCAGTAGACGGCATCGAACTCGCCAAGCTCGACCTGCCACAAGCTCCGATAACGAATGCTGCAGTTTTCCTGCAGCAAGCAGCGCAGCCAGGCGAAAGCGAAGAGCAGGGGCGCCGTCTCGACACCCACGAACTGTCCGCGCGGAAACTGCCTGGCCAGCTGCAGTACCGTACCTGCCGTACCACACCCCAGGTCGACGAAGCGCAGCGGCGGCTCACGCTCGCTCATGAACTGCTGCAGACGTTGCTGTGTCTTGCGCCCACTCAGGTAGAGCGGCACCTGTTCACGCAAACTGTTCCAGTTGACCAGCAGCAACAGCACGAATCCCAGCAGGAAAAGCCAGGCCGGTAATTCAGCGCGCTGCATCACCAGCAGTGCGGGTAAAAACGCCAGATTGATCCACAACCACCAGCGTGACAGCCCCAAGCGCCAGCCGATCCCGGCGGCCACGACACCTTGTAGCAGCGCCACTGAAAACAACGACATGCGCCAAGGCAGTAACGCCAGCAGATAGACCAGCACCACCACCAGCGCCAGGGACAGGCCCTGCGCTAAAAGAGCGCGCAACAACGGTAGCCGCAGCACCGTTCTTTCCTCGCCTATCGTCATTCCCGACCTCTGTTCCTGACAGCCGAATGGCCGCCGAGCGCTCATGCTAAACTCGCCGCGATCAACACTCCACTACCCGGAAGCTCCATGGCCAAACGCCAACTCAACCGCCGCCAGAACTGGCGGATCGAAAAGATTCAAGGTGAGCGCGCGGCCCGCGCAGCCAAGCGTGAATCGAAGGCAGTGGAAGCACTGGAAGGCGGTGACCTCGGCCCGGAACAGACCGGGCTGGTAATTGCCCACTTTGGCGTGCAGGTGGAAATCGAGGGCTTGCAGGGGGAAATGGCCGGCCAGGTGTTTCGCTGCCACCTGCGCGCCAACCTGCCGGCGCTGGTCACTGGCGACCAGGTGGTCTGGCGTCCGGGCAATCAGGGTGATGGCGTCATCGTCGCGCAATTGCCGCGAAACAGTGAGCTGTGCCGCCCCGACATGCGCGGCCAACTCAAGCCAGTGGCGGCCAACGTCGACCAGATCGTCATCGTTTTCGCACCGCTGCCCGAGCCGCACGCCAACCTGATCGACCGTTATCTGGTGGCCGCCGAGCACGCGGGTATTCGCCCGTTGCTGCTGCTGAACAAGGCCGACCTGATCGACGAGCAGAACCAGGTCGCGCTGGACGCTCTGCTCAAGGTCTATCGTGAGCTTGAGTATCCGCTACTGGAGGTTTCGGCCCATCAGGGCGACGGCATGGAGCAGCTGAAACAGCGCTTGAACGGAAACGTCAGCGTATTCGTGGGCCAATCTGGCGTGGGCAAATCATCGCTGGTCAACAGCCTGTTGCCCGGCGTCGATACGCGTGTCGGCGCGCTATCGGAGCTGACCGGCAAGGGCACGCACACCACCACCACCGCTCGGCTTTTCCACTTTCCCGGTGGCGGCCAATTGATCGACTCCCCGGGTATTCGCGAATTCGGCCTCGGCCATGTCAGCCGTGATGACGTGGAAGCGGGCTTCATCGAATTCCACGACCTGCTCGGGCGCTGCCGCTTTCGTGACTGCAAGCATGATCGCGAACCCGGCTGCGCCCTGCTGCAGGCGCTGGAAGACGGCCGCGTACAGCCACAGCGCATGGCCAGTTACCGACACATCATCGCCAGCCTGCCGGAAGACGATTACTGATTGTTCAGTTGGTCGAGCGGGCTGTTGCCATTCTCGAAGATATTCAACCGCTCACGCAGTTGATCGGCCGGTAACGCGTCGGCGGGTGGCACTGGCGGGCTGCCGGCGGGTCCCGGCTCTTGTGCTGACGGCTCTGCACCCGCGCCCTGCTCGCCCTCGATAGCGCGCTGCGCCTTCTTGGTCAGCACGACGATATCGATGCGCCGATTGACGGGATTAAACGGATCCTCACGATCGAACAACGCCGACGAAGCGTACCCGACGACACGCGCCACCTGCTCGTCCGGGTACCCGCCGGCCACGAGCGTGCGCCTTGCGGCATTGGCACGGTTGGATGACAACTCCCAGTTACCGAAATCACCATGACCGATGAACGGCTTGGCATCGGTATGACCGCTGACGCTGATCTTGTTCGGCACCGCTCGAATGGTGTCGGCCATCGCCAGCAGGATGTCTTCGAAGTAGGGCTGCAGCTCTGCACTGCCAAGGGCGAACATCGGCCTGTTCTCGGCATCCATGATCTGAACGCGCAGGCCATCCTGGGCGATCTCGAACAGGATCTGATCCGTGAAACGCTGCAGCTCGGGGTTTTCCTCGACCTTGTTCTGCAATTCCTGCAACAGCAGCTCCAGGCGCTCCTGCTCCATCTTCTCGGCCAGGGTCTCGATCTGATCGGTGCTGACGCCCGTCTCGTCCGGCTGACTCTCCGGCGTCTCGGAAACATCCGGATTGAGCGTACGCTCCGGTGCCGGCGTCGGTGTCCCGCCCAGGTCGATGGCGTAGGGGCTAGCACTTTCGGTAAAGCCGATGGGGTCTTGGAAGTAACCGGAGATCGCGCGTTTCTGCTCCGGCGTGGCCGATGACATCAGCCACATCACCAGAAAGAACGCCATCATGGCGGTCGCGAAGTCGGCGAAAGCGATCTTCCAGGCGCCACCATGGTGCCCGCCCACAGTCTTCTTGACCCGCTTGACGATGATGGGTTGGTTATTTTCCATGGCTTAGTTGCCGCGCATGGCCTGCTCGAGCTCGCTGAAGCTCGGGCGATGCGCGGGATACAGCACCTTGCGTCCGAACTCGACAGCCAGGGTCGGCGGCATGCCAGAAGCGGAAGCGACCAGCGTCGCTTTGATCGCCTCGTAGAGGTTCAGCTCTTCCTTGGCGTCATGCTCCAGCGCGCCGGAAAGCGGGCCGAAGAAGCCGTAGGAAGCGAGAATGCCGAGGAAGGTACCGACCAGGGCCGTACCCACCTTCTCACCGATCTGGGCGTTGTCCGCCTCGGCCAGAATCGACATGGTGATCACGATGCCCAGTACAGCGGCGACGATACCCATGGCCGGCATGCCGTCGGCGACCTTGGCCACCGCGTGCGCAGGGTGCTCCACTTCATCCTTGAGGCTGGCCAGCTCCATGTCGAACAACCCTTCGAGCTCGTGCGGGGCCATGTTCCCGGAGGACATGATGCGCAGGTAGTCACAGATGAACGCCGTCATGCGCGCGTCCTTGAGGACTCCGGGGTACTTGCTGAAGATCGGGCTGGCGTTGGGGTCCTCGACATCGGCCTCGATGGCCATCATGCCCTCGCGACGACTCTTGTTGAGGATCTCGTACAGCAGCTTGAGCACTTCCAGGTAGTAGGCATGTGTGAAGCGGCTGTCGAACATGCTCAGCGACTTTTTGAACACGGTCATGAACATACTGCCCGGGTTGGCCTGCAGGAATGCCCCCAGCGCCGCGCCGCCAATGATCATAACTTCGAAGGGATGGACCAATGCCATCAGCTTCCCGCCCGAGAGCATGAACCCGCCGAAGACGCAGCCGAATACGACAATGATGCCTATGATTTTTGCCATGAAATAAACGCTTGCAGAGCCTAGTGGATGGGTTATTGAAAACAACCCTTCTAATTATCGGAACTTATACGCCAGACTATAGCCAGTTATGGTCAAAAGCCACTTTCGACTCGAGCCAATATGTCGACGTCAAAGTCCCTGCCACGCACGCTGGACGCCTGGGTGCAACTACTGGGCAAGCTGCCACTGCCAATCGAGCAGCAGCAGCATTTGCGCCTGCGTCACATCCTCGCCGACAGCCGCAAAACCTGGCGCGAAATCGCCGAGGCGATCGAGTTGAGCCCGTCCTTCGCCCTGCAGGTGCTGCGCGAATCAAACCAGTCGAACAACAGCCTCAGCGACCCGGCCGAAAGCGTCGAAACTGCCGTGTCGCGACTGGGCCTGAGCCGCTGCGAAGCACTGCTCAATCAGGCACCGGCGCTGCCCGAGTGCGAAATCCCCCTGGCGTTTCGCCAGATCCTGCTGATCAGTCAGCATGCCAGCCAACAGGCGCGCGGCCTGTTCGGTGCGCGCCTTGCACGCCTGTGGAATGAGTTGCATGGCTGCAGCCTGCTGTTTCTCTCCCCCATCTGGCCGCTGCTGTGCGCCCAGCCTCAACTCTTCGATGCGTGGGAACAGCGCGTACTGCTCAAAGGCGAGCGTCCCGCCGTCGTCGAGAAGGAATTGCTCGGGGTCACCTTGATCCAGCTGTGCGTCAAACTGGCCGAGCGCTGGCGCCTGCCCGAGTGGATCGTTCGCGGCTACCGCTTGCTGGAGCGAGATCGGCGTCAATTGGTCAAGGCACTGCACATCGCCCGTGATAACGAGCATCCCCTGCATCAACAGCAGATGCTCGACGCCGACATCCCCCTGCGCCACTGGCTCACTCACCCGAGCAATTGCGTGCTGCTGGCCAACGGCCTGGCGGTATCAGCGCACCAGGCCTGGGATACCGCGCACTGCCTGCGCTGGCAAAGACTGACCAGGCTGTACCTGCAGATACCCCTCAACGAACTGCAGCAGGAAGTGCACCAGCATGCCGTGAGCAGCGCGCGCTTGATCCACGACCCCGCACTGTGGCACCCGGCGCAGGCACTGATCTGGCCCTGGGACGCTCATCGCCTCAAACCAGCCGTGAGCGTAGCTGCCCCCCAAAAACGCGATGACCTCGCCGCCTGGCGCCAGCACTGCGCACGCCTGCTCTCCGACCCCAGCACCTTTGCCAACGTGCCACAGCTGACTGCCTGCGCCCGAGACGCCTTGCAGGCCTGCGGCCTGAAGCGCGTGCTGCTGCTACTTGCCGATCGTAATCACACTCGCCTGCAGAGCCAGCAACATGCCGGCCTCGACGCAAGCGCAGCGAGCCTCAGCCTCGACCCGGCACAGAGCCAGGTGTTGACGCGCCTGCTCAGCGCGCCCGGGCAACTGCGCCTTACACCGAGCAACATCGCGCAGTTTTCTGCCTTGCTGCCCGGCAGCCTCGAGGCACTTTTCCCCAGCGAACATCTGCTGCTGCGCTCTGTGGCCAACAATGGTCGCGTGGTGATGCTGGTTATAGCGGACCAGGGCGGCCAACCACTCAATGACGTCTGCCTGCAGGCATTCGGCAAGACCGTGCAGTGCATCGAGCGCGCACTGGGCAGCTTTTCCAGGCGCGAGCGCTGAAGCGCTCTGTTTCCGCTACAATCGACCTCTTTTCATTCAAGGAGGCCGTCATGTCCGCCTTCGACAACTTGCCACTGGTGATCGAGCCGGCTGAACTGGCTGAGCGCCTGGATGCCCCCGATCTATTCCTGCTCGACCTGAGCAGTGCTGCGCGTTATGCAGCCGGCCATATCCCCGGCGCACGCTGGGTCGATGCCAAGCGCACGCAACTGGGTGCACCGCCCGCTCCCGGCCTGCTACCCGAGCAAGCCCAACTCGAAGCGCTGTTCGCCGATATTGGCCACCACGCCGATGCCACTTATGTGGTCTACGACGATGAGGGCGGCCCCTGGGCCGGTCGTTTCATCTGGCTGCTCGACGTGATCGGCCATTCGCGCTACCACTTCCTCAACGGCGGTTTGCAGGCCTGGGTTGGCGATGGCCTCGAGCTGAGCCAGGAAGAACCAGCCGTGACCCGCACCGAGGTATCACTGACGCTGAGCGACGCCCCCACCGCCACTCGCGATTATCTGCAATCGCGCCTGGATGCTGCCGACCTGGCCATCTGGGACGTGCGCGGCGCAGACGAATACCGCGGCGAAAAACTGAGTTCAGCGCGTGGCGGGCATATCCCCGGCGCCACCCATTTCGAGTGGACCGCGGGCATGGACCCGCAACGCGGCATGCGCATCCGTACGGACATCGCCGATGTCCTGCAAAACCTGGGCATCACGCCCGACAAGGAAGTGATCACTCACTGCCAGACGCACCGCCGCTCCGGCTTCAGCTATGTGGTGGCCAAGGCGCTCGGCTATCCACGCGTGAAGGCCTATGCAGGCTCCTGGTCCGAGTGGGGCAATCTGCCCGACACCCCCATCGAACGCTGAGCGCGCCGACGATCAGATATCCCCGTCCTGGCCACGCCAGTGCCGGTTCAGAACCTTCAAGGAAACACGATGAAACAACGTCTTTTTATCCTCAGCCAGTACCTGCTGCCTCATCACCTGCTGTCGCGCCTGATCGGCTGCGTTGCCGAATGCCGTATCGGCTGGCTGAAGAATCCGCTGATCTCGTGGTTCGCCAAGCAGTACCAGGTCAACATGAGCGAAGCGCAAGTCGAAGACCTGCGCACTTACGAACACTTCAACGCGTTCTTCACCCGCGCCCTGAAAGACGGCGCGCGCCCGTTGGATGAAACTCCCGGCGCGATTCTCAGCCCGGCCGACGGCGCGATCAGCCAACTCGGCGCCATCGAGCACGGCCGCATCTTCCAGGCCAAGGGCCACAGCTTCAGCGCTGTCGAATTGCTTGGCGGCGACGCAGAACGCGCAGCGCCCTTCATGGGCGGCCAGTTCGCCACTGTTTACCTGTCGCCGAAGGACTACCACCGCGTCCATATGCCGCTGGGCGGCACGTTGAAAGAAATGGTTTACGTGCCGGGCCGCCTGTTCTCGGTCAACCAGACCACTGCGGAAAATGTGCCGGAACTATTTGCCCGTAACGAGCGCGTCGTCTGCCTGTTCGATACCGAGCGCGGTCCGATGGCGGTAGTGCTCGTGGGCGCGATGATCGTCGCCAGCGTCGAGACGGTATGGGCCGGCCTGGTCACCCCACCCAAGCGCGAGCTCAAGAGCACACGCTATGACGCGCAAGCACGCGGGCCAATCGAGCTCGCCAAGGGCGCCGAAATGGGCCGTTTCAAGCTGGGCTCCACGGCCATCGTCCTGTTCGGCCCGAATCAGGTGCAATGGGCGCAAGAGCTGGACGCGGGCAGCGCGGTGCGCATGGGCCAACTGATGGGCACAACTCAGGACTGAGCTGCAGAGACAAAGCACCCGTATCTCGACCGTTCGGTTATAGATCCGTACTCTGGCGAGGTAGACCGTCCACACAGACGGGCTGCCAGCCCAGGCAGATACTGCTAGAGTTCGAAAGACTATTACTAGAGCCGCTTGCTAGTGCGTGGCCGGAGCCTCCGAGTTTGATGGATAAACAGAGTACCCACCTTCAGCTATTGCGCGTTCCCACGCCGAGCAAGCAGAGCCTCAGCTTCTGCGACGGCAGCCCCCGCGATCTCAAACGTTGGATCGCTGGCCTGCCCAAGGCGAACATCGGTGAAACTGCACGCCAGCTGTATCAGAGCCTGGTTGAACTCAATCAATTCCTCACTCCCTCGGAAAACCGTCTGCAGTTGCTGGAGTTGCTACGCCCGGAAGTCAGCTTCGTCTGCCAACACCTGGAACGCCACTTTCTCAACCAGGCCATCGTGCTCGACGAACGCCCGCGCAAGGTGGCCAACCTGTGCCAGGCGTTACAGAACCACCTGGCCGTTGGCTACAAGCTGATCATTTCCCGCGTGATCACCCGTAGCGGCAAGGATCGCGACCAACTGCTCGCCGTCTCCCTGCAGCGTGCCAGCCACAGCCTGTGTAGCCCGCTGATTCGTGCCAGTCAGCTTTACTGCCCGGTGCCCGAAGGGCTCTGGCTGGAGCTGCACCAGCTCTATCAGATTGCCTGCGAGCAGCGCCTGCAGCGCCAGGTCATTCGTGACCCGTTGGCACGCCATACTCCGGGCCTGAGCACCGAGCAGACCTACGTGACCGCACTACTGCTGGGCTGCGCGCGTACCAACCAGATGCGCCAGAACGGCATCGCACGCCTGGCAGAAGCGCTGGAGCCCTGGAGCAAGCTAGTCAAGCTGCAGGCCGGCGATGATCCAGACAGCCTGTTCGTGCTGGCGCCGCAGATCGACGGCCCGCCGCGCTACAAGTCGCTGTATCAGAGCAGCGAGCTGCACAACCTGTTGGGTATCGATACCCAGCCACTGGTCGACGCCATCAAGGAGTACCTCGATCTGCCGGAAGAAGAGCGCAGCAAATCGCGCCTGATGATTCCGGAGGGCATCAGCCTCGACCTGCTGCAGCACGTTGCCGCAGCCTGGGGCGACATCGCTGAACGCACCTTCCAGCGAACACCAGGCCAAGGCAGCCTGACTCTGTGCATCGGCATGACTGCGCTGCATTTCTTCCTCTCCGGCCGCCGCTCGTTCGGCGAAGTGCTCAAGCGTCCCGTGGAGATCGGCGCAGCGGTGTTCAAGCCGGTTACCGGCGAGCCTGACGTCTGGTCGGGCGCCTTCGACGCCCAGCGCACCGCCGCTGACGAAATCCATTTCGAAGAGATTCAGTACACCAAGGTCACCCCAGGTGAACAGACGCAGCCTGAGAGCAACGGCGAAAACTATCCGACCTTCCCTCTGCCCGTCGTCAATCAAAGCCCCGGGGGCTATTGCCTGTCCTGGCCCAAGGACGTTCCCAGCCAGCTACAGGCCGGCGAGATCCTGGGTGTGCAGGACAGCCCCAGCCAGGGCTGGAGCGTCGCCATCGTGCGCTGGATTCGTCAGGTCCGCGGCGGCGGCATGCAGATGGGCATCGAGCTGATCGCACCGTACGCGCGCCCGTGCGGTCTGCAACTGCTGCGCAAAGGCGAGCAGAACAGCCAGTACCTGCGCGCATTGCTGCTGCCGGAAATCAGCGCCATTTCCCGCCCTGCCAGCCTGATCACACCGCGCCTGCCCTTCCAGGAAGGCAGCAAGGTACTGATCAACGACCACGGCGAAGAGCACCGCGCGGTACTGACGCGCAAGCAAGTCAGCACCGGCAGCGTCAGCCAGTTCGAGTATCACCAAGTGGGCGTGGAAGAAGCCTCAGCCGGGACACCGGTCACAGCCTCGCAAAGCCAGAAGCCTGCTGGGGAGGAAGATTTTGACTCGCTCTGGAAGTCGCTGTAGGCTCCGGCGAACTCACCATTTGTCGCTTTTTCGCGCCCGTTCGGCGCGGTAATGACTCCTCTATGGCCATCGATAAAAAAACCATCCGCCTGCTGATTCTCGAAGACTCGCAGAACGAAGCAGAGCGCCTGGTCAGTCTGTTCCGCAACGCAGGGCACGCCACGCGCGCGCATCGCCTGACCTCCAGCGACGACCTTGCTGAAAGCCTGCAACAGACTTGGGACTTGCTGATCTGCGCCCCCAGTAGCGAGCACTTAGAACCCAGCGAGGCGATAACCGCCATTCGCCGCCAGGCCAAGGACATCCCGGTCATCCAACTGGTCGAGGAGAATGACTCCGAGATCATTACCGAAGCCCTGCTGTTCGGCGCACAAGACGCCCTGCCGCAAGGCGAGGATGAACGCCTGGTGCTGGTCGCCAAGCGCGAGCTGGCCAATCTCGAAGAGCGCCGCGCCCGTCGTGCCGCCGAAGTGGCATTACGCGAAGCCGAGAAACGCTGCCAGCTGCTACTGGAAAGCTCGGTCGACGCCATCACCTATGTCCACGACGGCATGCACATCTATGCCAACCGTGCCTATCTCGAGCTGTTCAGCTACGAGGACGGTGATGAGCTCGAAGGCATGCCGATGATCGACTTGATCGCCAGTGCCGATCACGGGGCGTTCAAGGACTTCCTGAAGAACTACCAGAGCGCTGAAGGCCACGCCGAGCTCAACTGCCAGGGCGTGCGCGCCGATGGCAGCAGCTTCGCCGCGCAAATGACCTTTTCCCCCGCCACCTATGATGGCGAGCCGTGCATTCAGGTGGTGATCCGCGCGCAAACGTCCAATGCCGAACTGGAAGAGAAACTGCGTGAGATCAGCAGCCAGGACCTAGTCACTGGCCTATTCAACCGCAACCACTTCCTCGAGCTGATGGACAACGCCGCCGAACGCGCCATCAACAGCGGTCAGCCCTCGACCCTGGCGTATATCCGGGTCGACCGCTACGCCGGCATGCAGGGCGAAATCGGCCTGGCCGGCATCGACATGCTGCTGACCGACCTGGCCGGCCTGCTGCGCGCGCATTTCCCGATGGAGACGCAGCTGGCCCGCTTCGGTGACGACGTGTTCGCCGCCCTACTGCCGGGCCAGACGCCCGAGCAGTGCCAGGCCAGCCTGGCGGCCCTGCTGAAGAAGGTCGAAGGCCACCTGTTCGACGTCAGCGGCCGCACCGTACAGACCACGCTTTCAATCGGCGTGGCGGGGCTCAGTGAGAAAACCGCCAAGGCACAGGAAGTCATCGATCGCGCGCACCGCTGCGCCGACGAGCTCAGCGACGGCAACGCCATCAAGCTGTTCAACCCGGCCGATGAGTTGGCCGCAGCCGCCAACCGCGGCAACCTGCTGGCGATGGTGCAGCAAGCACTGGAGAACAACAGCTTCCGGCTGCTGTTCCAGCCAATCATTAGCCTGCGTGGCGACGCCCACGAACATTACGAAGTGCTGCTGCGCCTGCTCAACCCACAGGGTGAAGAAGTGCCGCCGGCGCAGTTCCTCGCCGCGGCCAAGGACGCGGGCCTGGGCGAGAAGATCGACCGCTGGGTGATCCTCAACTCGATCAAGCTGCTGGCCGACCACCGCTCCAAAGGCCATAACACCCGTCTGTTCGTGCACCTGTCCAGCGCCAGCCTGCAGGATCAAACGCTGCTGCCCTGGCTCAGCGTGGCACTCAAGGCCGCTCGCCTGCCGTCGGACTCGCTGGTGTTCCAGTTCAGCGAGCCCGATGCCATTACCTACCTGAAACAGGCCAAGGTGCTGACCCAGGGCCTGGCGGAGCTGCACTGCAAGGTCGCCCTGAGCCAGTTCGGCTGCGCCCTGAACCCGTTCAACACGCTCAAGCACCTGCAAGTGGACTTCGTCAAAGTCGACGGTTCCTTCTCCCAGGACCTGAGCAATGCAGAGAACCAGGAAGCGCTGAAAACCCTACTCAGCAGCTTGCATGCCCAGGCCAAGCTGACCATCGTGCCCTTCGTCGAAAGTGCCAGCGTACTGGCGACGCTGTGGCAGGCCGGGGTCAACTTCATTCAGGGCTACTACCTGCAAGGCCCGAGTCAGTCGATGGACTACGACTTCTCGGCTGGCGACGAATAAATCCCGCCGACGAAAAAGCCGCCTGCTCCAGACTGTGTGAAAACCTAGCAGTCTGAGAGCAAGCTGAAGCAATGGATTTTGGGTAATGGTCGCTTCCTGCTCCGACAACTGCAGGGCGCTCGGACGTAAATGGCCCTGGCGGTCAACGCCTACAACCTGAAGCGTGCCATCAATGTGATGGGTGCCCGTCGGTTGATCGAACTGTTGGGGTAAATCCCGCTTTCCATTTCCAAGCATCAAAAACACCAACGCCCCGAACCAGTCGGGGCGTTGGATTTTTCTGGCGTCAGTGCGTTTTCACACGCTCTGGCTCAGGCGGCTTTTTCATATCCGACGCAACACTGGGGCTTATTCTTGCCCCTCACGGTCGCGAAAGCCGAGCAGATAAAGAATGCCGTCCAGCCCAAGGGTGGAGATCGCCTGCTTGGCCGATTGCTTGACCAGCGGCTTGGCGCGGAAAGCCACGCCGAGACCGGCCAGGCCGAGCATCGGCAGGTCATTGGCACCATCGCCGACAGCGATGGTCTGCTCCAGCTGCAAACCTTCCTTCTGCGCCAGCTCACGCAACAGATCCGCTTTGCGCTGTGCGTCGACAATGGGCTCGACGGCCACACCGGTGACCTTGCCGTTCTCGATCTGCAGTTCGTTGGCGAACACGTAGTCGATGCCCAGCTTGGCCTGCAGTTGTTTGGCGAAGTAAGTGAAGCCGCCGGAGAGAATCGCAGTCTTGTAGCCCAGGCGTTTGAGTTCGGCGAACAACACCTCGGCACCCTCGGTCAGGCGCAGGGACGCGCCGATCTCCTCCAGCACGTCCTCCGACAGCCCCTGCAGCAAGCCCAGGCGCTCCTTGAAGCTGGCGCGAAAATCCAGCTCGCCGCGCATGGCGCGCTCGGTGATTTCGGCCACCTGCTCACCCACGCCGGCAGCCTTGGCCAACTCGTCGATGACCTCGGCCTCGATCAGCGTCGAGTCCATGTCGAACACGGCGAGGCGACGATTGCGACGGAACACCGAGTCGCGCTGGAAGGCGATGTCGACGTTGAGTTCCTGCGCCACGCTGAGGAATTCGGCGCGCAGGGCAACGGGATCGGCCGGCTCACCACGCACGGAAAACTCGATGCATCCCTTGCCCTGCTCGGCCGGCATGTCCAGCGGCATACGCCCGGAAAGACGGTCGATATGATCGATGTTCAGGCCGTACTTGGCGGTGATCGCACTGACCCGCTGCAACTGCTCGGCGCTGACCTTGCGCGTCAGCAGAGTCACGATATGGCGCGCCTTGCCCTGGCCACCAACCCACTGACGGTAGTCGTCTTCGGAAACCGGAGTGAAACGCACCTGTTGGTCGAGCTCGTAGGCAGTGAACAGCAAGTCCTTGAGCACCGACTGGGAGCGGCCGTTGTCAGGAATTTCGATAAGGATGCCGAACGACAGGGTGTCGTGGATCACCGCCTGACCGATATCGAGGATGTTCACCCCGCCTTGAGCCAGCACCCCGGTGATGGCAGCGGTGAGTCCGGGGCGATCTTCGCCGGTGATATTGATCAGGACGATTTCGCGCAAGACGCACCCTCCAAGGCAAACGATTGAGGCAGGCAAGCGGCGAATTGGCCACCGACCGACGAAAAGGCGCACATTCTACCCAGTTTCCCGTCGATCCGGGCAGCCATGCGCTTTGCCCGCCCCAGACCGCTCGCTATACTGCGCGGCAACTTCAGTCGACAAGAGCCGTGCTCTGTGAACCGGCCTGCGCCCGTCAAACCCGATAATTTCTTCATCCTGATCTTCCACGCGCTGCGTCAGCGGCGGGTGCCTCTGGTGCTGCGTATTGCTAGCCACAGCGTGCTGCTGGTAGCCCTGGCAATGGTCATCTATGCCTGGGTCATGGGCATGCAGTTCAAGCAGGCCATGCAGCAGCAGGCCGATGCACTGGGTCAGGCGTTGATCACCCAGACAGCGGCGTCGTCCACCGAGCTGCTGGTGTCCAACGACATCCTCAGCCTCAACGTACTATTGAACAACCTGGCGAAGAACCCGCTGGTTGCCCATGCGGCCATCTACAGCGTGGATAACCGCATCCTCGCCGAAGCTGGCTCGCGCCCGACGCGCAGCGTTCTGGGCGAAACCGAGGGCCTGTACACCACCCCCATCACGTTCCAGGAGGTGATGGCCGGACAGTTGCGCATTAGCCTGGATATGAGCCAGTTCCAGCAGCCAATGACCATCAGCCTGCAGAGCATGGGCATTCTCAGCCTGATCCTGCTGGCCCTGACCCTGTCGCTGAGCATGCGCCTGGGCCGTTACATTTCCACGCCCTTGCTGCAAATGCGCCTGTGGCTGCGTGACCCGGACGACCCTGCACCGGGGGCGGGGCGCAACGACGAGATCGGTGATCTGGCGCGTCAACTGCAGGCGCGCCTGGTACCGGAAAAACCGGAGCCCGAACAGGAGCTGGATGACGAACAGCTGCTCGATGACAGCGAGGACTATCTGCCCGAAGAAGACGACGACGAGCGCTTCGACGAGCGGGAGGAGATCGAGGCCGAGCATGCCTTCGATGAAACGCACATCAGCGCTGAGGATGGCGATGACGAGCAGCTCAAGCCCTGGCCCGACGCCATAGAGCCGGATGATCCCTTCGCTGACCTGCGTGACGACTCCGAAGCGCCTGCGCCGGTCGCCAAGGCTCCGCGCCCCTCGCAAGCCAGCGCCGTGCTGGCCATTCAGCTCGGTGCTCAGGAGCTGCTTCGCCGCCTGCCGCGTACGCGACTACTGGACCTGCTGGATCGCTATCGGGGTTGCCTGGAACAAGCTGCCGCGCTCTACCAGGGGCAACTGCATACCCTCAAGGACGGCAGCAGCCTGATGCTGTTCCATGAGCGCGAATGCGGCGAAGACTACCTGACCCACGCGATCTGCTGTGGCGAGCTGATGCGCGCCCTGGGCCATGCCCTGCAGATCGAGGTCGCCGACAGCGGCATCACCTTGCAACTACAGCTGGGGCTGACCTTGGGCCGTGATCTGGAAGAACTGGGCCAGGCCGACCTGCTGCTCAGCGACAGCGCCCTGGACGCCCTGGCCTTGTCGCAACACAGCCGCAACCTGCTGCTGGTCGAGCAACGCGTCGCGCAGGATGCCCTGGCCCGCCAGCGCGCCCGCATCCGCCCAATTGCCAGCCCGGAAGGGGCCAGCTGCGTGGAGCGCCTGCTCGATCCTTATCCGGCACTGCTGGAGCGGCAGCTGACGCGCATGCGCGACAGCCGCGCGCAATGACGCCCGGCGTCACTCAAGCACTGGCCAATGCGCGCCGCTGCGGCGTCTTTACACCGTAGCGCTGCAGCCAGTCCTTCCAGCGAATCCGCTCGTCGCGCACCAGCCAGCCATCCTGTTCGGCAAAACTCTCCGACAGCCATACCCCACGGGTGCTGGCGGGCAGCAATTCGCCTTTGCGCAGGGTGAACAGCCCACCGCTGGGCACACCACGCTGCAACGCCAGCAGATAGATGTCCGGCCGCCGACGCTCCAGACGCGCCACCAGGCGACCGTCTTCCAGGCATTCGTCGACGTGAAACAGACTCAACTGACGGGCATCGCGTGGCAGCTCCAGGCTAAGGTCATAGACCAGCTGCAAGGATGCCGTAGGCAGATGCACATAGGCGCGCGGGCGCTCGAGCAAGGTCAGGTTGCCGCACTGCACTGGCCGCGCAGCGCCGGACAGCGGGCTGAGACGAAAGTGACTCGACTCGCGATAGCGCAGCGCACCCTGATAGGGCGTGGGCAGCCAGGTATCGCCGAAGCGCCCGCTCAACCACCCATCGGCGCTTTCCAGCAGACATTCCTCGGCCACCTCCTGAATGGCGGTGAGCAGCGGTAGGTTGAGTTCATGCGCCGGCACATAACCGGAAATCAGCTTGAGCACGGTGTCGCCACGATCCGGGCGGCGCTGGCGCACCAGCAACCAGTAGTCACGGCCGTGCAGGCGCAGGGTCATGCGTACCGATACGCCAAGGTTGGCCAGCTCAATGGAAAAGCGCGAACTGTCCGCCACCTCGACCGGACGGCGGCGTTCGAGCATCTGCTGGAAATTCAGCGGCTGCCCCAGGCTCTGGTATCTCAGACCATCGGGGCTAGCTTCGACGAGCAGTGGCAGGGTCTTGAAGTTACTCGGGTCCTTGCGGATCAGCGTACGCGGCATCTCGACTCCTTGTTCCGGCTGGGCGTGAATCCAGCTCGACGAGCGGCCTTCACGCGAGGATCAGGTTGAAGCGAAAACCGCTCAAGGCTGCCCCAAGCCGACCACTCAGCACAACCCAAGGCTGTAAGAGGACGTGACCGGGGACCTCAGAACCTGTTCACGATCTGCTGCGCTTCGGCGCTACTGCGTTAAAAATAAGCTGGAGCGCCAGCCCGGTCGAAATGCTCATGTACAACAGTACAGTCGCCCGCGACTCCGACCGCTCCTCGCTTGTTTTTGCGGGGCCGCCATCGGTGTTGTATCGTTCTAGCTCGCGAGATCGTGAATGGGTTCTCAGCGGATACCCTGCAAAACCGCCGCGACCTTAGCGACATTGGCCGCCAGGTGCGCGGGCGTGATGGTGCCAACGATGGCGCTGCTGACGCCCGGATGAGCGAAGATCAGTTCGAAGCTGGCACGTATCGGATCGACACCCTCGGCCAGGCAGGCATGCCCACTGGCCAACGCTTTCTTGATCAGAATGCCCTTGGCGTGACTGGCAGCGTAGTCCAACACCGGCTTCTCGCCCTGCTCACTCAGGTTATAAGTGACCATGGCGCAGTCGCCTTGTTCCAGCGCCAGCAACCCGCCCTCGACGGTCTTGCCGGAAATCCCGTAGCCGAGGATCTTGCCCTCGCGCTTGAGCGCTGCCAGCGTCTCGTACACGCCCGTTTCACGCAGTACTGCCAGATCGTTGCCATCGGAGTGCACCAACAGCAGGTCGATACGGTCGGTCTCCAGGCGTTTGAGGCTGCGCTCGACCGACAGGCGGGTATGCGCGGCGGAAAAATCGAAGTGCGACTGGCCCTGCTCGAACTCCTCACCGGTCTTGCTGACGATCACCCACTCATCGCGCTGGCCACGCAGCAGTGGACCGAGGCGTTGCTCGCTGACGCCGTAAGCCGGCGCGGTATCGATCAGGTTGATGCCCAGCTCGCGAGCCTGCCGCAGCAAGGCCAGGGCCTGCGTATCGTCAGGGATGGTGAAACCGTTGGGGTACTTCACGCCCTGATCACGGCCGAGCTTGACGGTGCCCAGGCCCAGCGGCGAAACGCGCAAGCCGGTGGAGCCCAGCGGGCGATGCAGATCGTGCAGGGTGCTCATGGCAACAGTGCCTCCCATAACGGCTGCCCCAGCGCGGGGCGCGGCAGCTCAGGCAACGGCGCATGGCCAGCCGGCTGCACCTTGTCCCGCTGCAGGGCGGCCAGTACGCGGTCGGCGAAATCCGGCGCCAGCGCCAGCTTGGTCGGCCAGCCAACCAACAGGCGCTGCTGTTCGGCGAGGAAAGCGTTGTCCGGGCGCACCAGGCCCGACTGCGCGGGCTCGGCGCGATCAACGCGCAATGTCGCCCAGCGCGTCTGGCTCTGGTCGACCCAGGGCAGCAGCGAGGCCACTTCCTTTTGCGCCGCCTGAATCTGAGCGCCTTCGTCGCGCGCAACGCCGTCAGCCTCGGCCAGATCGCCGCCCAGGTACCAGACCCACTGGCCATCGGCGGCCGGATGGGTGGTGACAGTGACCCGCGGCTTCGGCCCACCGCCGAGACAGTGCGCGTACAGCGGCTTCAGTGCCGGGCCCTTGGCCAACACCATATGCAGCGGGCGCAACTGCTGCGCGGGCTGCTCGATGCCCAGCGTGGCGAGCAACTCGGCATTGCCGCCCCCAGCACTGAGCACCACGCGCTGCGCACGAATCTCGCGACCGTCGACGATCAACCCGCACAACTCACCGTTTTCCTCCAGCGGTTCGATACGCTCAGCGGCAAGCAGGCCATCACCGGCCAGTTCGGCCAGACGTGCGATCAGGCTAGGCACATCGAGCACCAGCTCGGCGAGGCGATAGACCTTGCCCTTGAACTTCGGGTGCTGCAGCGCCGGCGGCAATTGCTCACCCTTGACCTGATCGACCCGACCGCGCACCGCCTTGCTGGCAAAGAAGCTGGTGAGGTTGCCGGCCAGGGTACCGGGCGACCAGAGATAATGGGCGTCGGACAGGATGCGCACACCGGAGAGGTCCAGCTCGCCATTGCCGGCCAGCGCTTCGCGCCAGCGGCGCGGCATATCGGCGATAGCTTCGGAAGCGCCGGTCAGCGCGCCATGCAGGGCATATTTGGCACCGCCATGAATGATGCCCTGCGACTTCAGGCTCTGCCCGCCGCCCAGGCTGCCGCGCTCCACCAGAACGGTGGCGAAGCCCTGCTGACGCAGGCGCGCATTGAGCCAGAGGCCGGCGATACCGCCGCCGACGATCAGGACATCGGTGCTGAGAGACTGGGACATGAACGGGCCTCGGCGAAAAACAGGCGCGCAGTATAACCCGTCAACTTCCTCGCCCGCGGCCGATCAGTGCCCGGTCGATTGCGAGAACAGCTGGATCACCACCACACCACTGACGATCAGTCCCATGCCGAGCACGGCCGGCAGATCGAGCTTTTGCTGGTAGATGAACATCGCCGCGATGCTGACCAGGACGATGCCCAACCCTGCCCAGATGGCGTAGGCGATGCCCACCGGGATGGTGCGCACCACCAGAATCAGCATCCAGAAGGCGATCGCGTAACCGCCGATCACCAGCAACAGCGGCAAGGGTTTGTTGAAGCCGTCGATAGCCTTCATCGAGGTGGTGGCAATCACCTCGGCCGCGATGGCGATAGCGAGATAGAGGTATCCGGGCATGGTGGCGACTCCTGAAAGATGGCCACGATTCTAAGTGTTTCCATGATGGGATAAAGTCATTACCTATCAGCTATCAAGATAGGTTGGTCATGAACTGGAATCTCGATCAGCTGCAACTGTTCGTCCTGACCGCCGAGAGTCGATCCTTCTCCGCAGCAGCGCGGCACACCGGCCGCGCGCAGTCGGCGGTCAGCACCGCCATCGCCCTGCTCGAGAGCGACCTCGGCGTGACCCTTTTCGAACGTAGCAGTGGGCGCCAGCCACGCCTGACCGAAGCAGGCGTCGCGCTGCTGGAGCAGGCCCGCAGCGTATTGCAGCAATGTGAACGACTGGACGGCCGCGCGCTCGGCCTGGCACGCGGCGAGGAGGCGCGCCTACGTCTGGCGCAGGACGAGGCCATGCCTTACCAGCCGGTGCTGGCCAGCCTGGAAGCTTTAGCAGATGCCTTTCCCTTGCTCGAAGTGCAGCTTTCCAGCGGCGCACAGGGCGACGTGGCGCGCAAGCTGCTGCAGCGCCAGGCCGACCTGGGCCTGCTGTTTCATCATGAACAAATGCCGCGAGAGCTGGAGAGCCAGCGCTTGGGCACCATCGAGATGGTCACGGTATGCAGCCCGAACCATCCGCTGGCTGCACTCGACAGCGTGGAGCGGCGTGACCTGGCCGAACATCGCCAGTTGCTGATGACCCCGCAGGACAGCCACTATCCCGGCGGAGAGCAGATCAGTCCGCTGGTATGGCGCGCCGACAGCTTCTATGTGATGGCCGAGCTGGTGATACGCGGCGTTGGCTGGGCCTGGCTGCCGCGCCATGTGGCGCAGTACCCGACCTACCAGGGCCACCTGCAGGAACTGCGCAGCGACTGGGCGCCGCTGCCGCTGGTGGTGGAGCTCGTCACCCGGCGCGACGGCGCGCTCGGCCCGGCGGCCAACTGGCTGGCCGACTGCTTGGCGCGCGAACTGCTGCGCCCGCAGGCATGACTGCCCGCCAGGGCACCTCTAAAAGCGTAGGCGAGGCGGTCAGCACAAGGCAAAAACAAGCGAAAAGCGCAGTTTACGAGTTGTAAATGAGCATTTGACCGGGCTGGCGTTCCAGATTGTTTTTAACGCAGTGATGACAACTCAGGTAGTTTTTAGAGGTGCCCTTCCAGCGCATGGCTGGCAACGCTAAGCTGCGCCCCCATGAACAGACCCCTATACACCCTGCTGCTGCACCTGGCCCTGCCCCTGATTGCCCTGCGCCTGGCCCTGCGCGCGCGCAAGGCGCCGGCTTACGCGCGACGTATCAACGAACGCTTCTCCCTTGGCCTGCCAACGATGCAGCCCGGCGGGATCTGGGTGCACGCGGTATCGGTCGGTGAGAGCATCGCCGCCGCGCCGATGATCCGCGCGCTGCAGTCGCACTATCCCGAGTTGCCGATCACCGTGACCTGCATGACGCCGACCGGCTCCGAGCGCATCCAGGCCATGTTCGGCAACAGCGTGCAGCACTGCTACCTGCCCTACGACCTGCCGTGGGCCGCCGCGCGGTTTCTCGAGCGCGTACAGCCGTGCCTGGCCGTGGTGATGGAAACCGAGCTATGGCCGAACCACATCCACCAATGCGCCAAGCGCGGTATCCCGGTGGTTCTGGCCAATGCGCGCCTGTCAGAGCGCTCTGCACGCGGCTATGCACGTTTCGCCAAGCTCACCGCGCCGATGCTCGCCGAGCTGTCGCTGATCGCCGTGCAGACCCAGGCCGAGGCGCAGCGTTTTCTGACCTTGGGCGCACGCCCCGAGTGCGTGGAAGTGACCGGTTCGATCAAGTTCGACCTGAAGATCGATGCCGAGCTACTGCAACGCGCCGTCGAATTACGCCGCCAGTGGCAGGCCGAGCAGCGCCCGGTTTGGATCGCCGCCAGCACCCATGCGGGCGAAGACGAGATCGTCCTCGCCGCCCATCGCCAGTTACTGACAACGCGGCCGGATGCGCTGTTGATTCTGGTGCCACGCCACCCCGAACGCTTCAATTCGGTCCATGATCTGTGCATCAGTGAAGGACTGAAGACACGCCGCCGCTCCATGGGTGAAGCCGTGCAAGCCAGCGACGAGGTGCTGCTGGGCGACACCATGGGTGAGTTGCTGTTTCTCTATGCGCTGGCGGATATCGCCTTCGTCGGCGGCAGCCTGGTGGCCAATGGCGGGCATAACCTGCTGGAACCGGCAGCGCTGGGCAAACCGGTACTGAGCGGCCCGCACCTGTTCAACTTCCTGGAAATCGCCGCGCAGTTGCGTGACGCCGGCGCCCTGAGCGAGGTGGAAAACGCCGCGCAGTTGGCGGACAGGATTGCAACATTGCTCAATGAACCGAGCGAGATGCAAAGCATGAGTCAGGCCGGCCTGAGTGTGCTCAAGGCCAACCAGGGCGCGCTGGAGCGCTTGCTGAAGGACTTGCAGCGTCTTTTGTAGCCGGATGCAATCCGGGGCAAGCATCACGCCGGCAACATTCCCCGGATTACATCCGGGCTACGACTGATTCAGCCCGGTTCAAACTCGGGTAGCGCACCACCAGCCAGATCGGTGCGCTCGGCGCACGCTACGTGACACATCGCCAAAATGAAAAAGCCCGACTCGCGTCGGGCTTTTGCTTTGCTGCGAACGCCTCAGAAACCCTGATTGTTCTTCAGCCGCTCCTCGGCGGCAGAGGCCAGATCCGGTGGCAGGAAGTCCTTGTCCGGGTTGTAGTCCGGCTTGAGGAAGCTACCAAGCGCCTCCAGATCGGCCGGGCTCAGGGTGCCGGCTGCCTGCTTCAGGCGTAGGTTGTTGAGGATGTAGTCATAACGGGCATCGTTGTAGTTACGCACGGCACTGTAGAGCTGACGCTGGGCGTCGAGCACGTCGACAATATTGCGAGTACCGACCTGGTAGCCGATCTCGGTGGCCTCCAGCGCGCTCTGGTTGGAGATGATCGACTGGCGACGCGCCTGTACGGTTTCCACATCGGTGTTCACCGCGCGGAACAGGTTGCGTGTGTTCTGCACCACCTGGCGGCGCAGGCTCTCGCGCAGTTGCTCGGTCTGACCGAGGCGCTGATAAGCCTCGCGCACCTGCGAGCTGGTCAGGCCACCGCTGTACAGCGGGATGTTCAATTGCAGACCGATGGAACGCTGCGAAACGTCGCCGCTGTAACGCGGAGACAGAGGAGAACCGGAGTTGGTGAAACCCAAGCTGTCGTTATCGCCCTGCTGATAGCTGGCCACCGCATCCAGGGTCGGCGCATGGCCGGCCTTGCGTTGACGCAGATTTTCTTCGGCAGCGTTTACCGCGTACAGGCTGGCTTGCAGATTGAGGTTCTGTGCGGCGGCAGTATCGACCCAGGACTTCGCGTCATTGGGCGTCGGCGCCAGCACCGGCAGGGTGTGGACAATCCCTTCGACAGCCACGTAGTCGCGGTTGGTCAGGGTCACCAGCGCTTCGAAGGCGTCATCCACCGCGCGCTCGGCGAGCAGGCGGTTGGCACGGGCCGTATCGAAGCCGGCCTGAGCTTCGAGCACGTCGGTCTTGTCCGACAGGCCGACATCGAAACGTTCGTTGGCCTGGTCCAGTTGGCGCTTGAAGGCCGCCTCTTCGGCACGGGTCGAGGCCAGGTTGTCTTGGGCGCGCAGCACGGCGAAGTAGGTTTCAGCACTTTGCAGGATCAGGTTCTGCTCGGTGGCGGACAACTCCAGTGCGGCCTGCTCGCTGGTGGCCTCGGCCGCCTGCAGCTGGAACCAGCGGTCAGCGCGAAACAGCGGCTGACTGAGGTTGGCCTGGTACACCAGGCCACTGCGCGAGATCGTCGCACTCGGCGAATCGATTTCAGTGCGCGTGTCGCCGTAATTGGCACCAGCCGACAGGTTGGGCAGCAAGCCAGCGCGCGCCTGCGGCACGACTTCACGGCGAGCCTGATAATCGGCGCGCGCGGCGGCGATATCGGCATTGTTCTGCGCCGCTTCCTGATACACGGTGACCAGGTCGGTTTTGCTCGACAGCGGGGCCTCTGCGGCCTGAACCAGGCCCACCGAAGCGGCGGCCACGGCGATTGCCAGGGAAAGTCTGCGCAACATGATGGTTGTCGATCCTTGAATAGGCGGTAATCGGCAAGGCTACGGGGCGCCGCAGGCGGGGGTCAAGCACGCCATGGGCAGCATCAGTCTAGCTGGCGGCAAGCTATGTTGCTCGTCGGGAACAATCCATCATTCGCCGCGCCAGCAGTCGTTTTCCGACGCACGGGTCGATATTTATTGACCGCCGAGTTGGTTTTCTCCCACCAGCTTGTTTAGACTGCCCGAGTTCTTGTCGGGGTGCCCCAAATGCGGGGCTGAGATTGGCAGCTGCCGGATCCCGTTGAACCTGATCAGGTTAAGGCCTGCGTAGGGAACAAGATGTCCTCGCCAGTAGATCGGCGAGTCCTCTCGGCACCGCCCATGGTGCATCTCACGCCCTTCGTCCGCTCAGGTTCCAACTCCGACATCTATCCCGGAGAGAGCCTTGATGAGCGCACAACAACAAAAGAACCTGAGTGAATCTGCGCAGGTCGATCAACAGTCGGTAAAGCCCTTCCCTCGTTCGCAGAAAGTCTATGTACAGGGCTCGCGCCCGGACATTCGGGTGCCGATGCGTGAGATCAGCCTGGACGTGACGCCGACCGATTTCGGTGGTGAGATCAACGCCCCGGTCACCGTCTACGACACCTCCGGCCCCTACACCGACCCGAACGTGACCATCGACGTGCGCAAGGGCCTCGCCGACGTGCGCAGCGCCTGGATCGAAGACCGCGGTGACACCGAGAAACTGCCGGGCCTGTCCTCCGAATTCGGCCAGCGCCGCCTCAACGATGCCGAGCTGACCAAGATGCGCTTCGCCCACGTGCGCAACCCACGCCGGGCCAAGGCCGGGCATAACGTCAGCCAGATGCATTACGCCAAGAAGGGCATCATCACCCCCGAGATGGAATACGTCGCCATCCGCGAAAACATGAAGCTGGCCGAAGCGCGTGAAGCCGGCCTGCTTAATGAGCAGCATGCCGGCCATAGCTTCGGCGCCAGCATTCCGAAAGAAATCACTCCCGAGTTCGTGCGCAGCGAAGTCGCCCGTGGCCGCGCCATCATCCCGGCCAACATCAACCACGTGGAGCTGGAGCCGATGATCATCGGCCGCAACTTCCTGGTGAAGATCAACGGCAATATCGGCAACTCGGCGCTCGGCTCTTCGATTGAAGAAGAAGTGGCCAAGCTGACCTGGGGCATCCGCTGGGGCTCGGACACCGTGATGGATCTGTCCACCGGCAAGCACATCCACGAAACCCGCGAGTGGATCATCCGCAACTCGCCGGTACCGATCGGCACCGTGCCGATTTACCAGGCGCTGGAGAAGGTCGGCGGTATCGCCGAAGATCTGACCTGGGAGCTGTTCCGCGACACCCTGATCGAGCAGGCCGAACAAGGCGTCGACTATTTCACCATCCACGCCGGCGTGCTGCTGCGCTATGTGCCACTGACCGCCAAGCGCGTCACCGGCATCGTTTCGCGCGGCGGCTCGATCATGGCCAAATGGTGCCTGGCGCACCACAAGGAAAACTTCCTCTACACCCATTTCGAAGACATCTGCGAAATCATGAAGGCCTACGACGTCAGCTTCTCGCTGGGCGATGGCCTGCGTCCGGGCTCGATTGCCGACGCCAACGACGAAGCGCAGTTCGGCGAACTGGAAACCCTCGGCGAGCTGACCAAGATCGCTTGGAAGCACGACGTACAGTGCATGATCGAAGGCCCCGGCCACGTGCCGATGCAACTGATCAAGGAGAACATGGACAAGCAGCTCGAATGCTGCGACGAGGCGCCGTTCTACACCCTCGGCCCGCTGACCACCGACATCGCACCGGGCTACGACCACATCACCAGTGGCATCGGCGCGGCGATGATCGGCTGGTTCGGCTGCGCCATGCTCTGCTACGTCACGCCCAAGGAACACCTGGGCCTGCCGAACAAGGATGACGTGAAGACCGGCATCATCACCTACAAGATCGCCGCGCATGCGGCCGACCTGGCAAAAGGTCACCCGGGCGCACAGATCCGCGACAACGCGCTCTCCAAGGCGCGCTTCGAGTTCCGCTGGGAAGACCAGTTCAACCTCGGCCTCGACCCGGACACCGCGCGCGCCTACCACGACGAAACGCTGCCGAAGGATTCGGCCAAGGTGGCGCACTTCTGCTCCATGTGTGGGCCGAAGTTCTGTTCGATGAAGATCACCCAGGAAGTGCGCGAGTACGCCAAGGAGCAGCGCATCGACGCCGTCGATCTGGATGCCGAGCAAGGCATGCAGGCCAAGGCCGAGGAATTCAAGGCGCAGGGCAGCCAGCTGTATCAGAAGGTGTAGCGGCGTACTTTCCGTCAGCCAGGCTTGATCGGCGAGCACTATGCTCGCTAGTGTGATGCGTAACGGGCCGCAGTTTGGCCCGTTACGACTATCTGGGGAGTTGCCATGGGCAAAGACGACATCGACATCATCGAGCGCGAAAACTGCTTTCGCGGTTTCTATCGCCTCGACCGGATCAAGCTGCGCCATCGCCAGTTCGCCGGCAACATGGGCCCAAAGCTGACTCGCGAGCTGTTCGTGCGTCACGATGCCGTTTGCGTGCTGCCATACGATCCGCAGCGCGATGAAGTGGTGCTGATCGAGCAGTTTCGCGTCGGCGCCATGGACAAGAGCAGCAATCCCTGGCTGCTGGAACTGGTCGCTGGTCTGATCGACAAGGATGAGCAGCCCGAGGAAGTCGCCCGCCGTGAAGCGGTCGAAGAAGCCGATCTGATCCTCGGCCCGCTGTGGCCAATCACCCAGTATTTCCCCTCCCCTGGTGGCTCCGATGAGTTCGTTCATCTGTTTCTGGGTCGTTGCGACAGCAGCGGCGCCGGTGGCGTGCATGGCCTGCCCGAGGAAGGCGAGGACATTCGCGTGCATGTGATGCCGCTGGCTGATGCCCTGGCGGCCGTGCGCGACGGACGCATCAACAACGCGGCCAGCATCATCGCGCTGCAATGGCTGGCGCTGAATCGTGATGAAGTGCGGGGGATGTGGTCGTGAATCTGCTGCGCGAGCGCTATCGGGTCGACCTGATCGAGCTGCAAGCGGCTTGCGAGGCCAACTACGCACGCCTGATGCGTCTGCTCCCAGACATGCGCAAGCACACGCAAAGCCGTCGCGTAGCCCTGAGCCAGGGCGAACACCTGCTCGGCGTGCTGGCGCTGGAAGTGCTGGAAAGCTGCCCCTATACCACCACCCTGCGCGTGCGCCAGGAGCACAGCCTGCCCTGGCTACCGGTGCCACAGTTGGAAGTGCGGGTGTATCACGATGCGCGCATGGCCGAAGTGGTCAGCGCCGAGAGCGCGCGCCGCCTGCACATACGCTACCCCTACCCCAACGCGGCGATGCACCAACCGGATGAAAAGAGTCAGCTCAACCTGTTCCTTGGCGAGTGGCTGAGCCATTGCCTGGCATGCGGGCACGAACCACAGCCGGTGATGTAGCTCCAGTAATCAAGCTTTGCACTGCCCGGCCGATATTACGGGGCTGTTCTGCTTGCATGGTTTTCGTTGCCAAGGGTTAGCGCAAGCAACGTCAAAAACGCTCTCGGCGTTTTTTCTGTGATCTGCGTCCGCTTCCTGGGTTTTCCCTTTGCCGCAGCAACCACCATAATTCACTCGATAATGCCTTAGGAGATGGTCTTGCCGAGCCTGCCCGCCCCATCCACTGAATCCTCGGTCCTGCTGGTGCAGTTGTCCGACAGCCATCTGTTCGCCGAAGCGGACGGCAAGCTGCTGGGCATGGATACGTGCGACAGCCTGCAACGGGTGATCGAACGGGTGCAGCAGGAACAGCCGCAGATAGACCTGATCCTGGCCACGGGCGATCTTTCTCAAGACGGCAGCGTTGCGTCGTATCAACGCTTTCGCCAACTCACCTCGGCCATTGCCGCCCCGGCTCGCTGGCTGGCCGGCAATCACGATGAAACCCCACCGATGCAGGCCGCCTGCAAAGACAGTGAGTTGCTGGAGCCGGTAATCGACCTTGGCGCCTGGCGCATCGTCATGCTCGATTCGTCGATTCCCGGCGCCGTGCCCGGTTTTCTTGCCGACAGCCAACTCGAACTGCTCGAACGCGCCCTCAGCGAAGCACCGCAGCGCCATCACCTGATCTGCCTGCATCACCACCCGGTATCCATCGGCTGCAAGTGGATGGAGCCCATAGGCTTGCGTAACGCCGATGCGTTGTTCGCCATCCTTGACCGTTACCCGCAGGCGCGAGCCGTGCTCTGGGGGCATATCCACCAGGAGTTCGACCAGATACGCGATAACCTGCGCCTGCTCGCCTCGCCCTCGACCTGCGTACAGTTCGCACCGGGCAGCGAGGAGTTTCAGGTGGGCAATGATGCCCCCGGCTATCGCTGGCTGCGTCTGCATGCCGACGGCAAGCTGGACACCGGCGTATCGCGCGTCACCGGCATTGATTTCGAAGTGGACTACAGCGTCAAGGGTTACTGACATACCCCCAATCAGCTTGAAGCTTGCAGCTTGAGGCCTCGGACGAGTAGCCTCCCGCTCCATGACCGCATCCATCCTCTATATACACGGCCTGAACAGCTCGCCAGCCTCGCACAAAGCCAGCCAGCTGAGCCGCGCCATGGTCCATCTGGGCCTGGAAAACCAACTGCGCGTACCGGCCCTGCACCATCATCCACGCCAGGCCATCGCCCAGTTGCAGGCGCTGATCAGCGAACTTGGCACACCCGTGCTGGTGGGCAGCTCTCTGGGCGGCTACTACGCCACTTACCTGGCCGAGCAGCATGGGCTGAAAGCGCTGCTGATCAATCCGGCCGTGCAGCCGCACCTGCGTTTCGACGGCTATCTGGGCCCACAGAAGAATTACTACAGCGACGAGACCTGGGACCTCACCGAGGATCACGTCCACGCCCTGGCCGAACTCGAAGTCCCGGCACCGAGTGACCCGAGCCGTTATCAGGTGTGGCTGCAGACCGGCGACGAGACCCTCGACTACCGCGACGCCGAGCGTTACTACCGCGCCTGCGCCCTGCGCATCCAGGCCGGTGGCGACCACGGTTTCCAGGGTTTTGCCGAACGCCTGCCGACCCTCTTCGCTTTTGCCGGTATTAACGCCACACTCTGGCGTGATACCGACTTTTCCGTATTCAATTGACGAACAAGAGACCCTATGGCCCAGCAGAACGCCTATAACGCAGACGCCATCGAAGTCCTTTCCGGCCTCGACCCGGTGCGCAAGCGCCCGGGCATGTACACCGACACCACGCGCCCCAACCACCTGGCACAGGAAGTGATCGACAACAGCGTCGACGAAGCCCTGGCCGGGCACGCCAAGTCGATCCAGGTGATTCTCCACGAGGACAACTCGCTGGAAGTGCTCGACGACGGCCGTGGCATGCCGGTGGACATCCACCCCGAAGAGGGCGTGCCCGGGGTCGAGCTGATCCTCACCAAGCTGCACGCCGGCGGCAAGTTCAGCAACAAGAACTACCAGTTCTCTGGCGGCCTGCACGGCGTCGGTATCAGCGTGGTCAACGCCCTGTCGACGCGCGTGGTGGTCACCGTCAAGCGTGATGGCAACGAGTACCGGATGAGCTTCGCCGATGGCTTCAAGGCCAGCGACCTGGAAGTCATCGGTACGGTCGGCAAACGCAATACCGGCACCAGCGTGCATTTCTGGCCGGACGCCAAGTATTTCGACTCCTTCAAATTCTCGGTCAGCCGCCTCAAGCATGTGCTCAAGGCCAAGGCCGTGCTGTGCCCGGGCCTGTCGGTGACCTTCGAGGACAAGTCAGCCGGCGAGAAAGTCGAGTGGCATTACGAAGATGGCTTGCGCTCCTACCTGGTCGACGCCGTCAGCGAATTCGAACGCCTGCCCGTCGAGCCCTTCTGCGGCGCCCTGGCTGGCAACAAGGAGGCGGTGGACTGGGCCCTGCTGTGGCTGCCGGAGGGCGGCGACGCGGTGCAGGAAAGCTACGTCAACCTGATTCCCACTGCGCAGGGCGGCACCCACGTCAACGGCCTACGTCAGGGCCTGCTGGATGCCATGCGCGAGTTCTGCGAGTTCCGCAACCTGCTGCCGCGCGGCGTCAAGCTGGCACCGGAAGACGTCTGGGAGCGCATCGCCTTCGTCCTCTCAATGAAGATGCAGGACGCGCAGTTCTCTGGCCAGACCAAGGAACGCCTGTCCTCCCGCGAGGCCGCCGCGTTCGTCTCCGGCGTGGTCAAGGACGCCTTCAGTCTGTGGCTCAACGCCAACCCGGAAACCGGCCTGGCATTGGCCGAACTGGCCATCAGCAACGCCGGCCGCCGCCTCAAGGCGGGCAAGAAGGTCGAACGCAAGAAGATCACCCAGGGCCCGGCACTGCCCGGCAAGCTGGCCGACTGCGCGGGGCAGAACCCGCTGCGCTGCGAGCTGTTCCTGGTCGAGGGTGACTCCGCCGGCGGTAGCGCCAAGCAGGCGCGCGACAAGGAATTCCAGGCCATCATGCCGCTGCGCGGCAAGATCCTGAACACCTGGGAAGTGGACGGCAGCGAAGTGTTGGCCAGCCAGGAAGTGCACGATATCGCCGTCGCCATCGGCATCGATCCGGGTTCGAGCGACCTTAGCCAGTTGCGCTACGGCAAGATCTGCATCCTCGCCGACGCCGACTCCGATGGCCTGCACATCGCCACCCTGCTCTGCGCCCTGTTCGTCCGTCACTTCCGCCCGCTGGTGGATGCCGGCCATGTCTACGTGGCCATGCCGCCGCTGTACCGCATCGACCTGGGCAAGGAGATCTTCTACGCCCTGGACGACGCCGAGCGTGACGGCATCCTCGACCGCCTGGTGGCCGAGAAGCGCCGCGGCAAACCACAGGTCACACGCTTCAAGGGCCTCGGCGAGATGAACCCGCCGCAGCTGCGCGAAACCACCATGGACCCGAACACCCGGCGCCTGGTGCAGCTCACGCTGGATGATTTCGAAGGCACCCGCGAAGTGATGGACATGCTGCTGGCGAAGAAGCGCGCCAGTGATCGCAAGAGCTGGCTGGAAACCAAGGGCAACCTGGCCGAGGTACTGGCCTGATGCGCAACCACCTCCTTGCACTTGGTCTGTTGGCCGGCGTCGCCAATGCCGAGCCAGTGGTGCTGGAAGAGCTGAAGCTGCAGGCGGAATACCCGGTGACGGAAATGCCCAGTGGCAACCTGTCGGGCCTGGCGATGTGCGGCGAGATCTTGTGGGCAGTATCCGACCGCGATGACGACCGCCTCTATCAATTGCACCGCGAAGACGGCCTGCTGCGCGCGGAGGCGGAAACCTTCGTCGCCCCCGAACCGCCCGAGAGTGCCCTGCCCTGGGGCCTGCGCATGCGCAACTGGGCAGCCGGCCTGGTCAGGGGGGGCAAGCTGGATTTCGAAGGCCTGTCATGCGACGCGCAGGGCAATCGCTACCTGGTCAGCGAGACCCGCGCCGCCGTTTTACAGGTGAGCAGCAACGGCAACGCACAGTGGCTCAACTTGCCCAGCGGCCTGGTACGCCAGGCGCGCGCCAGCGGCATGCTGCTGCATTTCAACCAGGGTTTCGAAGGCATCGCCATCGACCCGGCAGGCGAGCGCTTGTGGCTGGCAGCGGAACAGCGTCGTCGCGGCCTGACCGTATTGCATCGGCGCGGCAGCAGTTGGCGCTGCACGGGCGGTTGCGTGCTGACCAGCGAAAGCGGTGATGAACCCTCCCCGCAGGCACTCGGCGGCCATTCGGCCCCTCGCGACTTCTCCGGACTGGCCTATTTCGGTGAAAAAATCTTCACTCTGGAACGCCAGGCTCATCGTATCTGCCGCCGCACCCTGAGCGACGGTATTGCGGATATCTGCTGGTCATTCGCCGCCGAGGCACTGACCGAGCCACGCCGCTACACGCCCAACTATGGCATGGCCGAAGCGCTGTGGATCGACAAGGACGGCGCCTGGATCGGCGTCGACAACGGCAGCCAGACCCGCGCCGATGGTGAAGAACGCCCCGTCGTCTGGCGTTTCGCTGCGCCCAAGGGCGGCTGGAGCCGGCGCCCGTGAGCGAGCAGACGCCCGGCCGCCGTGCCGGACGCGTGATGTGGGTGCTCGCCTGGGGTGCCGGCCTGCTGCTGGCCACGCATTTCTTCGGCAACTGGGAAGATCGCCAGCGCAACCCGAACCAGACGCCGCAGTCGCTACATGGCGATGGTTTCGTCGAAGTCAGCCTGGCCAGCAGCCGTCAGGGGCATTACGTGCTCAACGGCCAGATCGATGGGCAGGACGTGACCTTCCTGCTCGATACCGGCGCCACGCAGGTCGCGATCCCCAGCACGGTGGCCGAGCGGCTCGGCCTGCAACGCGGTGCGCCGGTCATCATCAGCACCGCCAACGGTCGTGCCACGGGACATCGCACCCGCCTGGACAGCCTGCGCCTGGGCGATATCGAACTACGTGACGTCGCCGCACTGATCGCCCCCGGCATGGACGGTGATGAAGTGCTGCTGGGCATGAGCGCCCTGAAACAACTCGAATTCAGTCAGAAGGGCGGCACCCTGGTGCTGCGCCAATCAACCTTGCAATGAGGCCCGCATGAGCGAATCCCTCGATTTGAGCCTGGAAGGCGTTGAACGCCGGTCACTCGCCGACTTCACCGAGCAGGCTTATCTCAACTACTCCATGTACGTGATCATGGACCGCGCCCTGCCGCACATCGGCGACGGCCTGAAACCCGTGCAGCGCCGCATCGTCTACGCCATGAGCGAGCTGGGTCTGGACGCCGATTCCAAGCACAAGAAGTCGGCGCGTACCGTCGGTGACGTGCTCGGCAAGTTCCACCCGCACGGCGACAGCGCCTGCTATGAAGCGATGGTGCTGATGGCTCAGCCGTTCAGCTACCGCTACACCCTGGTCGACGGCCAGGGCAACTGGGGTGCGCCGGACGATCCCAAGTCCTTCGCCGCCATGCGCTACACCGAGGCGCGCCTGTCGCGTTACTCGGAAGTGCTGCTCTCCGAGCTCGGCCAGGGCACGGTCGACTGGGTGCCGAACTTCGACGGCACCATGAACGAGCCGGCGACCCTGCCGGCACGCTTGCCCAACCTGCTGCTCAACGGCACCACCGGCATCGCCGTGGGCATGGCCACCGACGTGCCGCCGCACAACCTGCGCGAGGTGGCCGCGGCCTGCGTGCGTCTACTGGATGAGCCGAGCGCAACGGTCGAGCAGCTCTGCGAGCATATCCAGGGCCCTGACTTCCCCACCGAAGCCGAAGTCATCACACCCAAGGCCGACCTACTGAAGATTTACGAAACCGGCCGCGGCTCGGTGCGCATGCGCGCCGTGTACAGTGTCGAGGACGGTGACATCGTTGTCACTGCCCTGCCGCATCAGGTGTCCGGGTCCAAGGTGCTGGAACAGATCGCGGCACAGATGCAGGCCAAGAAGCTGCCAATGGTCGCTGACCTACGTGATGAGTCGGACCATGAGAACCCGTGCCGCATCGTCATCATCCCGCGCTCCAACCGCGTCGATGCCGACGAACTGATGCCCCACCTGTTCGCCACCACCGACCTGGAATCCAGCTACCGGGTCAACACCAACGTCATTGGCCTCGATGGCAAGCCACAGGTCAAGGACCTGCGCACCCTGCTCAGCGAGTGGCTGGTGTACCGCGTCGGCACCGTGCGCCGTCGCCTGCAGTTCCGCCTGGACAAGGTGGAAAAGCGCCTGCACCTGTTGGAAGGTTTGTTGATTGCCTTCCTCAACCTCGACGAGGTGATCCGCATCATCCGCACCGAGGATTCGCCCAAGCCGGTGCTGATGGAAACCTTCGGTCTCACCGATGTGCAGGCCGACTACATCCTCGACACTCGCCTGCGCCAACTGGCCCGCCTGGAAGAAATGAAGATCCGTGGCGAGCAGGACGAGCTGGCCAAGGAGCGCGAGAGGCTACTGGCTCTGCTCGGCAGCGAAGCCAAGCTGAAGAAGCTGGTACGCAAGGAGATCATCGAAGACGCCGAGAAGTACGGCGATGACCGTCGCTCGCCGATCGTTGCCCGCGCCGAAGCCAAGGCCCTGTCGGAAACCGAGCTGATGCCGACCGAACCGGTCACCGTGGTGCTTTCGGAAAAAGGCTGGGTGCGCTGCGCCAAGGGTCATGACATCGACGCAACCGGCCTGTCCTACAAGGCCGGCGATGGCTTCAAAGCCGCCGCACCGGGCCGCTCGAACCAGTACGCGGTGTTTATAGACTCGACAGGCAGGAGTTACTCGCTCGCCGCGCACAGCCTGCCGTCGGCGCGCGGCCAGGGTGAACCGCTGACCGGTCGTCTGACACCACCACCGGGGGCAACCTTCGAATGCGTGATGCTGCCGGAGGACAGCGCGCTGTACGTAATCGCTTCCGACGCCGGCTACGGCTTCGTGGTCAAGGGCGAGGATCTGCAGGCCAAGAACAAGGCAGGCAAGGCGCTGCTGACCCTGCCCAACGGCGCCAAAGTTGTCGCCCCCAAGCCCGTCAGCAATCTGGAAGACAGCTGGCTGGCCGCGGTGACCACCGAAGGCCGCCTGCTGCTGTTCAAGGTCACCGATCTGCCGCAACTGGGCAAAGGCAAGGGCAACAAGATCATCGGCATTCCGGGTGAGCGAGTGGCGTCACGCGAGGAGTATTTGACCGATCTGGCCGTGCTGCCCAGCGGCGCCAGTTTGGTATTGCAGGCCGGGAAGCGTACCCTGACACTCAAAGCCGACGACCTCGAGCACTACAAGGGCGAGCGCGGCCGACGTGGCAACAAACTGCCGCGCGGCTTCCAGCGCGTCGACCAGCTTCTGGTGGAATAGCGTCGGCAACACGCCCCGTTCTTCCGGAAAATCCGCGCTACCAGCCGGCAGTCAAGGCTGGAGTCGTAGCGCGGTTTGACGGATGATACGCGCCCCGGGTCATGCGCGAATGACCCCTTGAATGATATGGGTTCGATGTGCAGCTGCCCCAAAAGCGGCTGCCTGGGATTGATGATGACTGTAGTACGCCCTGTGGCCCTGCTTCTGACCACACTGCTCGTATTGAGCGGTTGCAGCCTGCTGCAGCAGAAGCCGGTACCTCTTTACCAACTCGATAGCGGTAGTGCCGTAACGCCGACCAAGGACAACGGTGTAACCGTACTGGTCGGTCCGATCAGCGTGGCAGATTACCTGCGCCAGCAGAATCTGCTGCAACGCCAGGCAGACGGCAGCCTGGTCGCGGCTCAGGATGCGCGCTGGGCCAGCGGCCTGGCCAACGACATCGACCAGCAGATGCTGCGCCAGTTGGCCTGGCGTCTGGACAGCCAGCGCCTGGTGCTGGCCCCGTCGGCCCCGGGCTTCAGCGCCGACGCGCAGGTCATGCTGACCATTACGCGCCTGGACTCCGGGCCAACCCAGCCAGCTGTACTGGAAGCGCAATGGCGCCTGCTCGACCGTCGCGGACAACTGCGCGACAGCCGCCTGATCCGCCTGGAAGAAGCGCACAGTGGCGCCCTGGCCGAACAGGTCAAGGCGCAGAGCATTCTGCTGCACCGCCTGGCGGCGGAGCTGGCGGTGGCCATTGCACCTGTCGCGGCGGCTGAGCCGACTCCGGAAGCACCACGCAAGAGGACACCTGTGGCCAAGGCTAAGCCAAGCGAGCCCGACACACCCGGGCCGAAAATTCCAGTGGCAGAACCGATCAAGATCGACACCGAAGTCTTCCGTTTCTAGGGATATCCTCCATCCATTCAACGTCACTCCCGCCAAAGCGGGAGCCTGAATGGGGGCGTCGGCTGTGGATGCCCATCTGGCATACAGCCGTTTTTAGTGTGCGCCCGAAGGATTCTCTGCTGCCAACTGACAGACATTGCGTACACCAGAGCCAACGGGCAATGCCATACGCAATGCGTTAGTTGCTGCGGATCTTCTCGACGATGGCGGTGGTGGAGCTGTTCTCCACCAGCCCGAGTACGCGCACTTCGCCGCCATAGGCCTGAACGATATCGGCGCCGACGACCTGGTCGACACCGTAATCGCCTCCCTTGACCAGCACATCCGGCTGCACCTGCTTGAGCAGGCGCTCGGGGGTGTCCTCGCCGAAGCTCACCACCCAGTCCACCGCCCCCAGGCCAGCGAGCACCGCCATACGGCGGTCGACCGCGTTGATGGGGCGGCCGGGGCCTTTCAGACGGCTGACCGAAGCGTCGTCGTTGATCGCCACGATCAGACGGTCGCCCTGGGCACGCGCCTGTTCCAGATAGGTCACGTGACCGGCGTGGAGGATGTCGAAGCAGCCGTTGGTGAAGACGATCTTCTCGCCATGGGCGCGTGCATCCTCGATGGCGATCAACAGCTGGTCCAGGCTCAACACGCCGCGCTCGGAGCCTTCCTCGCGCTGTACCGCGCGGCGCAATTCCGGTGCACTGATGGCAGCCGTGCCCAGCTTGCCGACGACGATGCCGGCAGCCAGGTTGGCCAATGCCACGGCATTTGGCAGCTCTTCGCCAGCCGCGATGGAAGCGGCCAGGGTGGAGATCACCGTATCTCCGGCACCGGTGACGTCGAACACTTCGCGGGCCCGGGCCGGCAGGTGCAGCGGCGCATGTTCGGGGCGCAGCAGGGTCATGCCGTGCTCGCCACGGGTGACCAGCAGCGCACCCAGCTCCAGTTCACGCATCAGCCTGGCGCCCTTGCTGACCAGCTCGGCCTCATCGGCACAGCCGCCGACGATCAGCTCGAACTCGTGCAAGTTAGGCGTGATCAGGCTGGCACCATGGTAGATGGAAAAGTCCTTGCCCTTGGGATCGGCCAGCACCGCAATGCCCTTGTTGCGCGCCGCCTGGATCAGTACCTGATGGTTCTGCAGCGCCCCCTTACCATAGTCCGATAGCACCAGCACCTTGACCCCATCGAGCAGTGCATCGACCTCACGCGCCAGCGCGGCGGCGTCGGTTCTGAACGGTTCCTCGAAGTCCATGCGCAGCAACTGCTGGTGGCGGCTCATCACCCGCAGCTTGACGATGGTGGGCTGGTCATCGATACGCTGGAAATGGGTTTCCACCCCCACGCCCTGCAGGCTGTCGCTGAGACTGTCGGCGGCTTCGTCCTCACCCGTGACGCCAACCAGCAGCGCCCGCGCACCGAGTGCCGCGATATTCAGTGCCACGTTGGCAGCACCACCTGGGCGGTCCTCGATCTGGTCGACACGCACCACGGGCACCGGGGCTTCGGGAGAAATCCGCGAGGTGCCGCCATGCCAGTAGCGATCGAGCATCACATCGCCCACCACCAGAACGGTGGCTTGGTCATAGCGGGGCATGGATAGTTTCATGGCAGCTCCAGAAGGGGAGAAAAACGGGAAAAATCATAGCATGGCGAATACGGCGGGCAGCTCAGAGCAGGCGAACCCAGAACAGCTCATGTCGGCGCACGGCCTTACGGAAGAACTCGTCCTCGCCCGTGGCGGGCCAGCGGCGCCCGGCCAACGCCCACTGAATCAGGCGGCGCAGGCGTCTTTTCAGCGGCAGCGGGCCTTGCAGGTCATGCTGCAGGCTAAGCGCAATAGCCTTGTCCAACTGCCGTTCAGCATCCAGCGTCGGGCTCCACAGGCGGTCGGCCGGCAGCGCGTTTATCGCCGGCGGCAAGGCGATGCCATTACCCGCCGGGCCCATGGGCCAACGGTCGTTGTCATGCAGGTGATTGGCGTAGAGCAACAGGGTTTTCGGCTTCCAGCCGCTGCGCTCGCAGGCTTCGAGCACGGCACGGGTGCTGGCGACATGATCGTGATGCGGGTCCAACTCCGGGTGCGGCGTCAGCAACACTTCGGGGCGGTAATGCTCGATCACAGCTACTAGGTCGGCGATCAGGTTATTCCAGGTCGGCTGACCATCGGTGTCGGCCGGTAGCGGCAGCGGATTGTGACGGCGCACAGGGCGCACATCGCTTTCCCCCGACTCGCGCGAGCCAAAGGGTACTTGCGGTTGCTCGGCCATGACGGGCAGTTGCAGGCAATAGTAACCAAGCTGCACGCAACACTGCTGCGGTACGCCCCCCCAGAGCGGCGCGGCCAGGCTGTCCCAGGCACGCAGCCGACCTTTCAGGCGAGCAGCGGCTGCCTTGTTCAGGCCTAGGCGTTGATAGCGCTCAGCCTCGATCTCACCTTGTGTCAGGGTGACGATGGCGGTATCGCCCGAGCGGCTGTACTGACCAAAAGCCGCAAGCTCGGCATCGTCGGCATGTGGCGCGATGATCAGCATGCGCTGCGCGGCGAAGTCAGGGTTGCGCATGGCATGCAAACGCACCTCGCCGTCGATGCGGCAGAAGCGCGGCACTATTCTCAAACCATCCGCCCGCAGCCCGGAGAGATTGAGATAGCGCCGTCCAGACACGCCGCGCTCGAAATCCTGGCGATCATTGCCGAGCAATACTTGGGGATCGAGCCAGCGCCCCAGCCAGGTGGCCTTCAGCCGCAGTTCGAGGAGCTGGGTGTCATAGCCTTCCAAATCGGAGTCGACACGCAGCATGCCCTGCTCAATCCGCACAGGTACGCTCAGGCAATCGTCAGGGAAGTCGTAGCGGTAATCGTCGCGCGGCGAATAGAACAGGTGATCGGCGAACCAGGCCTCGTGCGCCACCCAGCCCAGACCCACTAGCAGAAGCGGCAGCCACCAGGCGACGAACACGCCGACCAACAGCAGGGCCAACAGGGCGACCAGCAAGGCGATACGTTTGTTACGCCGATGGCGTTTGAGCAGCTGTTGCTTGCGTCCGTTCATCGCTTCACACCTGATAGACCGGCACCCGATTACACCAGCGATCCTTATATTCGCGGTCGGCGCGACCGAACGAATAACGCAGCGGTTTGCCCAGCGCCCGCGCCCGCTCCCATTCGCTCTGCGTGTTGACGAAGCTGAGAACGCTGCCGGGGCTGAACTCGCGCTGTTGCGGGTCGACGCCGCCGTTGATGTATTCCAGACTGACCCATTGCGGCGCCTCGACTCGGTAGAGCACCTGGATCGCCACCGGCTCATCGTTCAGATAGATCAAGGAACCGGTCATGAACTCGCGCAACAGAGCGAATACCTCCGCCAGATGATCCTTCCCGGTGGCCTCGAAGCCCCAGCGGAGCTGAAACAGATTGGCATAGATGCGCGCCTGCTCCTGCGCCGTCAGCTCCAGCATCGGCCGGATCACCCCGCCCGCCTCCTCCAGCAAACGCTGTTCACGGCGCTGGTTGTAGCGGAACTTCTTGCTGTACTGCTCCGGCTCGCGGGCCAATGCTAGCCCCTCGGGCTGCTCGCTGATGCCGATTACCTGGGCTGCATTGAGTTCGGACAGATAGCTCACCCGGTGGCGCAGCGAGGTGTGCACATCGGCGGCCAGGGGCAGGATGATCTCGGCATTGCCCAGATCGAACAGGCCGCGCCGGCCCTGTTGTTTGAGCACATCCTTGGACAAGGCCAAGTAGCGCCCCCAGGTCGGTATCGCAGCCTGTAACTGGCCATTCACGAACCAGCCCAGATAGCGCACGGGGATACCTGCCAGATCGGCCAGCCGCGCCACCACCTCGGGATGAGTGGCAACGCTGCCCCCGAAACGCGACCAGGCATCGGCATAGTCGCTTGCGGAAATCGGCGTCCAGCCACGCTCACGCCAGAATTGCAGACGGTTCAGCATCAGACGTTCTGCTCAGCCACGACCGACTCGTCACCTTCCTCGAACTGCTTGGCGTGCAGGCGAGCGTAATAACCGTTCTGTGCCAGCAACTCGGCGTGATTGCCGCGCTCGACAATCTGCCCCTGATCCATCACCAGAATCAGATCGGCCTTCTCGATGGTGGTCAGGCGGTGCGCGATAACCAGGGTGGTACGGCCCTGCATCACCTGATCCAGCGCGGCCTGTATATGCCGCTCGGACTCTGTGTCCAGCGCCGAGGTGGCCTCGTCGAGAATCAACAGCGGCGCATCCTTGAGCAGCGCACGGGCAATGGCCAGGCGCTGACGCTGCCCGCCGGATAGCAGCACGCCGTTCTCGCCGACCAGGGTGTCATAGCCTTGCGGCATCTTCTCGATGAACTCGGCAGCATAGGCATCGGCGGCCGCCTGCTGCACGGCTTCAAGTGGTGCACCGGCCAAGTCGCCATAAGCGATATTGTTGCGCACCGTATCGTTGAACAGGGTGACGTGCTGGGTGACCAGAGCGATATGGCGGCGCAGGTTGCGAAGGGTGTAATCCTCCACATCCACCCCATCGAGCAGGATCTGCCCCTGCTCATGGTGATAGAAACGCGGAATCAGGTTGGCCAGGGTCGACTTGCCGCTGCCGGAACGGCCGACCAGCGCCACCATCTGGCCAGGCTCGGCGACGAAGGAAATGTTCTCCAGCACGGGCTTCTCCGAGCCTGGATAGCTGAAGCTCAGACCACGGACCTCGAGCCGGCCGCTGATGCGCTCACGCTCCTGAGTGCCACGATCAATTTCCGGTGCCTCATCCAGCTGTTCGAAGATGCTCTCGGCACCGGCCACCCCTTTCTGGATCGTTGAACTCACTTCCGAAAGCTGGCGAATCGGTTTGGGCAGCAGGCCGGCCAGGGTGATATAGGCGACCAGGTCGCCTGCGGATGAGTCGCCGCGCAACCAGAGCACCAGAAACATCAGTACCGCCATGGCGCTGTAGATCACCAGTTGCAGCGACGGGGTGTACACGGCACCGGTGCGCACCATCTTCAACTGCTTGTTCTTGTTCTCCTCGCTGGCCTCGAGAAAGCGCTGCTTCTCGTAGTCCTCGCCACCGAAGCTGCGCACCACACGGTAACCCTGGATGCTTTCGGAGGTGACATGGGTGACGTCGCCCATGCTGGTCTGGATCTTCTTGCTCTGCTTGCGGAATTTCTTGCTGGTGCTGGTCACCATCAGGCCGATCACAGGCAGGATCGCCACCATTACCAGCGTCAGTTTCCAGTTCATCCACAGCAAGGTGGCGAACAGGAATATGACCGTCATCCCCTCGCGCACCACGACCTTGATCGCGTCGGTGGCGGCACCGGTGACCATGGTCACGTTGTAGGTGATGCGCGAAATAAGATGACCGGAATTGTGGTTGTCGAAGTAACGGTTGGGCAGCGTCAACAGGTTGTTGAACAGCGCAATGCGCAGGTCCTGCACCAGCCCCATGGAGACCTTAGCCAGATAGTAGTTGCCCAGGAAGGAACCGATGCCCTGCCACAAAGCGATCAGCACGATGAGCAACGGCACGGCCTGCAGGAGCTTCAGGTGCGCCAGCCAGGGGGCATGCTCCAGCAACCAGGGCACACCGGCAAACAAGCTGGCCTCGGGATTGGACAGCCCGTCAACGAAATACTTGAGAATGTAACCCAGCATCGGCTGGGTGGAGGCGAAGATCAGGAAGCCGACGATACTGAGCAGGAAGAAACCAATGTAGGGTTTAACGTACGTCAGCAGCCTGAGATAAATGGCAACACTGGTAGCTGCGCTCTGCTGGGGATTCTCTGTCATATCCACTTTCAACCGTAAAGGGGCGACAATCTTAACACTCCCGATATCATGGCCGCTCCCTTGCAAGATCGGGCATCATATGCGGCCCGCGACAAACAAGGCTCCCAATGTGCTGACCTTCATTCATCTTCCCACCATAAGGCTCAACGAGATCACCGAGGCCGCCAACATCCTGGAACAGGACAGCTTTGGCCCGAAGGTGTATGAGCTAAGTAACGGGAACATGCTCAAGCTGTTCCGCCGCAAGCGGCTTTTTTCGTCTGCCCTGCTACGCCCACAATCCTTGCGCTTCTGCGCGAACGCTGCGAGCCTTCATCAACGCGGCATTCCGACGCTTACACCATTGAAGCTCTACCAGTTGGACGACCCAGCCTGGACTGCAGTGCTTTACCAGCCACTGCAGGGCAAAACCCTCTCGCAAATCGTGAAGAATAATTCGGCAGCATGGCCAGATTTGCTCCCGGAACTGGCGCAGTTCATCAACCATTTGCACGAGACTGGCATCTACTTTCGCTCCCTGCACTTGGGCAATATCGTTCTCACCCCAGATAACACGCTTGGCCTGATCGACATTGCAGACTTGCATGTACGCCGTGGCCCTCTGAGCCCAGGCAGGATTCGCCGCAACCAGGAGCACTTCGACAAGTACCTGCGTAAAGAGAATCTTCCCATCGATAGCACCGATCTCTGGACCCAGTGCAAGCTTCTTCGCAAGGCTTTCTGAACTCGCTACATTAAGTCGCATCACGGCGTTGGTTGGAAATTAATGCCATAGGCATAAGCACCAACAACCATAGCTCATCCGGATTGCCTACCAGCTTACTGCCGTCAAAATTAAGAACGATCAGCGCTACCAGAAGGTACAACCCCCACGGATCACTGCGCAGCCAGGCACGCCTGAGCAGCAGCACCACCAACACCAGAAAAATCAGCAGGGATATCAATCCACTGTAGAGTCCCAAAGCCAAAAAGATGTTGTGCGGATGCTGAATGGGCTGTGAATCAAGAATCGTCGCCTCGCTGACATGCTGCATACCGCAACCAAGCCATAGGCCGCACGCCAACCATTCGCCCGCCAAGATCCGCCATAGCTCGAAGCGCCCCGAATCGGCGCGGGCAAACAGGCTAGTCAATTCCGGTATTTCGCGCGTAGCTAACAGAGCCAACCCACTGAGCAGCAGGATAGCGAGCCCCAACCATAACAGTTGACGCGCACGACGCAGCGTCAGCCATGTGGCGACTAGCATACCGAGCGACAGCAGACCGACCAGTCCGGATCGACTCTGCAGCACATAGGCCATACAGAACACTGCTAGCGCCAAAGCAGTTGAAAGCTCCAGCCAACGCCGCTGCGTCACCCAGGCAGGCAGCGCCAGAGCAAAGCAGCAGGCCAGCCACATGCTGGTATAGATTGGCCCGGTCATCCTCCCCGGCAGCCACAGTACCCGCTCACCCAGCGCATAGCGGCCAATGACCCAGTAAATGATCGCCGAGCCTATTACGTACAGACCCAGCATCCAAAACAGACCGCGCGCGAACGAAGGGGCCCTCAGCAGCTGCGGATCAGCCAGTTGGCTGACCAGCAGTACAAATAAGGCTACATAGAGCACATGCTTGAAGTACTGCCAGTCCGCCGACAGAACACCAATCAGTAAGTACCAGAAACATAATGCTCCCCACAGCCACAGCGCGGGTGACGGATGGATATCCCGCCCCTGGCGCAGCAGCAGCACACCCAAGGCAGGCAGCGCAAGCAGCACGTAATAGACGTTGTTGACCATTTTGCTGGTCGGCAGCAGCAGAAAACTGACGATAAAGATCAGCAAGGCCGGCGTAAAATAACCGAACCGTTCATACCATCCTTTCAGGCGCTGTACGGCTCTCACAGAAGCAATCCGAGCAGAAGCCCTATCACGAAGACCATGATCAGGCGCAAGCGCTCATGCTTCTTGCGCCGCGCCTTCTTGGCGCGCTCCTCGGGCACACTGACATGTTCACCGAAGCCGGTATGCAGCACCGCATCATTTTCAAGAATCAGCGCATGGCGCTGCTCGTCAGCGTAAAGCCGCGAAAGCTCCTTCTCACCGGAATGCTGGGCGTATGGGGCATGCAACTGATAATCGGCCAGACGGCGCAATCCCGGATTGAAGGAAAAGCCCTGCCAGTCTTCCTTGTGCGAGCCGACCCGATAACAGGGGATATCCTTAATGACCCGGCGCTCGCCTAGATAGACATACGGGCTGTGAATCGCCAGGTCGTGAGCGAAGCTACGCAGCCAGACCTGCAGAGCCTGCGGATCGGCCTCCAGCAGCGCTCGCGACTCATCGATGAAGTCCGGCCGGTAGAAAGCCCAGTCGTCCTCGCAGTGGAATATCCAAGGCGTCTTCACATGGGAGTAGGCCAGATCGATGGAGCGCAGCTGCCCTAGCCGTGGCTCGTTGACGAAGAAAGTGGTGTGTTCGCGCCAGTGCTCGGGAATGCAACCCTCAACGGTCTTATCACCCGAATCTTCGGTGATGAATACTTCGCGGATCGGCGTGGTATTGAAGATGTCAAAACTGGCCAACGTTTTAGCCAGCAGGTCAAAACGCCCACAACTGGTCACCACCAGAGTGACGTCACTGTCCTTGGAAAAGATCAAGATTCAAACCTCTCGAAAACCCTGGGCTGTGATGTTCCAGGCATCCTGTGCAGCCAGCGCGGCATCGCCCGAAAGCTCATGTTCGTCATGGGCGGGCCATGCATCGCACTTCCAGCCCATGAAGTGGAAATAGGGGAATTGCCGCGTGCCGTCGCGGTCGTTGCGCAACTGCCCGCGCTGCCAGATCCAACGCTGCGGAAAATCGAAACTGCCGTCGAGCCAAGCCACCCGACCATTCGGCGTGCTGAAGGCCTCGACGAACTCACTGCTGCGCCGCCAGGGGTTGCAGGCATCAGCCAGTCGGCGCAGCGGCGCTGGCCAACTCTTGTGGCGGATGAACAGCCGGCTAAACGCCCCTTCATCGAAGGCGTTATGTGCGCTGGACGCCAGCTTTGCCTGCCAACCGGGCACCTTCATGAATGCCTCACGCATCCGCGCGTTGTTGCGCAACAGACACAAATGGCCGGAGACACGTCGCTCATGGGTGGAGAGCAGGTCGAAACGTTGCAGCCGTTCGGTGCTGAAATAGCCACGCAGATCGCCGTACACCAGATCGATGTCACTGAACCCCCAGAAATCGAAGCCCTCCAACTCCTCGGCATGCACATGCCCTAACGCCGGCTTCAGGTCGCAAAGCTTGTAGGGGCTGTGCGGACGGAAGTCGATACCCAACCGCGCAGACACCTGGGCGCAATAGTCGGCGAAGCTCATAGCGCGAAAGCGCACATTATCTGGCGCATCGGGCGGCGTGCCGCAATCGGTGAAGAACAGCCACTGCACGTCTGGATTGAAACGACAGCTCTGCAGGAAGAACGGCATCCAGAAGGGCCAGCGGCCGAAATAGGGAATGAGAAACAGCAGGCGCGGCGTGCTCACACTCAGACTCCCAGACGGTTGCGCAGCCGGCAAAACCAGCCGGGCGCTGCGGCGGGCCGCAAGGGAGCCTGCATGGCCTGCACGATCTCGGCGCCTATGCGCGAAAAGCTGTAGCGTGACTCGGCCAGCGCCCGACCGCTGGCTGCGATCCGCGCTGCCCAAGCCGGATCGTCGCGCAGTTGCGCCAGCTTGCCGCGTAGCTCGTCGACCGTCCGGTACAGCACCAGGTTCTCCATATCGATGAAACCCAGCGCGCGGTTCTCCTTCTCGCCCTGGTCGTAGGCCAGCAGCACACAGCCGCAGGCCATGGCTTCGAAATTCTTGATCATGTACTCACCCATACCAACATCGGCGCTGACGAAGAAGCGGATGCGATTGAGGGCATTGAGGTAGTCTTCACCAGACTTGGTGCGGGTCGCCACCAGGTTTTCCACCTGCGCCAACTCGTCCAGCAACGCCTTGCGCCCGCTGTAGGCAACGCTCTTGGTGCTGCCGACGAAGCCTAGTTCGATATCCCGCTCGCGCCCAAGGTCACAAAGCAGAGCCTGGTCGTATCCCTTGGGAACGAACACGGCATCGACGCCCTCTTGGCGCAGCCGCTCGCTGACCACATGCCCAGAACTGATCACCCGAGCCCAGGGCAACTTTTGGTAGTGTGCACTGAACTTGCCGGTGTACTTGCAGGTGATGTAGTTCTGGTAGGCATCATGCTCAAGGATCACCAGGTTCGGTACGCTGCGGATAAAGTCCACCTGGCGGACTTCCTGCTTGAAACGCAGGAAGAACAGAATGCGATCGTAGCGCGCCACATCTACATGGCTGCGAAAATAACGACGCAGGTTGGCCTGATCTTCACGTCCCAGCCAGCGCGTGTCGCACTCGCAGTTGCTCTCAATACCTTCGTAGAGACGATCCAGGATGGCACGCTGCTCGGCTTGGACCAGAAACAGGACTTTCATCTTATTTTTACTCACTCGCCCGGCATGCACCGACCGGAAGTTCGCGACAGCCATGGCGACTGATCTCGACTTGTTTGTAGATAGCCGTTTTATGTTGCGGCGATTCGACGAGCATGCTCAGGAAATGCTCAGGTTCATCAAGCGGCAGTCGCTGTAGCACATCAATTGGCAACTCCCACCAGGCGCAGTCAAGCAACCTGACAATTAACTCTGGCGCATGCCGGAAGCGTACGACACGCGCAGGCGTACCAGCCACAATTGCGTAAGGAGGGACGTCCTCCGTTACCAGAGAACGTGCGGCGATTACAGAGCCAGTTGAGACCTTCACCCCCTCCATAATCAGAGCCTCACGTCCTATCCAGACATCATGACCAATTTCGACTGGCTGGCCGGAAGCGCTGTACTGCAAAGTCGTCCCCGTATATTGAAATGGATGCGAGCTGACCCAACTGAGTGGATGTCCGGCCCTCTCCTGGCCAATCACTACCGCATTGCCTATTGAACAAAAACGTCCGATCAGCGAGACATTCAGCAGTTCAGACTTGCTGCGTACGTAAGTCATGGCGCCAATACTCAGCGCAGTGAAGGCAGTCTGCACCTCGCCAATCGAGGCACCTTCCTCTAAACGCAATACTGCTTCTTTAGGTAATTCATGGATCGCAGCCCCCAGTTTGAAACCGCGCTGACGCAGCCAACGTTTGCAGCGAGCAGCCTTGAACGCCTTGATCACAGTGAATCTTCCTGAAAGTTCATTGGCTCGATAAACGGCATTACCAACCCAGCTTCAGACAGACGAGGATCGGCAACTTCCAGAATGTCTCTTGTGCCGCTACGTCGGTAAAGCGGCGCATATGCGTTAGCACTGGTTCCTGAGAGGTGATAGTGACGCTAAGCAGCAGTCTCTGTGCGAGGACATCGCTATCTCCCAGAGGAAAGAACATGCCCAATTCGCCAACTACTTCTGGTCCTCCACCGCAGTCGCTGCAGATCACCGGCACCCCGGCTGCCATCGCCTCCAACAACACCATGCCAAAGGGCTCGTGGTCGGAAGTTAAAGCAAATACATCGAATGCCTTGAAGTAACGCCGGCCATTTGGCACCTGTCCAATGAGGCGTACCGAATCGCTTATATCCAGCTCCAGCGCCAGTGCCTTGAGATCGGATTCCAGACGGCCACTGCCCATGATCACCAGCAAGCTGCCTGCTGGCAGTTGCGGCAAGGCTTGGGCGAAACCGCGGATCAGGGTGGCCTGGTCCTTATCCGGATGCAGACGACCGACGTTGCCGACTATCCAGGCATCCTGGGGCAAACCCAGATGGTCGCGCGCGACTTCGCGGGATACCTGCTCGGCCTGCACGGCCTCGACGTCGATGCGGTTATAGAGGGTTTCGATGCGTTCGGCCGGCCAATCGGGCAGGCAGGCGCGCATGTCGTCGCGCACGGCGTCGGACACCCCGAGTAGTATCAGGCGCTTGCGGAAGAAATTGGCGAACAGCTGACGCGAACGACGCTTGTAGTCGCCAAAGGCATGATGCACGCCGATCACCGGCAGGTTGCTGCCCAGCAGAGCAACGTAGATCGGCTTGAAACGGTGCGCGATGCACAGGGCGAAGTCGCGCGAGGCGGCAATCCGGCGGAAATCGCGGATGGCACCCAGTTTCAGGCCGCGCACCTGGGCGCTGGAATAGTCGAGGAAGATTACCTCGTCGGAAGCAGAGCCGCGCTCGACCTCCTCCGACGGCTTGCCGGTCAGGTAGACCGTACAGACCTTGTAGGGCGTGCCCTTGAACAGCACGGCGTACTGCCGTGCGCAATCCAGAAAGGGGCCGTCATAGCCGTGGCAGAACTGCAGTACCCAGCGCTGCGTTTGGCCGTCTGCCTGCTCAGACGCCTTCATACCAGTCCTTGCCGTCCTTGACCACAAGAATGTCTTCCATGATCAGGTACTGCAGATCCGAGCCGTAGAACATGTTCAGCGCGTCGGTGGGCGAGCAGATCATCGGCTCGCCACGACGGTTGAGCGAGGTGTTCAGCGAAACACCATTGCCGGTGAGCTTCTCCAACTCCAGCATCAGGTCATACCAGCGCGGGTTGTACTGGCGCTCCAGTACCTGAGCGCGCGAGGTGCCGTCTTCATGCACCACTTCGCTGACGCGCTCTTTCCACTCCTCGTTCACCTCGAAGGTGAAGGTCATGAACGGGCTCGGGTGATCCACCTTGAGCATCTTCGCCGCCACAGTGTCGAGCATAGAAGGGCAGAAGGGTCTCCAGCGCTCGCGGAACTTGATCTGCTCGTTGATGCGGTCGGCCACGCCCGGAATGCTTGGGCAACCGATGATCGAGCGGCCACCCAAGGCGCGCGGACCGAACTCCATGCGCCCCTGGAACCAGGCCACCGGGTTGCCGTCGACCATGATCTTGGCGATGCGCTCAGCCGTGTTGTCGATGCGTTTGAACACCGGCTTGTTCGGGTGTTTTGCACAGGCTGCGATGACCTCTTCGTTGGAGAACGAAGGGCCGAGGTAAACGTGCTCCATCTTCTCCACCGGCACGCCACGCTTATGCGAGACGTAGGCGGCGGCGCCAACAGCGGTGCCGGCATCGCCGGAAGCCGGCTGCACGAACAGCTCCTTGACGTCGTCGCGGGCAATGATCTTCTGGTTGAGCTTGACGTTCAGCGCGCAGCCGCCAGCGAAGGCGATCTTGCCGGTTTCCTTGAGGATGTCGCCCAGGTAGTACTCCATCATCTGCAGTGCCAGCTTCTCGAACAGCGCCTGCATACTGGCCGCGTAATGGATGTAAGGGTCGTCAGCAATGTCGCCTTCACGCTTCGGCCCGAGCCATTCGATCAGCTTGGGCGAGAAGTAGTAGCCCTTGCCGTTTTCCTTGTAGCGACGGAAACCGATGACGTTGGCGTACTCGGTGTTGATGATCAGCTCGCCATTCTCGAACTTGGCCAGACGCGAGAAATCGTACTTGGCGGCGTCGCCGTAGGGCGCCATGCCCATGACCTTGAACTCGCCATCGAGCATCTCGAAGCCCAGGTATTCGGTGATCGCACCGTACAGACCGCCGAGCGAATCCGGATCGTAGAACTCCTTGATCTTGTGGATCTTGCCGTTCTCACCATAGCCGAAGAAGGTAGTGGCGTACTCGCCCTTGCCGTCGATGCCGAGGATCGCGGTCTTCTCCTGGAAGCCAGAGCAGTGGTAGGCGCTGGAGGCGTGCGCCAGGTGGTGCTCGACCGGCTCGATCTTGACCTTCTTCAGGTCGAAGCCCAGCTGTACCAGGCACCACTCGATGCGCTTCTTGTAGCGCTTGTAGCGGCGGTTACCGAACAGGATCGCATCGAGGGCACGATCCGGCGCGTAGGCGTAACGTTTGGCGTACTGCCAGCGGGCCTTCTCGAAGATGCTGATGGGAGCGAAGGGAATGGCTACCACGTCAACATCCGAGGGCTTAATCCCGGCTTGCTCCAGGCAGAACTTGGCCGATTCGTAAGGCATGCGGTTCTTCGCGTGCTTGTCGCGCACGAAGCGCTCCTCTTCCACCGCCGCGATCAGCTTGCCGTCGATGTACAGCGCGGCGGACGGATCGTGACTGAGGGCGCCGGACAGGCCGAGAATGGTCAGTGCCACAGGTAAAGCCTCTAATTCGGGCAGGTGCCAGGCACCTGCGGTAAACGTTGGTCGAGCAACTGGTGCAGAGCGGAATCCGCCGGCCAGTTGCGCAGAAAACGGGCGCGGTCGCGGGCATAGGCCCGGGCGAAACTGCGCGTACTGTGATGCTGCCTCATGGCATCCAGGTCGATCAGCGACCAGGCGCCTTGCGCGTCATCCCAGAACAGATTGTGCCCCTTGAAATCACCGTGGCTGATGCGTTCACGCAGCATCGCTGCGAACAATCGATCCAGCGCCAGCAGCTCGGTTTCCGGGGGCGTTGCCTGCTGGTATGCCTCGAAACGCGCGATTATATCCTGAGCGCCACAATAGTCGGTAATCAGGTAGGCGCGACCGCGCAGCCAACACCAGCGCCGTTCGATCACCGCCAGCGGCGTCGGCGTGGTCAAACCGAGCAGTAGCAGGCGATTGCCTTCGCGCCAGCTATGCCAGGCGCGGCTGGGCCGCCAGAAGCGTTTGAGCCAGTGCAGCCAGTTCTTGACGTTGTAACGCTTGACGACCAGAGGCCGACCGTCCACCTCGACACGTGCCACGGTGGCGGCGCCGCCAGTCTTGTAGATGTGCCCGGCCTCGATGCGAGTGTCCAGATCGGCCAGCAGCGGCTGTAGCGCGGGCTCGGCCTCGCGACGCACCACGCGCAGACAGAAAGCGCCGATACTCGCCGCGAACAGGCTGCAATCGCGTGCGATTTTCTTCAGGTAATCACGAAGACGCCAACGCCGCACCTTGGCTATTTCGGCCTGGAGTATCTCCAGCGGCAACGCATGCTCACCGTTGGCCAGCAGGTAGTGGATCAGCAGCTCTTCGAGAAAGGGATCCAGCTCGGCCGGCAGTTGAGCGAAGAACACGCCGAGGTTTTCCAGCACGCGCGCGCGTGACAGCGGCTGCCCTGGCGTCTCCCAGCGCACGCCGCCGCCGTCGATCAGATACACGCGACCTTCGTGCCGCAGCAGGTTGTCCAGATGCAGGTCGGCCTGCCACAGGCCTTGAGCATGCATCTGCCCAATCGCCCCCAGCGCCTCGGCCAGCACTGCCTGTTGCGCATCGCTCAGCAACGGCTCGCGAGCTGCCTGGCGCCAGGCCTCCCAGAGGCTATGCGCACCGTCCAGATAGTCAAACAGTAGCCAGCCACCCTGCCCGTCAGTAAAACCCTGCACCAACAATTCAGGCGTGACCAGTCCTTGCCGAGCCATCAGTTCGGCACCTTCCAGCTCACGCAGGAAATGCCGCTGCGCCTTGCTGCCTACCAGCAACTTGGCCAGTACCGGACGTCCCTGCCAATGGGCCTGTGCGACATAACGCTGCCCAGGCAACACACGCAGCACACGCTCCAGTAGCAGCGGCTCACCGTTAATCTGCAGCGTCAGCGGCAGCTCGGGGCTGCGCCCAGCCTCGGCCAGTTCACTCAAGCGCATCAGCGCGCCTCCTTGTGACGCTGACGAGCGCCGAGCAGGTGCCACCAGGCGTCAACCTCGGTCACGGCGCCCAGGTAGGCTGTCAGTAATTCGCGGACTTCGGCTTCGCTCCAGACCCTGGCGCGGCGCAGCAGCGGCTCCAGATCCTTGATCCGATCACGCCGCCCCAGCAGCAGCGGCCGGGTCTTCTCCAGGTCGATCAGTTGCGCCTCGACGCCAGCACCCTGCTCACGCAGGAAGATGTGCTTGGGATAAAAACAACCGTGTATCTGCCCGGCCTGATGCAGACGTCGCGCCAGTTCGCCACAGGCGCGCAGGATGCCACCGCGACGCAGCGCATCGAGTTCGTTCCAGCAAGGCAGCCAACTATCCAGATCCTGCCAGCCGTCCAATGCACGGGTCAGTAGAACGGCACGCCGCTCGCCCGGAACTCGACGCTCAGAAAAAAAAGCAGCCTGCAGCGCCGGTATGTTCAGCTCGGCATAACGGCGGATATTGCGAAACTCGCGGGCGAAGGTCGGCTCACCGAAGGGATGCAGCAGGCTACGCGTCAGATGGTTGCTTTGGCGCTTAAGATAGAACGCGCGATCGTCCAGCTCAAGACGATACACACTGCTCCAGCCGCCACGCTCGGTATTGGGCTCGTCCACCGCCTCCAGCTTCAGCGCCCACAGCGCATCGAAACTGGCCAGACCGTGACGTTCGAGCAGCGCCCGATCCTCCATTGCAACGAAGTCGTTCATTCGCGCCCCTCGAAGAACTTCAGAATTTGCAGAATACGCTGCTTGTCGCCGCGACTCAGTCGACTGCGCTGGCGATATTGCAGGTAAAAACGCAGCCGCTGCGTGCGCGACAGATGGTACTTGGCGACCTTGTCGAGACAGGCCAGATCCTTGACGATCCGATAGCGCAGTAACGGCCCCCACCAGAAACTGCCGGTCGGACAATCAATAAAGAACAGCTCGGCTTTCTCGTTGACCAGCAGATTGCGCCACTTCAAATCATTGTGAGTGAAGTGATGGTCGTGCAGCGCACGGGTTCCGTCGGCTAGCTGCTGACTGATACGCGCAACCCACTTTGCATCAGCCAAACGAGGGTCACGTCGATTTGCCATCTCCGCCAAGTCGAGCGTCCCTTCGAGTTCACGAGTCACCAGCGCACCCCGTACGAACGCGCCCCCCCTTCGCTCGAGACCGTGGGCGACGATGGGCGCAGTGGGGATACCCCACTTGGCAAACAACTTGAGGTTCTGCCATTCGGCCTTGACCCTGGGACGCCCCAGATAACGCCGCAAACCCTTGCCGGCGCCCCAGTAGCGCTTGACGTAATAACGTACGCCCAGAAGCTCGACACGAATCACTTCGGACAATGGGTCCTTGGTCAGGCGCTCCCCCTTGAGGGCGAATACGGCCTCGAGCGTACCGAACGCCGCGATCAACTGCGAATCCTGCAGATCGTGTCTCCAGGCCGTCATGCCTGTTTACCTTTCCAACTTGGCAAGGCTTGCACGATCCGGCGCAGCGGAATAAACGGACGCCACACCGTTTTGCCTAACCACTTGAAGCTCAGCATCGGATTGATGACGCTATTGAGTTCGTTAAAGCCTGGGCGCCAGGTGAAATCGCTACGACGGCGGGTAATGGTGAACGTGCGCAACCCCATGAGCGAACCAAGGTGGCCGCCTCCCGAATCATTACTGATGACGACGGAGCAGGTACTCAGAAAATCGACAAGCCCTTTCAGATCATTGAATGCGTGCACGCTGTAGCCTGGGTATGCAGCACTCAACATCTGCTGCTCAGAGGGAATGCCGACGAACTCGACCAGCCACCCCCTGGCGACCAGGCGACGTGCCAAACGGCGAAATCCAGAGCATGAAAAGTTCTTGCTGGCATGCGGCGTCGTGGGAAAGATAGCGATGCGTCGCTCCGCATCTGCGGGTTGGGCAGGCATCGCCTGCAGACCTACAACAGGCTGAGCCAGGTCAAGCTCCAGTATTTCCTCGGCATACAGATCTATCCACTGCACCATGCTCTTGCCAGCCTTGGGATCGCGACAGATGACATTGTGCGCCCCCGCAATCTTGCGCCCTTGCAATAAAACAGGCTGTTGCTCGGGCTTGAACCCACGCGGAAGTTTCTTGCCAGCCAAGTAGGCTACGTTGCTCAGCGGGACATCGACCTGCCAGTCGATAGCGCAGATCACCAGATCGTTGCACGCTGCCAGAGCAACCACATCGGGCTTGCCACCCACGACCTCCAGACCTGGCAAATACTCGCGTATCGAGGCCAGCGAAGCGGAAGCCAGGGAGACCCGTGCACCGGCAGCCAGCAAGCGCCAGGCAAGGCGTATGAACAAAGTGGTGTCTCCGAGCGCCGGGCACGGCACAAGCGCGACCTTCAAACCCGGGGCGATCAGTGTCTTGCTCTCCGACATCTACAGTCGATCTCCATAACGCTGCTTACGCTCATACAGTTTCGCTGCCTTGCGCTCCAGCCAAGTGAGCAAGGTCGCTTCCTCGCTCAGCACCTGGCGCAGCGGGCGCTGGAAGTAGGTGCACAGAAAGCGCAGCTTGTCGCGGCGAGTCAGACCGATATCCAGCGCCGAAAAATACAGCGCAGCCAGATCCTTGTCGCGCCAGCGACGAGGCACGGCCGCACGCACCTGCGCACGGTGCAGGTCGATCACCGACAGGCGCAAATCATTGGCCTGGATCGGCCGGTCGGTATGCAGCAGGAAGTGGCAGATGTAGCAGTCGCGATGATTGACCCCGGCGTGGTGCATGGCGCCGGTCATCTGTGCGACTCGCTCGATCAGCGCCCACTTGAGCGCCGGTTTGGGTGGTTGCTGCGCCCAGTTGAGGCTGAGTTGTTCCAGATCGACGGTAGGCGCCAGCTCTTCGGTGACGATGAACGAGTGCTGGCTCGCCGGGTTACTGCCGCGCTCGCCGTAGGCAACAGCGGTCATGGTCGGCACCCCAGCTTTGGTCAGGCGCTGGATCGCCAGCCACTCCTGCGCAGCACCGAGCACCGGAGCCTTGGCCGTGAGCAGGTTCTTGACGATCTCGCCCCAGCCAATGCCACGGTGGATCTTGACGAAGTAACCACGCCCATCGACTTCGGTGCGCAGGGTGCGGCGGCCTTCCAGCTCGCGGTAGACCTGGCCCTGCAGCGCTTCGACGGCATCGAAAGCATCGCGGCCCGACCACAGGCTCTTGAAGGGCTCGGCAAGAATCAGCTTCACGCGCGTCTCTCCGCGAGGATCACATCAGCTGCCTTCTTCGGCATCGAGTACAGGTCAGCGCTGTCGGCATAGGCCAGGCCGTTACGACCCCAGAATGCACGGCGCTCGGGATCGGCGAGCATGTCGGCCAGGGTGCGATTGAGCTGCTCCTGCTCGAACGGGCTAGGCAAAACGCAGCCGCAGTCGGCATCGGCGATGTAATGGGCGTAGCCGCAGACATCGGTGACCAGTACCGGCAAGCCGGATACAAGAGCCTCCAGCAGCACGGTGCCGGTATTCTCGTTGTAGGCCGGATGGATCAGCAGGTCGGCGCCGAGCAGAAAGCGCGGAATGTCGCTGCGCCCCTTGAGGATCTGCACCTGATCGGACAGCCCCAGCGCCTTTATCTGCAACAGAAAGGGTTTCGGATCGTCCTGGCCGATGGCGATCAGCCGCGTGCGCTTGCGCAGCTCGCGCGGCAGGGACGCCAGCGCCTTGAGGCTGCGATCCAGGCCCTTGGTCTTGAAGCCAGAGCCGATCTGCACCAGCAGCAGATCATCATCACTCAGCTTGAATTCACGGCGGAACTCGGCGCGAATCTCGGCGGCATTGGCCGGTGCGCGGCGATCAAAGGCGATGCCCGGCGGCAGCAGATGGAAGCGCTGCAGCGGCGTCTTGTAGTGCTTGATGAACAGCGGCTGCTGCACTTCGGAGATCATCAGGATCTCGGTCTTCGATTCGGGTGCGAACACCGCTCGTTCGTAGTCGGCGAAGTGCTTGTAGCGGCCCCAGCGGCGATAGATCGGGTTGCGCAGGGTCTGCGCCTTGTCCTCGAAACAGCCGTCAGCGGCGTAGTAGAAATCCAGGCCCGGCATCTTGTTGAAGCCGATCACCCGGTCGACCGGGTCGCGCGCCAGATCGGCCTGCAGCCAGGCCGTGAATTTCTCGTTGCGGCGGTGATTGAACAGCGCACGCACCGGCGCCACGCGCACGTCGAAGCCGCCGGGGTTGTCCCCTTCCCAGATCGGCGTGTAGACGCGAATGGCATGACCGCGCGCCTGGCACTCCAGGGCGATACGCATGAAATCGCGCTGCAGCCCGCCGAACGGGAAGTACTTGTAGAGAACGAAGGCCAGTTGCATAGCCGCTCCTTAAAGGGTGCCGGGAGGCGCCAGCAGCAGCGCCTCCAGTTCCAGGCCGACGCGCTCGGCGCCGAGGCCATCGAAGCAGGGCTTGTCACGGTCACCGCTGCCGGCGTTCGGACCGCCGGCACACAGGTGAATCTGGCTACGACCATAGGCGCCCACCTTGCCAGGCAGGGTCGGGCCGTAGAGGGAAATATTCGGCACATCCAGCGCCGCAGCCAGATGGCCGAGACCGGTGTCGACCGAGACGCAGGCGCTGGCGCCGGCGATCACCTTGGCTACGCCGGCCAGGTTGAGCTTTGGCAGCACGGAGGCATGCGTTAGCCCAGCGACGATGCGCTCGGCACGTGCCTTCTCCGTCTCGTTGCCCCAGGGCAGGCGTACGGCCCAGCCCAGCTCGTCCATGCGCTCGGCCAGCGCACGCCAGTCGGATTCCGGCCAATGCTTGCTGGCCCAGGTGGTGCCATGCAGGAACACCAAGTACGGCTGCGCGGCGGCATCCATCATCGCCGCACGGTTCAGGCCGTAGTCACCAGTGCCGGACGGCAGCGTGTAACCGAGCGCCTTGGCGAACAGCTGGCGCACGCGCTCCAGCGCGTGCTGATCCCTGGGTACCGTATAGCGGCGGTCATAGAAGCGACTGGCCAGCGGCTCACGCGCCGAATCGCGATCCAGACCGGCCACCGGCGCCGAGACGTAACGCGTCAGCCAGGCACTCTTGAGCAGGCCCTGGGCGTCGATCACCAGGTCGTAGCGGGTTTCACGCAGACGCTGCTTGAAGCGCGCCCATTCTCCACTGCGCCAGGTGCGCAGCGGGTGCTTGCGCCAGCGGCGGATGGCCACCGGAATCACCTGGGACACCGCCGGATGCCAGGCGGGAATCTCGGCGAAACCTTCTTCCACTACCCAATCGAAGCGGATGCCGGGAATGGCGCGTGCTGCGTCGGTCAATGCCGGCAGGGTATGCACCACGTCGCCGAGCGACGAGGTCTTGATGATCAAAACCCGCAAATCAGTCGCCCTCGACCAGGGTCAGAGGCTCACCGACCAGTCGATCCAGCGCCTCGATCACTGGGCGTGGCTTGAGCTCACGCAGGCAGTTGTAGTGACCGAAGCGGCAGGTGCGCTCAAAGCAGGGGCTGCACTCCAGACCCAGGCGAACGATCTCGACACGATCAGCCAGCGGCGGGGTGAAACCCGGCGAGGTGGAACCGTAGACCGCCACCAGCGGACGGTTCAGCGCCGCCGCCACATGCATCAGGCCGGAATCGTTGGACACCACGGCAGTGGCGGCCGACATCAGGTCGATGGCCTCGGCCAGGCTGGTTTGTCCGGACAGGTTGCTGACTTCCTCGCGCAGGCCGGGAATCAGCCGCATGCGAATGTCTTCGCCGCCGGCATGATCATTCTTCGAGCCAAACAGCCAGACCTGCCAACCCTCGCGGATCTTGATCTCGGCCACCTTGGCGTAATGTTCGGCCGGCCAACGCTTGGCCTCACCGAACTCCGCACCTGGGCACAGCGCCAGCACTGGGCGGTCCAACTGCAGACCGAACTTGCTCAGGGCCGCTGCACGGCTGGACTCATCGATCTGCAAACGCGGCTGTGGATAAGGTTGCGGCAACGCAGCACCTGGCTCATAGGCCAGCGCCATGAAGCGCTCGATCATCAACGGATAGCGGTCTTTATCCAGCGTGCGGATATCGTTGAGCAGACCATAACGCATCTCGCCCTTCCAGCCGGTGCGCTTGGGGATGCCGGCGAACCAGGGCACCAAGGCGGACTTGAGCGAGTTAGGCAAGAGGATCGCCTGGTCGTACTGACCGACCAGCGACTTGCCTATGCGCCGACGCGTGGCCAGGTCGAGCACGCCGTGGCCCAGCGGCAGGCTCAGCGCGGCGCGCACCTCGGGCATACGCTCGAGGATCGGCCGGCTCCAGTCCGGCGCCAGCACGTCGATCTCGCACTCGGGGTGACGCTGTTTCAGACACTGGAACAGCGTCTGCGCCATCACCATGTCGCCTACCCAGCTAGGCCCAACGATAAGTATCTTCATATTCTTTCCAGAAACGACCGGGGAGGCTTTCGCCTCCCCGTCGAGCCTTCGAGGAATCGCTTATTTGACCAGCGTACGCCATTCGGCGTGGCCACTGGTCTTGCCGGTGACCAGATCGAAGTAAGCTTTCTGCAGCTTCTCGGTAACCGGGCCACGGCGGCCGGCACCAATCTTGCGACCATCGACTTCACGAATCGGCGTGACTTCAGCGGCAGTACCGGTGAAGAAAGCCTCGTCGGCGATGTACACCTCATCGCGGGTGATGCGCTTCTCGACCACCTTGATGCCATGCTCTTCAGCCAGGGTCAGGATGGTGCTGCGGGTGATGCCGTTGAGGCAGGAGGTCACTTCCGGGGTGTACACCACGCCGTCCTTGACCAGGAAGATGTTCTCGCCCGAACCTTCGGCCACGTAGCCTTCCGGATCCAGCAGCATTGCTTCGTCGGCGCCACCGGATATGGCTTCCTGCAGGGCCAGCATCGAGTTGATGTAGTTGCCGTTGGCCTTGGCACGGGTCATGGCGATGTTGACGTGGTGGCGGGTGTAGGAGCTGGTGCGCACCTTGATGCCGGCCTCCAGCGCTTCCTCGCCCATGTACGCGCCCCAATGCCAGGCAGCGACGATCACGTGCACTTTCAGGCCTGCGGCGCGCAGGCCCATGCCTTCGCTACCGAAGAACACCATCGGGCGCAGGTAGGCGCTTTCCAGGCCGTTCTCACGCACGGCGGCGCGCTGGGCTTCGTTGATCTCTTCCTTGGTGAAAGGGATCTGCATGTTAAAGATGTGCGCGGAGTCGAACAGACGGTCGGTGTGCGCCTGCAGACGGAAGATCGCAGTGCCGTCCGGGGTGTTGTAGGCGCGTACGCCTTCGAACACGCCCATGCCGTAGTGCAGGGTGTGGGTCAGCACATGGGTGTTGGCTTCGCGCCACGGCACCAGTTTGCCGTCGTACCAGATCACGCCATCACGGTCGGACATCGACATCTTGCCTGCTCCTCAAATTCGCTTCACGGTTCGAACAATTAGGTGGGGCCGCAGCCCCCGTCATTCAACTCAGCCCCAGTTCACGCCACAGGCGCATCACAGCGCGGCGCTCATCCTGGAACTGATCCCCCGGCACCACTCCAGGCTGCTTCTGCAGCGCCTGGCGATGAGCGGCCGAGCGATAGATCTTGTAGACCTCGCGCAGCAAGGCGGCATCCTCGGCGCCCATCAAACCCACCCGCTCCAGACCTTCCAGAATGCGGATGTTATCGGTGAACTCGAGTAGCTGCGGGTGTTGCCACGACCAGGCCAGAGCCGCGTATTGCACCATAAATTCGATATCGACGATACCACCGGCATCCTGCTTCAGATCGAAGGAGGACGTGGCCTCGAAGGCATTCGGCGCCGTACCGGCTGCGGTATTTTTGTTGCCAAGGTTGTCACGCATCTTCGCGCGCATCTCGCTGACCTCGACACGCAGCGCCTCGATATCGCGCTGGCGACCGAGCACCTCGGCGCGCACGCGAGCGAATTCGCCAGCCAGGCGCGAACACCCCACCAGCACCCGCGCACGCACCAGTGCCTGATGTTCCCAGGTCCAGGCCTCGGTTTCCTGATAGCGCTTAAAGGCGCCCAGCGAGCTGACCAGCAGCCCGGCTGCGCCCGATGGTCGCAGGCGCATGTCGACCTCATACAACGCACCAGAGGTGGTCTGGGTGGTCAGCAGGTGAATGATGCGCTGGCCCAGGCGGGTAAAGAACTGCGCACCGTCGATGGGCTTGGCACCATCGGTTTCGGCCTGCGGGTCACCGTCATGGATGAACACCAGATCCAGGTCCGAGCCATGGCCGAACTCCAGGCCGCCTACCTTGCCGTAACCGACAATGATGAAATCCGGATCGCACGGCGTGCCATCGGCACGATAAGGACGGCCATGGCGCTGCACCGTATGCTGCCAGGCCAGCGCCAGCACCTGATCGAGAATCGCCTCGGCCAGCCAGGTCAGATAGTCCGACACCTTCATCAAGGGCAGCGTGCCGGCGATTTCCGATGCGGCCACGCGCAGGCTGTGAGCCAGCTTGAAGTGACGCAGCGCCTCCATCTGCTGCTCCAGGTCTTCCTCGGGAATACGGATCAGCCGCTCGCGCAGCTCGGCCGCCAGCTCCGGCGCCAGCGGCGGCGAATATAGCCGCCCCTCGTTGAGCAGCTCGTCGAGCAACAGTGGATAGCGGGCAATCTGCTCGGCGATCCACGGGCTACCTGCGCAAAGACTGATCAGCCGCTCCAGCGCCCCCGGGTTTTCGCTCAAAAGCACCAGATAGGCCGAACGCCGTGCGACCTTTTCCACCAGCGGCAGTACCCGCTCCAGCACCAGATCCGGCTTGTCGTGCTCGACGGTCTGCGCCAGCAGGCGCGGAATAAACGCATCCAGACGCTCACGCCCCAGACGCTGCATGGCGCGCACCTGTGGGCCGTTGCGCAAATCGGCGAGCCGCCGACAAGCCGCCACGGCGTCTACGAAGCCGGCCTCCAGCAGTTGCTGCGCAGCCGCCTCTTCGTCCAGCGCACCCTGCCACAGCGGCAGCCACTCGGCGCCGACGCTGGCCTCGCCAGCATCCGATTCGTCTTCATCAGGGTCGGCGATCACCTGCTGGAAATGCCATTCGATGCGGCCACGCCAATGCATCAGCCGCTCATGAAAACTCGCCCAGTCGGCGAAACCCATGATCGCGGCGACTCGCACCTGATCCTGCGGGTCGGCCGGCAGCATCTGCGTCTGCCGATCACCAATGCCCTGCAGGGCGTGCTCGGCATAACGCAGGAACTCGTAGCCTTCCTTCATCTCCGCGACCACCGCTGGCGGCAGATAGCCCTGCCCCTCCAGCGTGGTGAGCACCTTGAGCAGCGGTCGCTGTTGCAGGCTGAGGTCGCGCCCACCGTGGATCAACTGAAACGCCTGGGCGATGAACTCGATCTCGCGAATACCACCGGCACCGAGCTTGATGTTCTCGCTCATGCCCTTGCGCCGCACTTCCTGCTGAATCAGCAGCTTCATCGCGCGCAGCGCCTCGATGGCGGAGAAATCCAGATAGCGGCGATAGACGAAGGGTCGCAGCATCTCCAACAACTCGGCACCCGCAGACTGATCACCGCCAACCACGCGCGCCTTGATCATGGCGTAGCGCTCCCAGTCACGCCCCTGATCCTGGTAGTACTGCTCCAGCGCATTGAAGCTGAACACCAGCGCGCCGCTCGATCCATACGGGCGCAGGCGCATGTCGGTACGGAACACGAAACCGTCGACGGTGATCGCATCCAGCGCCTTGATCAGCCTCTGCCCCAGACGGATGAAGAATTCCTGATTATCCAGCGGGCGCTTCACGCCTTCGGTCTCACCCCCTTCCGGGTAGCCGAAGATCAGATCGATATCAGAGGAAAGATTCAGCTCGTGCGCGCCGAGCTTGCCCATGCCAAGGATGACCATGTGCTGCGGCTGGCCGCTGCGCCGCCCCACAGGCGTACCGAACTGGGCGCAATGGCGCGGGTAGAGCCAGTGATAGGCCAGATCGATGCAAGCATCGGCAAGATCGGACAGGTCGCGACAGGTTTCACCAAGCGCCGCCTGGCGACTGAAGTCGCGCCAGATGATGCGCAGTTGCTGGCGATTGCGAAAGCGTCGCAGACAGCGCCCGAGGGCATCCTCATCGGCGCATTCGTTCAGTTGCACTTCCAGTTGCTGGCGCAACTCGCCCGGCGCCAGGCTGCGTTCCAGCTCACCAGACCCCGCCAGCGTAACGAACATCTGCGGATCACGCTGCGCCTGTTCGGCGACGAAATCGCTCAGAGCCGAAACCTGCCGCCAGGCATCGCGGCGCTCTTGCGGCCAGCCAGCCACATGCCCAGCCAGCGCTTCGTGCTCGATCAAGGCGGTTTGCAGTGACTGCTCGGCACGTTCGGCCAGGGGAATAAGGGAAGAGGGCAACTCGACCAGCAACGGCAGGCTCATGGTCTATCCTTTTGGCGGACTGCCGGACGCACGGTGCAATCGCCCGCAGCCCCGCTCCAGCGGGGCACGCGCGGCCGGCGGTGCCGCAGATTGTAGTTTTACTACGAAAGAATTGTATCCAGAGGGCTGAATCCGTCGTCGAAATGTAGTAAAACTACACGCGGCCGGTCCTACCCCCGGTAAATCCAAGAATTTCAACTCGCCCGCCCAAAAAGCCGGTGAGATCCAACTGGCATCCGATTCTGGAAGCCTTTCCGCCCTGGAGCAAGCCATGCAAGACCTCGATCCGATCGAAACCCAGGAATGGCTGGACGCCCTTGAATCCGTCCTCGACCGTGAGGGTGAAGACCGTGCCCATTACCTGATGACCCGTCTGGGCGAGTTGGCCACCCGCAGCGGTGCGCAACTGCCCTACGCGATCACCACGCCTTACCGCAACAGCATCCCGGTAACCCATGAAGCTCGCATGCCCGGCGACCTGTTCATGGAACGCCGTATCCGCTCGCTGGTGCGCTGGAACGCCCTGGCCATGGTGATGCGCACCAACCTGGACGACCCGGATCTGGGCGGCCACATTTCCAGCTTCGCCTCCTCCGCGACGCTGTACGACATCGGTTTCAACTACTTCTTCCAGGCCCCGACCGAAGAACACGGCGGCGACCTGGTGTTCTATCAGGGCCACGCCAGCCCCGGCGTCTACGCCCGCGCCTTCATGGAAGGTCGCATCAGCGAAGACCAGATGAAGAACTTCCGCCGCGAAGTGGACGGCAAAGGTCTGTCGTCCTACCCGCACCCCTGGCTGATGCCGGACTTCTGGCAGTTCCCCACCGTTTCCATGGGGCTGGGCCCGATCCAGGCGATCTACCAGGCGCGCTTCATGAAGTACCTGGAAGCGCGCGGCTTCATCCCGGCCGGCAAGCAGAAAGTCTGGTGCTTCATGGGCGACGGCGAGTGCGACGAGCCGGAATCCCTCGGTGCCATCTCCCTGGCCGGCCGCGAGAAGCTGGACAACCTGATCTTCGTCATCAACTGCAACCTGCAGCGCCTCGACGGCCCGGTACGCGGTAACGGCAAGATCATCCAGGAACTCGAAGGCGTATTCCGCGGTGCCCAGTGGAACGTCAACAAAGTGGTCTGGGGTCGCTTCTGGGATCCACTGTTCGCCAAGGACAAGGACGGTGCCCTGCAGCGCCGCATGGACGAAGTGGTCGACGGTGAATACCAGAACTACAAGGCCAAAGACGGCGCCTACGTTCGCGAAAACTTCTTCAACACCCCGGAGCTCAAGGAGATGGTCAAGGATCTCTCCGACGACGAGATCTGGAAGCTCAACCGTGGCGGCCACGACCCGTACAAGGTCTACGCGGCCTACCACCAGGCCGTGAACCACAGCGGCCAGCCGACCGTGATCCTGGCCAAGACAATCAAGGGCTACGGTACCGGCGCCGGTGAAGCGAAGAACACCGCGCACAACACCAAGAAGGTCGATGTCGACAGCCTGCGTCAGTTCCGCGACCGCTTCGATATCCCGGTCAAGGACGAGGAGCTGGAAAACCTGCCCTTCGTCAAGCCGGAGCCAGGCAGCCCCGAGTACAAGTACCTGCACGAGCGCCGCAACGCGCTGGGTGGCTTCGTACCGCAGCGTCGCCAGCAGAGCTTCAGCATCCCGACCCCGCCGCTGGATACCCTCAAGGCCATCCTCGACGGCTCGGGCGACCGCGAAATCTCCACCACCATGGCTTTCGTGCGCATCCTCGCGCAGCTGGTCAAGGACAAGGAACTCGGCCAGCGCATCGTCCCGATCATCCCGGACGAAGCCCGTACCTTCGGTATGGAAGGCATGTTCCGTCAGCTCGGCATCTACTCCTCGGTCGGCCAGCTGTACGAGCCGGTCGATAAAGACCAAGTGATGTTCTACAAAGAGGACAAGAAAGGTCAGATCCTCGAGGAAGGCATCAACGAAGCCGGCGCCATGAGCTCCTTCATCGCCGCTGGTACTTCGTACTCCTGCCACAACCAGCCGATGCTGCCGTTCTACATCTTCTACTCGATGTTCGGCTTCCAGCGTATCGGTGACCTGGCCTGGGCCGCTGGCGACAGCCGCACCCGTGGTTTCCTGATCGGCGGTACCGCCGGCCGTACCACCCTCAACGGTGAAGGCCTGCAGCACGAAGACGGTCACAGCCACATGCTGGCAGCGACCATCCCCAACTGCCGCACCTACGACCCGACCTACGGCTACGAGCTCGCCGTGATCATCCGCGAAGGTATTCGTCAGATGACCGAAGAGCAGCAGGACATCTTCTACTACATCACCGTGATGAACGAGTCGTACCAGCAGCCGGCCATGCCGCAAGGCGTGGAAGACGGCATCATCAAGGGCATGTACCTGCTCGAGGAAGACAAGAAGGAAGCCGCGCACCACGTGCAGCTGCTGGGTTCCGGCACCATCCTGCGTGAAGTCGTCGAAGCAGCGAAGATCCTGCGTGACGAGTTCAACATCGGCGCCGATGTGTGGAGCGTCACCAGCTTCAACGAACTGCGTCGCGACGGCCTGGCCGTAGAGCGCAGCAACCGTCTGCACCCGGGCCAGAAGCCCAAGCAGACCTACATCGAGCAGTGCCTGAGCGGCCGCAAGGGCCCGGTCATCGCGTCCACCGACTACATGAAGCTGTTCGCCGAGCAGGTTCGTCAGTGGGTGCCGAGCAAGGAATACAAGGTCCTGGGCACCGACGGCTTCGGCCGCAGCGACAGCCGCAAGCAGCTGCGTCACTTCTTCGAAGTGGATCGCAACTGGGTCGTGCTGGCCGCCCTTGAAGCCCTGGTCGACCGTGGCGAGATCGAAGCCAAGGTGCTGGCTGATGCCATCGCCAAGTTCGGTATCGACGCCGACAAAGCCAACCCCCTGGACTGCTAAGGAGCGTAGCGATGAGTGAATTGATTCGCGTACCCGACCTCGGCGGTGAAGGCGAGGTGATTGAACTGCTGGTAAAGGTCGGCGACCGTATCGAAGCCGACCAGAGCGTACTGACCCTGGAGTCCGACAAGGCCTCCATGGAAGTGCCCTCGCCCAAAGCCGGCGTGATCAAGGAAATCAAGGTCAAGATCGGTGACCGCCTGAAAGAAGGCGACGAACTGCTGGTGCTGGAAGTCGAAGGTGCCGCCGAAGCGGCGCCTGCGCCGAAAGCCGAAGCAGCACCCGCTGCTGCACCACAAGCGGCCGCTCCGGCTGCCGCGCCCGCCGCTGCAACCAGCAGCAGCGTGCAGGACGTGCACGTGCCGGACATCGGCACCGATGGCAAGGTCAAGGTCATCGAAGTCATGGTCAAGGCCGGTGACACCATCGAAGCCGACCAGTCGCTGATCACCCTGGAGTCCGACAAGGCCTCCATGGAAATCCCTTCGCCGGCTGCCGGCGTGGTGGAAGAAGTGCTGGTCAAACTGGATGCCGAAGTCGGCACTGGCGACCTGATCCTCAAGCTGCGTACTGCTGGCAGTGCAACCAGCAGCACTGCGCCGGCTCAAGCCGCAGCACCCGCTGCTGCGCCCGCCGCCGCACCTGCCCCCGCTGCCGCAGCCCCGGCTGCTGCTTCGGTACAGGACGTGCACGTGCCGGACATCGGCACCGATGGCAAGGTCAAGGTCATCGAGGTCATGGTCAAGGCCGGTGACACAATCGAAGCCGACCAGTCGCTGATCACCCTGGAGTCCGACAAGGCCTCCATGGAAATCCCTTCGCCGGCTGCCGGCGTGGTGGAAGAAGTGCTGGTCAAGCTGGACGCCGAAGTTGGCACCGGCGACCTGATTCTCAAACTCAAGGTGGCGGGTGCTGCACCGGCCGCTGCGCCGGCGCAAGCCAGCCAGGAAGTGCACCGCGTACCGGAAGGCGCCGCCCCGGAAGTGGCCGCAGAAGTCCGCGCCATTGCCTCACTGTCGGCTGCAGCTGCCGAAGTCGCCAACGCGCCCAAGCGTGATGGCGCCAAGGTGCATGCCGGCCCCGCCGTGCGTCAGCTGGCCCGTGATTTCGGCGTGGAACTGGCGGATATCGCCGGTACCGGCCCGAAAGGTCGCATCCTCAAGGAAGACGTGCAGGTGTACGTCAAGGCGATGATGCACAAGGCCAAGGCCGCACCGCAGGCGACTGCAGCCGCTGCCACTGGCGGCGCCGGCATCCCGCCGATCCCGACCGTGGACTTCAGCAAGTTCGGTGAAATCGAAGAAGTGCCGATGACCCGCCTGATGCAGGTCGGCGCCGCCAACCTGCATCGCAGCTGGCTCAACGTGCCGCACGTGACTCAGTTCGACTCGGCCGACATCACCGACCTGGAAGCCTTCCGTGTCGCGCAGAAGGCCGTGGCCGAGAAGGCCGGCGTCAAGCTGACCGTGCTGCCGCTGCTGCTCAAAGCCTGCGCCCACCTGCTCAAGGAACTGCCGGACTTCAACAGTTCGCTGGCCCCGAGCGGCAAGGCGATCATCCGCAAGAAGTACGTGCATATCGGCTTCGCCGTCGATACGCCGGACGGTCTGCTGGTGCCGGTGATCAAGAACGTCGATCAGAAGAGCCTGCTGCAGCTTGCGGCTGAGGCCGCCGCCCTGGCGGAAAAAGCGCGCACCAAGAAGCTCTCGGCTGATGACATGCAGGGCGCCTGCTTCACCATCTCCAGCCTCGGCCACATTGGCGGCACCGGCTTCACGCCGATCGTCAACGCGCCGGAAGTGGCGATCCTTGGTGTCAGCAAGGCGACCATGCAGCCGGTGTGGGATGGCAAGGCCTTCCAGCCCAAGCTGATGCTGCCGCTGTCGCTGTCCTACGATCACCGAGTGATCAACGGTGCTGCCGCCGCACGCTTCACTCAGCGTCTGTCGCAGCTGCTGGCCGATATCCGCACCATCCTGCTGTAAATCGTTTCGAGCACGCCACGCTCGTCTCCTCAACCCCGCCCATCCAGGCGGGGTTTTTTTATTCAGTGGCAAGCGTCGAGGTACAGGCTCCAAGCAAAAGCTAATCAGGGGCGCCACGCACAATCCACGGAGGAACGCCGCGCCGGTGCGAGCGTGTGGCTTGTGGCTGCCTTATCCTTTCTGCACGTTGCGAATCAGAAAGCTCAACGCCTTGGCCAACTCACCAGCCCCCTGGTGGTCACGCACGATGCTCAGCAACGGACTGCCATCAGCCGGATTGAACAGCACACAGCGGATACCGCCGGTCGGACACTCGTAGCGGATGAACGGATCGATACCGAACACCGCAACACGCTGATTGCGCACCGAGATGGCGGTGCCCTGCGCGCCACGGCTCTCCTCGCGCAGGATAAGCTCGCCGGCATTGCCGACATTCAAGCGGTACAGCAGATCCTGCCGCTGCGCCTGGCCAACCTGGTAGCCAGCGCGCAGGGCGTAGGTTTCCAGCAATGCGTTGCTGTGCGCGAGCAACGCATTGCGCTCGTTATCGGCCAGATAAAGACGCTTGAGCCCGTCCAGATAAGCCGCCTGCTCGTCGCCCCGCAATATCGCCGTGTCCTCGGCGCTGGCAACCGCGGGTATGGCCGTAAAAAGTGCTCCGCCAAGCACCAAGGCCATGAGTTTTCTTGTCAGTCTCGCTTGCATGATGCACCCTTGCCGAACGCTATAGTGAAGTAGGCCTGAGCCCTAGCCTCCGTCCGTGCCGCTGCGCCTTCTGGCAGCAGCGACCCTGTACTGAGAACGGATGCCTCGCCTGGTCAGCATACTGGAAGCCCACCGCCCAATGAAAAGCCATCCCGATGCCAGCGCACGCTCGGCAGCCGAGGTTGTGACGCAGTTGCCAGTGCCCTCGCGGCTCGGCATGTTGCGTTTCGAGCGCTTGAACGAGCCAAGCTGGGCACTGCTGTTTCTCGACCCGGCCTGCGAACGTCAGTTGGGTATCAGCGCCAGCGATCTCTGCGCGCTGGTGGACGCCCCCTACGCCAGTCTGATGGAGCCAGAGGCGCGCTACCGTCTGCACGACACCATCCAGCAGCAACTGCTGCAAGGTCCGCATTACCTGGTGCGCTACACCCTGCATACACCACAGGGCGCGCTGACCCTGCTGGAGATGGGCGAACCCTTCAAACAGCGCAACCGCCAGTTGCTGCGTGGCTACCTGCTGGTGGCGGACGAGAGCCTCGATCAGTACGCCCCTGCCGAACAGGAACTGCACACGCAGAATCAGCAACTGCGCAGCTCGCTGCAGCAATATCAGCGCACCCAGAATGACCACCTGCAACACCTCGCCCGTTCACGCACCCAGCAGCAACTGATCGTGCGCCTGGCGCGCCAGCGCTACGCCTCCAGCGACCCGCAGCGGGAAGCGGCCGAACTGATCACCCAGGCCGCCTGCGAGGTCTACGGTGTCGCTCGCGCAGGCATCTGGAAGCTGGGCAATCATCACCTGGATTCCGTGTCGCTGTACCGCCGCGACCTCGACCAGCACGAACAACTGCCGCCGCTAAACGCGCGTAACGTCCCGCAGTATCTGCAAGCGCTGCACAGCGGCCGCGCCATCGACGCACACGACGCCCAGCGCGATCCGCGCACCTGCGAACTGGCCGCCAGCTACCTGCAGCCGCAGGGCATCTGCTCGATGCTCGACGCCAGCATACGCATCGAAGGCGAAGTGGTCGGCGTACTCTGCCTGGAGCATATCGGCGGCCCACGCACCTGGCAGGCCGACGAGATCGCCTTCGCCGGCGAGCTGGCCGATCAGTTCGCCCAGGTGCTGATCAATCAGCAGAAACGCAGCGCCACCAACGCCCTGCATCTGTTCCAGCGCGCCGTCGAACAGAGCGCCAGCGCCTTTCTGCTGGTCGACCGCGACGGCCGGGTGGAGTACGTCAACCCCAGCTTCACGGCCATCACCCTGTACAGCAGCGACGAGGTCTGCGGCCATCGCCTCTCCGAACTGCCCGCCCTGGCCAACCTCAGCGACCTGCTGTTCGATGCCCGTTCCAGCCTCGCCGAGCACAGCAGTTGGCAGGGCGAGTTCCGCAGCCGGCGCAAGAACCTGGACCCCTATTGGGGCCATCTGTCGATATCCAAGGTGTATGGCGACGATGGCGAGCTGACCCACTACATCGGCATTTACGAAGACGTCACCGAAGCCAAGCTAGCCCAGCAACGCATCGAGCGCCTGGCCTATACCGACAACCTGACCAACCTGGGCAATCGCCCCTCGTTCATCCGCAGCCTCGAGCAGCGCTTCGCTGACAATACGCAGCAGCCGCTCGTCCTGCTGCTGGTGGATATCGACAACTTCAAGCGGATCAACGACAGCCTCGGCCACCAGACCGGCGACAAGCTGCTTTCGGCCCTGGCCCGACGCCTGCGCAACAGCCTCGGCGCCAAAGGCACCCTGGCACGCTTTGCCAGCAACGAATTCGCCATCCTGCTCGACGGTTGCGATCAGGACGCGGGCCTGCGTGTCGCTCATCAGGTGCTGCAGACCCTGGACAAGCCGCTGTTCGTCGATAACCAGTTGATCAGCATCACCGGCTCGCTCGGCCTGGCCCTGGCTCCGCAACACGGCGACGACCCACAGACGCTGATGAAGCACGCCGGCCTGGCCCTGCACAAGGCCAAGGCCAACGGCAAGCATCAGGTGCAGCTGTTCACCGAAGAGCTCAATGCCGAGGCCAACTACAAGCTGTTCGTCGAGAACAACCTGCGCCGAGCCCTGACCCAGAGTGAGCTGGAGGTGTTCTACCAGCCCAAGCTGTGCCTGAAAAACGGCCAGCTGCTGGGCATGGAGGCGCTGCTGCGCTGGCACCACCCGGAGAAGGGCATGATCCGCCCTGACCAGTTCATCAGCGTCGCCGAGGAAACCGGCCTGATCATTCCCATTGGCAAATGGGTGGTACGCCAGGCCTGTCGCATGAGCAAGCAGATCGCCGCCATCGGCATGGGCGAACTGCAGGTGGCGATCAATCTGTCGCCCAAACAGTTCTCCGACCCAGATCTGGTCGGCTCCATCGCCGCCATCCTGCATGAAGAACAGCTCGACCCGCGCCTGCTGGAGCTGGAGCTGACCGAGAGCCTGCTGCTGGAAGCCACCGAGGACACCCGCCACCAGCTCGGCCGCCTCAAGAGCCTGGGCCTGACCCTGGCCATGGACGACTTCGGCACCGGTTATTCCTCGCTCAGCTACCTGAAGAAATTCCCCATCGACGTGATCAAGATCGATCGCAGCTTCATCAAGGACATTCCCGACAACCAGGACGACATGGAGATCACCTCGGCGGTGATCGCCATGGCCCACAACCTCAAGCTCAAGGTGGTCGCAGAAGGCATCGAGACCGGCGCCCAGCTCGCGTTCCTGCGCCGTCAGCGATGCGACGTCGGCCAAGGCTACCTGTTCGACAAACCGATTCCTGGCCGCGAACTGATCGACAGTCTGCGCCGCTACCCCTGTCGGCCACAGGCCGACCAACGGACGTAATACGCCGCACTGCGCGTAGTCCACTACCCACCCACTTCCAGGAGACCGCCATGGTTCTGCGTTCCCAGATTCTCGTTAACAAGGATGTCCTGCCGACTGCCGAGCAGGCCCTGCCCGGCCGCGCAGAGGCGATGCCCGTGGCAGACACTCACTATGTCAACGGCAACCCGATCAAGGCGCCCTTCCCCGCCGGTCTGCAACAGGCGGTGTTCGGCCTCGGTTGTTTCTGGGGCGCCGAACGACGCTTCTGGCAACAGCCCGGTGTGTTCAGCACGGCGGTCGGCTATGCCGGCGGCCTCACGCCCAACCCTACCTACGAGGAAGTCTGCTCTGGCCTGACCGGACACACCGAAGTGGTACTGGTCGTGTTCGATCCGCAGCAGACCAGCTTCGAAGCGCTGCTCAAGGTGTTCTGGGAAGTGCACAACCCGACCCAGGGCATGCGCCAGGGCAACGACCAGGGCACCCAGTACCGCTCGGCGATCTACTGCCAGGACGAAGCTCAACTGAGCGCCGCCAAAGCCAGCCAGGCACGCTTCCAGGCTGAGCTGGACAAGGCCGGAGTGGGCAGCATCACCACTGAAATCGCCGAGGCGCCGACCTTCTACTACGCCGAGACCTATCACCAGCAATACCTGGCGAAGAATCCGGGCGGCTATTGCGGCCTGGGCGGAACAGGCGTATGTCTACCCCCTGAATCTTGAGCACGGGGTAACGGGTCGTGGAGCTGAGCAGCATTTCCAGCCAGGTATCGAGTCAGGCATCGGCGCAAATCTCCGCGCAGATGTCGCTTCTGCTGCTGCGCAAGACCCTGGAGCTGCAGGCCGCCAACATCACCGGGCTGGTGCAGTCAGCTGCGCCGGTCAGCGCCCCCAGCAACCCGCCCAACCTGGGCAACAGCATCGACGTGATGGCCTGAACAACTAATGTCCTCAGGCCATCAGCCGGTCTAAACTGCGGGCAAATAGCCATCGACCGACGAGCCCGGCATGCCCGCCCCTCTGCCCACCATCACCCCCGATCAGCTTTGCGTCGGCCTCTACGTTCATCTGGACCTGAGCTGGTGGGAGCATGATTTCGCCTTCAGCAACTTCAAGATCAAGGACGAAGCGCAGATTCGCGCCTTGCGCGCGCTCAACCTGAAGCAGCTGCGCTATGACCCAGCGCGTAGCGACTGCCCGCCCCCTTCTCTCGCCGACAGCGTCACCGCCCCTCCTGTCGAAGAACCGCCGGTCGACCCGGAGAGTCAGGCACGCCAGGAGCGCGTGGAGAAACTGCGTCACCTGCGCAGCCGCCTGGCCGAGGTGGATCGCCGCTTCATCGAGGCCAGCCAACGCATCAAGACGCTCAACCAGACCCTGCGCAGCCGCCCGGAAGACGCCATGCGCCAGGCCGGGGCCATCGTCGGCGAGATGGTCGAGACCCTGCTCGGGGCACCCGGCGTGGTGCTGCATGGCATCACTGGCAAGGCGGCCGAGGACAGTTACTTCCATGCCCTCAACGTCACCGTGTTGTCCCTGCTGCTCGGGCGCCAGCTCGGACTCGACAGCGAGGCCTGTCATAGCCTCGGCCTCGGCGCCCTGTTGCACGATATCGGCAAGCTGGAAGTGCCGAGCAAGGTGCTGCTCAAGCCCGAACCCTTGAGCCGCCCGGAGCAGCAACTGCTGCAGATGCACACCGACTTCGGCCTGCGCATGGGGCAGAAACTGATGCTCGATGACGAGGTGCTGCGCATCATCCATGAACATCACGAGCACTGTGATGGCAGCGGCTATCCGCGTGGGCTGCGCGAGGCCGCTATCGGTCGCCTGAGTCGTCTGGTGGCGATCACCAATCATTTCGACGGGCTGTGCAACCCGCTCGACCCGCGCCAGGCCCTGAGCCCACACGAAGCCCTGGCACTGATGTTCAAGCAGCAGCGCGAGCGCTTCGACGAGGTGGCGCTGAAGGCCTTCGTTCGCGTCATGGGCATCTACCCGCCAGGCAGCCTGGTGCAACTGGAAGATGAGCGCTACGCGCTGGTGCTGGGCATGAACCCGACTCAGGCGTTGAAACCAACGCTGATTCTCTACGACGCCGACACGCCCAAGCAGGAAGCCCTGATCGTCGATCTCGCCCAGGAGCCGAAGCTCGCCATCGCCCGCAGCCTGCGCCCCTCGCAGCTACCGCTGGAGGTACTGGAATACCTCAGCCCGCGGCGCAACCTGAGCTACCACATCGAGCCCAACCACAAACCCGCTTGAGCCCCTTGTAGCCCGGATGCAATCCGGGGATCGGGGGCCACGGCTCCCGGACTTCATCCGGGCTGCGCGCTTAGGACTTGCCGCTTGGCGCTTCTTCTATCAACCAATCCAGGCGCCAGCCGCCTTGACTCTGGCCAAGCACATCGGCCAGCCAGGGTAGAAGCTGCCTGAGTTCATCTTCCAGAGCCCATGGCGGGTTACTGATCACCAGGCCCGAGCCGCTCAGACGCGTGGCATCGTCCGGCGCGTGCACGTAAAGCTCGGCGCGCAACAACTTGGGCGCGGCGCTCTTGCCCAGATCGCGGTAGAAGCGCGCCAACTGGCGCTCGTCCTTGATCGGGTACCAGATCGCCACGATGGCCTGACGCATGCGCCCATGCGCTTCGTTCAAGGCCTCGACGCAGCGTTGCAGCTCGTCAGCCTTCTCGAACGGCGGATCGATCAGCAGCAGCACGCGCTTCTCCCGCGTCGGCATCAGCGCGCGCGGCACGTGCCAGCCCTCACCCAGGTGCACAGCGACGCGGCGGTCGCCGCGCATGTTGTCCTTGAGCAGACGGCCATCCTCGGGGTGCTTCTCGTTGAGCTGCAGAGCGTCCTGCTCTCGAGTCAACAGGCGTGCCAGCTCTGGCGAACCGGGGTAATAGCGCAATTCGCCATTCGGGTTCATCGCTCGCACCACCTCCAGGTAGGCTTGCACCGCATCCGGCAGTCGCGTGGCCTGCCACAGACGCGCGATACCCTCCTGATATTCGCCGGTACGGCTGGCCTGGTCGCCCCGCAGGTCGTAGAGGCCAATGCCAGCGTGGCTGTCGAGGTAGGCGAAGGGCGCCTCCTTGCGCGACAGCAGGGCGATCAGGCGGGTCAGCACCAGGTGCTTGAACACATCGGCGTGGTTGCCGGCATGGAAGGCGTGGCGGTAGTTCATGCAGGAGTCCTCGAATCAGGCGCGCAGTTTAACAGGCCGCCGACAACTCGCATCGCGGCTTGCTCCAGTGCACCTTCAAGGCCTAGGCTGCCCGCTCCTCCATGGACAGCGAGAACCCCGCCATGCCCCTGCAAAAGCTGCTCGGCAGCGAACTTCCCCTGATCCAGGCGCCAATGGCCGGTTCGCAGGATCACCGCCTGGCTGCCGCCGTATGTCTGGCCGGCGGCCTCGGCTCGATTCCCTGCGCGATGCTCACAGCGGCCGCCCTGCGCCAGGAGCTGCAAGCGATGCGCGAGCTGACCGAGCGCCCGTTCAATCTGAACTTCTTCAGCCATGTGCCGCCCGAGCCAGACGCGGCCCGCGAGGCTGGCTGGCGCCAAGCGCTGGCGCCCTACTACGACGAGCTGGGCGTCGACCCGGCCAACATTTCCAGCGGGCCTGGGCGCCTGCCGTTCAACGACGAAGCGGCCGCACTGGTGGAGGAGTTTCGCCCTGCGGTGGTCAGCTTCCACTTCGGCCTGCCGCAGCCTGACCTGCTGGAGCGAGTGCGCCGTAGCGGGGCCAAGATCCTCTCCAGCGCCACCACCCTGGACGAAGCGCTGTGGCTACAGGAACGTGGCGTCGATGCGGTGATCGCCCAGGGCCTGGAAGCCGGCGGCCATCGCGGGCACTTTCTCGATTTCGACCTGAGCCGCCAGCTCGGCACCTTCGCCCTGTTACCGCAGCTGGTGGATGCACTGTCGGTGCCGGTGATCGCCGCCGGCGGCATCAGCGATGCCCGTGGCGTGGCCGCTGCCATGGCCCTCGGCGCAGCAGGTGTGCAGGTTGGTAGCGCTTATTTACTGTGCCCGGAAGCCACGACCAGCGTCCTGCACCGCGCGGCGCTGCAGAGCCCGGCGGCGCGCCACACGGCGCTGACCAACCTGTTCAGTGGGCGCCCGGCGCGCGGCATCGTCAATCGCCTGATGCGCGAGCTGGGGCCGCTGAGCACGCAGGCGCCCGCCTTCCCCCTGGCCACTGCGGCCATCGCACCGTTGCGCGCGGCGGCCGAAGCGCAGGGCAGCGGCGACTTTTCACCGCTCTGGGCGGGACAGAATGTCGCCAATTGTAGAGTGATGCCGGCTGCAGAGCTGACCCATGAGCTGGGACGGGGCTTCGAAGCACATCGCGGCTGAAGCCGCTCCTACGATCCCGGGCTGGCAAGGTGGTGTGGTGCTTTATCACCGCCACTGATGATGCTGGGCAGCTGGGCGACTGACTGCCTAGACTCGGTCGATCATCTGGAGGCCCGTTCCATGTCCGAGACCCTGCTCAGCTCCCGCAACCTGGCGTTCGAACTCTATGAGGTGCTCGACGCCGAAGCCCTGACTCAGCGTCCGCGCTTCGCCGATCACAACCGTGAAACCTTCGATGCGGCGATCAGCACCGCGCGCGGCATTTCCGAAGAGCTGTTCGCCCCGCACAACCGCAAGAACGACGAGCACGAACCGCAGTACGTCGATGGCGCCGCGGTGCTGATCCCGGAAGTCGAACCGGCCCTGCGGGCCTTCCACGAAGCCGGCTTTCTCAACGCCACCCGCGATTTCGAGCATGGCGGCATGCAACTGCCCAACCTGCTGTCGCAGGCCTGCTTCGCCCATTTCCAGTCGGCCAACATCGCCACCAGCTCCTATTCGATGCTGACCATGGGCGTGGCCAACCTGATCGAGGCCTTCGGCAATCAAGAGCAAAAAGACCGCTACCTGCAGCCGATCATCGATGGCCGCTTCTTCGGCACCATGGCGCTGACCGAGCCGCACGCCGGCTCTTCGCTCTCGGACATTCGCACCAAGGCCGAACCACACGCCGATGGCAGCTACCGCCTCAAGGGCAACAAGATCTTCATCTCCGGCGGCGACCAGCCGATCTCCGAGAACATCGTGCACATGGTGCTGGCCAAGCTGCCGGACGCACCGCCCGGGGTGAAGGGCATCAGCCTGTTCCTGGTGCCCAAGTTCCACGTCAATGACGACGGCAGCCTGGGCAAGCGCAACGACGTGACCCTGGCCGGCCTGTTCCACAAGATGGGCTGGCGCGGCACCACTTCCACTGCGCTCAATTTCGGCGACAACGGCGAGTGCGTCGGCTACCTGGTGGGCAAGCCGCATGCTGGCCTGTCCTATATGTTCCAGATGATGAACGAGGCGCGCATCGGCGTCGGCATGGGCGCGATCATGCTCGGCTACGCCGGCTACCTCTATTCGCTGGACTATGCGCGCAACCGCCCGCAGGGCCGCCAGCCGGACGGCAAGGACCCGAGCAGCCCGCAGATTTCCATCGTCGAGCACGCCGACGTACGCCGCATGCTGCTGACGCAGAAGGCCTACGTCGAAGGCGCCTTCGACCTCGGTCTGTATGCCGCACGGCTGTTCGACGATACCCACACACTGGAAACCGCCGAAGAGCGCACCCGCGCCCTGGAACTGCTCGACCTGCTCACGCCCATCGTCAAATCCTGGCCGTCGGAGTTCTGCCTCAAGGCCAACGAGATGGCCATCCAGATCCTCGGCGGCCACGGCTACACCCGTGAATACCCGGTGGAGCAGTACTACCGCGACAACCGCCTCAACCCGATTCACGAGGGTACCCACGGCATCCAGTCGCTCGATCTGCTCGGGCGCAAGGTCTCGCAGAACGGCGGCGCCGCGCTCAAGCAACTGCTCAAGCTGATCAACGACTGCTGCCAGCGCGCCAGCGAGCACGAATCGCTCACTGCCCTGCGCCAGCCGTTGGAGCAATTGCTGGCTCGCCTGCAGGCGGTGACCCTGGCGCTGCTGGGCGATCTGATGAGCGGCAAGATCACCCAGGCGCTGGCCAACTCGGCGCTGTACCTGAAGGTGTTCGGTCACATGGTGATCGGCTGGCGCTGGCTGGAGCAGGCGATTCGCGCCGAGCAGGGCCTGGCCCGCACGGACAATGCCGACGAGCAGGCCTTCTACCGCGGCAAGCTGCAAGCCGCGCGCTACTTTCTGACCTGGGAAGTGCCAAGCTGCCATCACGACCTGGCCATTCTCGAAGCCCGCGACGATACCTGCCTGGGCATGCAGGACACCTGGTTCTGAAACTGAGCCAAAGGCCCCGGGCGATCCAGCGCGGGGCGCTTCGGGGCCATTTAGAAAAATGTAATAACCTTTTTGACAGCGGTAGGAAGGCTACGGTTAGAATCCCTGGCACGCGCCATGCATAGCGGCGCCCCACGTTTCCCAGCCAGGAGTACGCGCAGTTGGATGCCAGCGCCATCAATAATCTGTTCTTGATCGGCGCATTGCTGGTAGCGGTCAGTATTCTGGTCAGCGCGTTCGGGACGCGTTTTGGCATACCCATTCTGGTGATCTTCCTCGGCGTCGGCATGTTGGCCGGCACTGATGGCCCCGGCGGCATCGTCTTCGACAACTATCCCCTGGCCTACCTGGTCGGCAACCTGGCGCTGGCGGTGATCCTGCTCGACGGCGGTATGCGCACCCGGGTTTCCAGCTTCCGCGTGGCCCTGTGGCCCTCGCTCTCATTGGCGACGTTGGGGGTGGTGATAACCGCGGGCCTGACCGGCCTGGCCGCCGCCTGGCTGTTCAACCTGACCCTGCTGGAAGGCCTGCTGATCGGCGCCATCGTCGGCTCCACCGATGCTGCTGCGGTGTTCTCCCTGCTCGGCGGACGCGGCCTCAACGAGCGGGTCAGCTCCACGCTGGAAATCGAGTCGGGTAGCAACGACCCGATGGCGGTGTTCCTCACCGTTTCCCTGATCGCCATGCTCGCGAGCGGCCAGACCGGCTTCAGCTGGGATCTGCCGATTCAACTGGTGCAGCAATTCGGCCTGGGTGCCCTGCTGGGCCTGGGCGGGGGCTGGCTGCTGCTCAAGCTGGTCAATCGCATGGAACTGGCCGCGGGTCTCTACTCGCTACTGGTGGTCAGCGGCGGCCTGATCATCTTCGCCATCACCACCGCCGTGGGCGGCAGCGGCATCCTGGCCATCTACCTGTGCGGGCTGTTGCTGGGCAACCGGCCGATCCGCTCGCGCCACGGCATTCTGCACATGCTCGACGGCCTCACCTGGCTGGCGCAAATCGGCATGTTCCTGGTCCTCGGCCTGCTGATCACGCCGCACGAGCTGCTGCCCATCGCCCTGCCGGCCCTGGCCCTGGCGCTGTGGATGATCCTCTTCGCGCGACCGCTGTCGATCTTCCTCGGCCTGCTGCCGTTCCGTGCCTTCCATGACCGCGAGCGAATTTTCATCGCCTGGGTTGGCTTGCGCGGCGCCGTGCCGATCATCCTCGCGGTGTTCCCGCTGATGGCCGGCCTGCCCAATGCGCAGCTGTTCTTCAACGTGGCGTTCTTCATCGTGATCATCTCCCTGCTGCTGCAGGGCACCAGCCTGCCGCTGGCCGCCAAGCTGATGCGCGTCACCGTACCGCCAGAGCCCGTCCCCGTGTCACGCGCCGGCCTGGAAGTGCACCCGACCAGCCAGTGGGAGCTGTTCGTCTATCGACTCGGCGCGGAGAAATGGTGCATCGGCGCGGCCCTGCGTGAGCTGAAAATGCCCGAGGGCACCCGTATCGCCGCGCTGTTCCGTGGCCGTGACCTGCTTCACCCCTCCGGCAGTACCCGCCTGGAAGCAGGGGATCTGCTCTGCGTGATCGGCCACGAGCACGACCTGCCGGCCCTTGGCAAGCTGTTCAGCCAGGCACCCAAGCGGGGTCAGGACCTGCGCTTCTTCGGTGATTTCGTGCTGGAAGGCGACGCCGAACTGAGCGCGGTTGCCTCGCTCTACGGCCTCAAGCTGGATGAGGTGGAGGGCAATCAGCCGCTGGGCCGCTTCATCGCTCACGAAATCGGTGGCGAACCGGTAGTGGGTGACCAAGTGGAATGGCAGGGCCTGACCTGGACGGTCGCGGCCATGGAGGGGAACAAGGTGCGTAAAGTCGGCGTCAGATTCCCAGAAGGCACACGCCCTGGCCCCGGGCTGCACTTCTAGCAAGCAGTTGAAAACTACCTGCCAGGACTCTGCTAGCATCAGCATCACGCGCGGGCCACAAGGGCCCGCGTCTTCGTTGTGCCGCAGGTATTCTCCATCGTTGCCGTTCACTCAGTAGATCAATCGACCATGCATCTGTCGCGCCTTTCCCTAGCAGCCGTTCTGTTTGCCCTGTTCATCGGCATCCCACCCGTGTTCGCCGAAGAACCACCGACGGCAGAGAGCGTGCAGCAGAGCCTGGACAGCCTGGCTGATCGCAAGCTGCCGGAAGCCGAGCAACTGGCGCTCAAGCAGACCCTCGAACAAACGCTGCGCATGCTGCGGGACCGGCAAACCGCCGACCAGCGCCTCAACGACTTGCGCAAACAACTGGACGAGGCGCCACGCCTGATCAGCGAAGCACAGCGTGAACTGGACAAGCTCAAGGCCAGCCCAGAACAGCAGATCGCCGAGCGCCACGCACGAACCTCGCTCGCTCAGCTCGAGCAACTACTGAGCGAGCGCTCCACTCAGCTCAGCGAATGGAACAAGGCAATCATCGAGGCCAACAGCCTGGTGATCACCGCACAGACCCGGCCGGAGCGCGCCCAGGCGGAGATCAGCCAGAACCAGACACGCAGCCAGCTGATCAACGACGGCCTCAAGAGCGGTCGCTTCGATGGCAAGGCGTTGACTCAGGAACGCCGCAATCAACTCACTGCAGAGCTCTCGTTGCTTGCGGCGCAAACCCAGCTACGCCGCCAGGAACTGGCCGGCAACAGCCTGCTGCAGGACCTCGGTAGCGCACAGCGGGCCCTGTTCGAGGAGCGCATCAATCGTGCGGAGCAGGAACGCCAGGCACTGCAAAGCCTGATCAACGAACGCCGCCGCGCAGAATCGGAACAGACCGTCGCCGAGCAATCGCGTGAGGCCGAGCGCGCCAGCTCGGACAAACTGCTGGCCCGGGAAAGTACGCTCAACCTCAAGCTCTCCGATTACCTGCTGCGCGCGACAGATCGCCTCAATGGACTGACCGAGCAGAACCTGCAAACCCGCCAGCAGCTGGACAACCTCAACCAGGCCAACCAGGCGCTCGATGAACAGATTCGGGTGCTGCAAGGCAGCCTGCTGCTGTCGAGAGTGCTCTACCAGCAGAAGCAAGCGCTACCGAAGCTGAAACTCGAAGAGGGCTCACTCGCCAACGAGATCGCCGATATTCGCCTCTACCAGTTCGAGCTGAACAAGCAGCGTGAGGAGATCAGCGACCCCGCCCGCTATGTGGACAATCTGCTCAGCGGCCAACCGAGCGAGGAGGTCACGCCGGCACTGCGCAGCGCGCTGCGCGACCAGCTCAATACCCGGCGTGAACTGCTCGATCGCCTCAACCGCTCGCTGAATGCGCTGCTCAACGAGTCGATCACGCTGCAGCTCAATCAGAAGGAGCTGGAAAACACGGCCAGCAGCCTACGCGCCACCATCGACGAGCAGATGTTCTGGATTCCCAGCAACAAGCCACTCGATCTGGACTGGCTGAAATCGGCACCGCGTCGTCTCGAGCAGCAACTGGCCAACATGCCCTGGGGCCTGGCCATCAGCGAGCTCGGCGCCGGCCTGTTCGAGCGCCCGCTGGTGTTCCTGCCGCTGATTCTGCTTTGCGCCCTGATCCTCTGGCGGCGCCAGTACCTGTTCAGCAAGCTCGGCGCGCTGCATGGCGATATAGGTCATTACAAGCACGACAGCCAGCTGCACACGCCCATGGCGCTGGGGCTCAATATCATCCTGGCGTTGCCGGTAACGCTGTTCCTGGCACTGTGCGGCTACGCCCTGCTGCATGATGCACGCGGGCAGAACCTCTACCTGGGCGCCGCGCTCTACGAGATGGCCGAGGCCTGGCTGGTGTTCTACACCCTGCACCGGATTCTCTCCCCGGATGGCGTGGCCATCCTGCACTTCCACTGGCCACCGGCCAACGTCGCCTTCTTCCGTCAGCACCTGCGTCGCCTGGGGCTGGTGGTGATGGCCCTGGTGGCCGTGGTGAGCATTGCCGAGCACCAGCCGGCGAGCCTGGCCGGCGACGTGATCGGCATCATCGTGGTGCTGAGCTGCTATGCCCTGATGGCCTGGCTGCTGTTCCACCTGCTGTTCAGCGCACCACTGCGCGAGAACACCTCGGGGCTGCGCACCGGCGTCGGCGTGCTGTTCAACCTGCTGCCGCTGGCGCTGATCGGCGCAGTCGCCTTCGGCTATTACTACACCGCACTCAAGCTCACCGACCGGCTGATCGACACCCTGTACCTGCTGATCATCCTGCTGATCGTCGAAGCTACGCTGGTACGTGGCCTGAGTGTGGCGGCACGGCGCCTGGCCTATCAGCGCGCCCTGGCCAAACGCCAGGCGCAGAGCAAGGAAAGCCTAGATGGCGAAGCACCGGTGGAAGAGCCCACTCTGGACATCGAGCAGGTCAACCAGCAGTCCCTGCGCCTGATCCGCCTGGCCCTGCTCGGCGGCTTCCTGGTTTGCCTGTACGCGGTCTGGGCCGATCTGATCGGCGTATTCACCTACCTCGACACGGTCACTCTCTACGAATACAGCAGCGGCTCCGGGGACAGCGCGACATTGGTGCCCATCAGCCTGATGGACGTGATCGGTGCACTGATCATCGTCGCCATCACCGTGGCACTGGCGCGTAACCTGCCCGGCCTGCTCGAAGTGCTGGTGCTGTCGCGCATGCGCCTGGCACAGGGCAGCGCCTACGCCACCACCACCTTGCTGTCCTACGCCCTGGTCGCCATTGGCATCGTCACCACGCTATCGACGCTGGGCGTCAGTTGGGACAAGTTGCAGTGGCTGGTGGCGGCCTTGTCGGTCGGCCTCGGTTTCGGCCTACAGGAAATTTTCGCCAACTTCATTTCAGGTTTGATCATCCTGTTCGAGCGCCCAGTGCGTATCGGTGACGTGGTGACCATCGGCAATCTGTCCGGCACCGTGAGCAAGATCCGTATCCGTGCCACCACCATTACCGACTTCGATCACAAGGAAATCATCGTACCGAACAAGACCTTCATTACCGGCCAACTCATCAACTGGTCGCTGAGCGACACGGTCACCCGCGTCACCCTCAAGGTCGGCGTCGGCTATGGCTCGGATCTCGATCTGGTGCGCAAGCTGCTGCTGCAGGCGGCGCAGGAAAACCCGCGCGTGCTCAAGGAGCCGGGGCCCATCGTCTACTTCCTCAACTTCGGCGAGAGCACGCTGGACCACGAACTGCGCATCCACGTGCGCGACCTCGGCGATCGCAACCCGGCCACCGACGAGATCAATCGTTTCATCGACCGCGAGTTCCCGAAGAACGGCATCAACATCGCCTTCCGCCAGGTCGAGGTGTACGTGAAAAACCTGGAGCATGGCGAGCAGAAGCTGGATCAGAAAGACCTGGCCAGAGTCGCAGCCGCTGGCGCCGCCAGTGTGCAGCAACCACCCAAACCGCCCGCAGTACCTTGAGCAGGTAGGAGCCACCCGGTGAAAAGCCTCGACCAGTTGATCTTCGACAACCGCTTCGCCCGCCTAGGCGATGCCTTCTCCACCGAGGTAATGCCCGAACCTATCGAGCAACCACGCCTGGTGGTGGCGAGCGAGTCGGCCATGGCTTTGCTCGACCTGGCTCCAGACGAAGCACAACGCAGCGAGTTCGCCGAACTGTTTGCCGGGCACAAACTGTGGGAAGAGGCCGAGCCGCGCGCCATGGTCTACTCCGGCCACCAGTTCGGCGGCTACACGCCGCGCCTTGGCGACGGTCGCGGCCTGCTGCTCGGTGAAGTGCTCAACGAAGCTGGCGAGCACTGGGACCTGCACCTGAAAGGCGCCGGCATGACGCCCTACTCGCGCATGGGCGATGGTCGTGCGGTGCTGCGCTCGTCGATCCGCGAATTTCTCGCCAGCGAACATCTGTATGCGCTCGGCATTCCCAGTTCACGCGCACTGTGCGTCACTGGCTCCGACACTCCAGTGTGGCGCGAGAAGAAGGAAAGCGCCGCGATGGTGCTGCGCCTGGCGCAGAGTCACGTGCGCTTCGGCCACTTCGAATACTTCTACTACACCCGCCAGCACGAACAGCTTAAGACCCTCGGCGAACACGTCATGGCCTGCCACTTCCCCGCCTGCCTGGAGCAGGACGAGCCCTGGCTGGCCCTGCTGCGCGAGGTGATCGAACGCACCGCCGCGATGATCGCCCACTGGCAGGCCTACGGCTTCTGCCATGGCGTGATGAACACCGACAACATGTCGATCCTCGGCATCACCTTCGACTACGGCCCCTACGCCTTCCTCGACGACTTCGACGCCAACCACATCTGCAATCACTCCGACGATACCGGCCGCTACAGCTTCAGCAATCAGGTGCCCATCGCCCACTGGAACCTCGCCGCACTGGCTCAGGCCATGACGCCATTCGCCGCGGTCGAACAATTGCGCGAGGCCTTGGAGTTGTTCCTGCCGTTATACCAGGCGCACTACCTCGACCTGATGCGCAAGCGCCTGGGTTTCACCCGCGCCGAGGAAGAGGACGAAGCGCTGATCCAACGTCTGCTGCAACTGATGCAGGCCGGTAAATCCACCGACTACACCTTGTTCTTCCGTCGCCTCGGCGCACAGGCACCCGCCGAAGCGCTCAAGGTCGTGCGCGATGACTTCGTCGACCTCGCGGGCTTCGATGCCTGGGGACGCGATTACCTGGCTCGCTGCGAGCTGGAAGGTGAGCAGCAGAGCGAACGCCGGTCGCGCATGCACGCGGTCAATCCCAAGTACATCCTGCGCAACTACCTCGCCCAGCACGCCATCGAAGCCGCCGAACGCGGCGACTATGGCCCAGTGCGCGAACTGCATTCGGTACTGTCACGACCGTTCGACGAGCAGCCGGGGCTCGAACGCTATGCCGAGCGTCCGCCCGAATGGGGCAAGCATCTGGAGATCAGTTGTTCGTCGTGAGTGATAGTGCTGCCGGCCTGTTGCGCGGCAGCTCACAGACGTTGACCGGCCTTTCGACTGCGCTTATCTGTTAAATCGAAAAGGCATATCAATCTGCCCAAACATTCTTAGACTATCTAAAAGAACCCCTCTATCTTGGCGCCCTGCCAGGCCGCCCAGTGCGCGCCCGATACCTCACACGAGATTCGACGCAAAGATTCTGCCCCTGATTCGTCAGCCAGCGCCGCGAGCCCAAACGCCGCGCCAGCCACCTGAATCACATGCAGGATCTAAGGATGTTCATGTTCTGGGATTCCCTGCCCCTGCTGTTTGTCGGCGCCCTGCTGATCTGGGTGCTGTATGCCTTCGTTCGCGAGAAATGGAGCCCGGACATAGTCGCCGCTATCGCCGTGGCCGCCTTGCTGGTCAGCCAACTGCTGACGCCGGGCGAAGTACTCAGCGTGCTGTCCAACTCCGCCCCCGTGACCATCGCCTGCATGTTCGTGCTCTCCGCCGCGCTGGAGCGCACCGGCTGCATCGACGCCCTCGGCAATTGGCTGGGCAATCTGGTCGGCACCAGCCCGATTCGCGTGCTCACTGGCCTCACCGTCACCGCGCTGGTGGTATCCGCCTGCCTCAACAACACACCAGTGGTGGCTATCCTCACCCCGGTGGCCATCGCTCTGGCGCGCCGCGCCGGCACCCTGCCGTCCAAGTTGTTGATTCCGCTGTCCTACGCCACCATCCTCGGCGGCACACTGACCATGATCGGCACTTCGACCAACATTCTGGTCGACGGCGTCGCACGCAAGGCTGGTATGGCGCCCTTCGGTATCTTCGAAATCACTGGTGTCGGCCTGGTCATGGCGGCCTTTGGCATGTTGTATCTGCTGACCATCGGCCGCCACCTGCTGCCGGAGCGCGAGACCCTGTCACGCCAGTTGCGCCCTGATCTGCCGCGCACGTTCATGACCGAACTGCTGGTGCCGCACAACTCGCCGATGATCGGTAAGACCTTGCACGAAGCCCACCTCAACGGTGGCAGCGGCCTGCAGGTGCTCAAGCTGTTCCGTGAAGAGCAGGAGCTGACCGAACCCAGCGCCGAAACCCTGCTGGCCAGTGGCGACCGCCTGGTGCTGCACGGCCAGGTCAAGGATGTGGTGGAGCTGCGCGAGAGCGGCCACCTGAGCTTCAACCGTGGTGATGCCTTCGAGACCATCAGCAGTCACGACGTGATCCTCGCCGAGGCCATCGTCGGGCGTAACTCGCGCTACAGCCATCGGCCAATGCGCGATCTCGACCTCACCGCGCGTTACGGCATCGCCGTGCTCGCCGTGCACCGCCAGGACGAGAACGTGCAGGGCAACCTGGATGATTTCGAACTGCAATTCGGCGACGTGATGCTGGTCGAAGGCACACCTGCGCAGATCAAACGCTTCGCCGACAACGGCGAACTGATCAGCCTCAACGCCGTGCAGGAACGCGCCTTCCGCCGCGACAAGGCACCCATCGCGATCATCTCGACCCTCGCTGTGATGCTGCTAGCGGCCTTCGGTGTGATGCCTATCGAAGGGCTGGCGATCATCGGCGCAGTGACCGTGTTGGCTACGCGCTGCCTGGACGTGGAGGACGCCTACAAGGCTGTGGACTGGAAGATCCTCAGCCTGATCTTCGGCATGCTGGCCATCAGCATCGCCATGGACAAGGTGGGTCTGGTCAAACTCATGGTGGAGAACGTCATGGGCTGGTTGCCCTGGGCCGGGCCGCTGCTGATGCTGAGCTTCATCTACCTATTCACGTCCATCCTCACCGAGGTGTTGTCGAACAATGCCGTGGCCGTACTGGTGACCCCCATCGCCATTGGCATGGCTCAACATCTGGGCGTCGACCCACGCGCCTTCGTCGTCGCTGTGATGTTCGCCGCCAGCGCCAGCTTCGCCACGCCCATCGGTTACCAGACCAACACCTTCGTCTACAACGCCGGTGGCTACCGCTTCACCGACTTCATGAAGATCGGTATTCCGCTGAACCTGCTGCTGTGGGGCGTCGCTACAGTGGTCATCCCCTGGTTCTTCCCGCTGACCCCGCTCTGACTTGATATCCGCAGGCGCTGGCTCCATTTAATGCACATGCCCCACGGAGCCTCGCCTCATGTCCGATCCGCTGCTGATTCCCTGCCCGCACTGCAACGGGCTCAACCGTATTCCTGCCGAGCGTCTGAACGACGCCCCACGCTGCGGTCGCTGCAAGAGTGAAGTGCTGCCCGCTGCGCCGATCACCCTGACCCAAGCCAACTTCGCCAGTCAGTTGAAGGGCGACCTGCCATTGCTGGTGGACGTCTGGGCCAGTTGGTGCGGTCCCTGCCAGGCCTTCGCGCCAACCTTTCAGCAGGCGGCCGCACAACTGCAAGGGCGCTGCCGCCTGGGCAAACTGGACAGCGAGGCCAACTCGAACCTGGCCGGGCAATTGGGCATCCGTTCGATTCCCAGCCTGATCCTGTTCAAAGGCGGCGTCGAAGTCGCCCGCCAGAGTGGCGCCATGCCGCTGCCGCAACTGCAGGCATGGCTGCGTCAGCAGGGTATCTGAGCGCTTCGGTCACTCGCCGCGGGCGCGCCTTGACCTTCTCCTGCGCCATCAGCCACATGTTGCGGCAACCGATCAGCGTGACCACCGGCGTGTCCTTCAGCAGACGGGCGGCCTCGGGCGAGGCGAGAAAGCTGGTGCAGGGCAACGAGGGCGAGAGGAACCAGACCTGATAGGCCAGAATCACCAGGTCGTAGCGCTTGTCGGCGTCCACAGCCAGCGGCAGCAACGGCTGCGGCTTCATCAGCACGGTTTCCGGGAAGATGCGAAAGAAACCGAGAAAGGGCCAGGGAAAGGGGAAAGGCTGGGCAGGTTGCAGCGTAAGGAAATCCACTTCGATGCCGTCGCACTCGCGCAACGGCGCACAGACCGATTGCGCCAAGCGGTCTAATTGGCCAGTCTGAGAAAAGTGGACGACTAAAACATGACGCATTCGCGGCGCATTCCCTGCAAAATGTGCAAATTATGCCACAGAGAATTCTTCAAACCGTAACCCGCCTGTGCCAACTTTGCCTATTGGTTCCGCTACTCGCTTGCCAAGCGCTCCAAGCGGGCGACCTGCTGATCGAGGTGGAAGGCGTACAGGATCAGGCAAACCTGTACCTGGCGCTGGTGCCAGCAGACCAGCAGGACTGGCAGCCAGGCCTGCGCGAACTGCACAGCGCAGAAACACCGCTGCGCCTGAGCGACCTTCCCCCCGGCCGCTATGCCGTGCAGGTGTTCCAGGACAACAACGGTAACGGCAAGCTGGATTTAAGCCCTCGTGGCATTCCGCTGGAGCCGGTCGGTTTTTCCGGCAATCCGTCGCTATTCGGCGGCAAACCCACACCCGGCGACAGCATGTTCGAGCATGGCACGACGGAAAGCGTGATCAGCGTGCGCCTGATTCATCCGCGCAAGAAAAAGGAACGCGTGGCGCCAAGGGAAGCGCCAGGAAGGCCGCTGAAATAACCGTCACTCCGCTTAGACGGGCATCCAGATAGCACGCTGCACCTGGGCTCCCGCCTTCGCGGGAGTGACAGGGAATAGGTCTTGGCGCCCTAGAGACGCCTTACTGGTGATACTGCGCGGACAGCTCGTGCACGGCTTCGAAGAAGGCGCCCGCGTGAGCCGGGTCAACTTCCGGGGTGATGCCGTGGCCAAGGTTGAACACGTGGCCGCTACCGGCGCCATAGGCGGCCAGGATGCGCGCCACCTCGGCACGAATCGCCGCCGGCTTGGCGTAGAGCACCGCCGGGTCCATGTTGCCTTGCAAGGCAACCTTGGCACCGACACGGGCGCGGGCGCTGCCGATGTCGCATGTCCAGTCCAGACCCAGTGCTTCGGCGCCGGTGTCAGCAAGGGATTCGAGCCACAGGCCACCGCCCTTGGTGAACAGGATCACCGGCACACGACGCCCGTCGTGCTCGCGGATCAGACCATCGACGATCTTCTTCATGTAGGCCAGGGAGAACTCCTGATAGGCCGCTGCCGACAGCGCGCCGCCCCAGGAATCGAAGATCTGTACCGCCTGCGCACCGGCCAGGATCTGCCCGTTGAGATAAGTCGTGACCGACTGCGCCAGCTTATCGAGAAGCGCGTGCAGGGCTTGCGGGTTGTCGTAGAGCATGGCCTTGGTCTTGCGGAAGTCCTTCGACGAGCCGCCTTCGACCATGTAAGTGGCCAGCGTCCACGGGCTGCCGGAGAAGCCGATCAGCGGCACGCGGCCATTGAGCTCACGACGGATGGTGCGCACGGCGTCCATCACGTAGCCCAGATCCTTCTCCGGGTCCGGCACGGGCAGTGCCTCGATATCGGCCAGGCTGCTGACCACCTTATTGAAACGCGGGCCTTCGCCCGTCTCGAAGTACAGGCCCTGGCCCATGGCATCGGGAATGGTCAGGATGTCGGAGAACAGAATCGCCGCGTCCAACTGCGGGTAGCGATCCAGCGGCTGGATGGTGACCTCGCAAGCCAGCTCCGGGTTCTTCATCAGGCTCACGAAATCGCCGGCCTTGGCTCGGGTCGCGCGGTACTCCGGCAGATAACGGCCAGCCTGGCGCATCATCCAGACAGGTGTGACGTCCACAGGTTGCTTGAGCAGGGCGCGGAGGAAGCGGTCGTTCTTCAGAGCGGTCATGGCGGTTCCGAGCAGAAAACAGTGAACAAAAATTGTGCGTATTGTCGCAGAGCAGACAACAAAAGGCACGGCGTAGGACGCCGTGCCGCAGGTTCAGGGGATACAGATGTGGCTAGGCGACCTTACGCCGGCGCCCTTCGGCGTCGGCCGTGCGCATGGCCGCCAGTACACTGCGGGCGTCCACCGGGAACGGCTCGTTGTGGATACTCTCGCCCGGCGCACAGGCCAGCTCCGCGGCGCGCAACAACGCTTCGTCGCTGACATCCTGCAGGCCGATATCGGCCAGGGTCACCGGCAGACCGATGGCGATGCAGAAGTCGTATACCTCGTCGATCAACGCCGGCTCGCTGTCGCGCAGCATCAGCATGCTCAGCACACCGAAGGCGACCTTCTCGCCATGCCAGTAGTGATGGGTTTCAGGCAGCGCGGTGAAGCCGTTGTGAATGGCATGCGCCGCAGCCAGGCCGCCGCTTTCGAAGCCCAGCCCGGAGAGCAGCGTGTTGGCCTCGATGACATGCTCCAGCGCCGGCGTCACCACCTGTTGGCGGCAAGCCTGCAGCGCCAGTGGCCCGTACTGCAGCAGGGTGTCGTAGCAGAACCGCGCCAGCGCATGGGCGGTACGCGGGCCAGGTCGCCCGGTCATGTTGGCGGCGCCGCGAATGCGGCAGTCCTCGGCCTCGAACCAGGTGGCCAGGGCATCGCCCATCCCGGAAACGAGAAAGCGCGCCGGCGCCTGGGCGATCACCTGACTGTCGACCAGCACCAGATCCGGGTTGCGCGGCAGCACCAGGTAGCGTTTGAACTCACCGGACGCGGTATAGATCACCGACAGCGCACTGCACGGCGCATCGCTGGAAGCCAGAGTAGGCACAATCGCCACCGGTACGCCCAGCTCGTAAGCCAGCGCTTTGGCAGTATCCAAGGCCTTGCCGCCACCCATTCCCAGCACAACCTGTGGCTTGCTTTCGCACGCCATGGTCAGCAGCCGGGCGATCTCTTCATCGCAGCATTCTCCGGCAAAGCGCACGCGCTGGCAGTCGATCTGCCCTGCGCAGGCACTGGCCACAACAGCGCCCAGATGGTCGTCGGCGAAGGGATCGAGCAAGGCCAGCGCCGTGCTGCCGAAACGCGCCAGCTCGCTGCCCAACTGTTCGAGCGCATTGCGCCCCTGCACATAGCGGGATGGGAAAATGGCGGTGGTAAGCATGGCAATCTCCTCGATAAAAGCACTGGAGACAGCCTACCGCCGATAACCCTGCGGCCCATTGCCTCAGGTCAGCAAAGGGGCAGATACGACGAGGCCGGCATCAAGCCGGCCTCGTTCGCTACCGCGCGGAATCAGACGTTCAGATAATCCAGGATGCCTTCGGCGGCGTTGCGGCCTTCGAAGATCGCCGTCACCACCAGATCGGAACCGCGCACCATGTCGCCACCAGCGAAGATCTTCGGGTTGCTGGTCTGGTGCTTGAACTGCGACTGCTCGGGCGCCACCACGCGGCCCTGGCTGTCGGTCTGGATCTCGAACTGCTCGAACCAGGGCGCCGGGCTCGGACGGAAGCCGAAAGCGATCAGCACGGCTTCTGCCGGGATGACTTCCTCGGAGCCCGGGATCGGCTCAGGGCTGCGGCGGCCACGGGCATCCGGCTCGCCGAGACGGGTCTCGACCACCTTGATGCCTTCCACCTTGCCGTCGCCGACGATGGCGATGGGCTGGCGGTTGAAGAGGAACTTCACGCCCTCTTCCTTGGCGTTCTTCACTTCCTTGCGCGAGCCCGGCATGTTCTCTTCGTCACGGCGGTAGGCGCAGGTCACGGCTTTGGCGCCCTGACGGATCGAGGTGCGGTTGCAGTCCATCGCGGTGTCACCACCGCCCAGCACCACGACGCGCTTGCCCTTCATGTCGATGAAGTCTTCCGGCGACTTCTCGAAACCGAGGTTGCGATTGACGTTGGCGATGAGGAAATCCAGCGCGTCATAGACGCCCGGAAGGTCTTCGCCCGGGAAGCCACCTTTCATGTAGGTGTAGGTGCCCATGCCCATGAACACGGCATCGTACTCATCCAGCAACTGCTGCATGGTCACGTCCTTGCCGATCTCGGTGTTCAGGCGGAACTCGATGCCCATGCCGGTGAAGACTTCACGGCGGCGGCTGAGCACGGTCTTTTCCAGCTTGAACTCGGGGATGCCAAAGGTCAGCAGGCCACCGATTTCCGGATTCTTGTCGAACACCACCGGGGTCACGCCGTTGCGCACCAGCACGTCAGCGCAGCCCAGGCCGGCCGGGCCAGCGCCGATCACCGCGACACGCTTGCCGGTCGGTTTGACCTTGGACATGTCCGGGCGCCAGCCCATGGCGAAGGCGGTGTCGGTGATGTACTTCTCCACCGAACCGATGGTCACCGCGCCGAAGCCGTCATTAAGGGTGCACGCACCTTCGCAGAGGCGATCCTGCGGGCACACACGGCCGCAGACTTCCGGCAGGGTATTGGTCTGGTGCGAGAGTTCGGCGGCAGCCAGGATGTTGCCTTCCGACACCAGCTTGAGCCAGTTCGGAATGAAGTTGTGCACCGGGCACTTCCACTCGCAATACGGGTTGCCGCAGCCCAAGCAGCGATGCGCCTGGTCTGCAGCCTGCGCCGGCTTGAAGTTGTCGTAGATCTCGACGAATTCCTTCTTGCGCTGACGCAGCAGTTTCTTCTTCGGGTCTTTGCGCCCGACTTCGATGAACTGGAAGTCGTTATTCAGACGTTCAGTCATTGCATTACCTCATCAAACCACTTCAGGCGCATTCTTATTGCGGGTTGGCACGGGTGCTGGACAGCAGCGACTTCAGACTGGCCGCTTTCGGTTTCACCAGCCAGAACTTGCGCAGGTAATCGTCCAGGTTCTCCAGCAGGTTCTGGCCCCACTCGCTACCGGTTTCCTCGACATACTCGGCAAGCACGCTTTCCAGGTGGCTGCGGTAAGCCTCCATCGCTTCGTTGTTGATGCGTTGGATTTCCACCAGCTCGTGGTTGACGCGGTCGTAGAAGCCGTTGTCCATGTCGAGCACGTAGGCGAAGCCGCCGGTCATGCCCGAGCCGAAGTTGTAGCCGGTCTTGCCCAGTACGCAGACGAAACCACCGGTCATGTACTCGCAGCAGTGGTCGCCAGTACCTTCCACCACGGCATGAGCCCCGGAGTTACGCACGGCGAAACGCTCACCCGCAGTGCCGGTAGCGAACAGCTTGCCGCCCGTAGCGCCGTACAGGCAGGTGTTGCCGATGATGGCGCTATCCTCGGTGGCAAACGGACTGCCGGCGGGCGGGGTGATGACGATCTTGCCTGCAGTCATGCCCTTGCCGACGTAGTCGTTGGCGTCGCCTTCCAGGCGCAGGTGCAGACCACCGGCGTTCCACACGCCGAAGCTCTGCCCGGCAGTGCCCTTGAAGCGGAAGGTGATCGGGGCATCAACCATGCCCTGGTTGCCATGCACGCGGGCGATCTCACCGGAAATGCGCGCACCGATGGAGCGGTCGCAGTTGCCGATATTCAGCTCGTACTCACCACCGGTTTTGTTGGCGATGGCGTCCTTGGCCATTTCCACCATCTTCTCGGCCAGCAGGCCTTCGTCGAACGGCGGGTTCTTCGGCACCTGGCAGAACTGCGGCTTGTCGGCCGGGATATGGGCGCTGGCCAGCAGCGGCGACAGATCCAGGTTGCCCTGCTTGGCGGTTTCACCCGGCAACACTTCGAGCAGGTCGGTACGCCCGATCAGCTCTTCCAGGCTGCGCACGCCCAGCTTGGCCAGCCACTCGCGGGTTTCCTCGGCGACGTAGGTGAAGAAGTTCATCACCATCTCGACAGTGCCGATGAAGTGATCCTTGCGCAGCTTGTCGTTCTGCGTGGCCACGCCAGTGGCGCAGTTGTTCAGGTGGCAGATGCGCAGGTATTTGCAGCCCAGGGCGACCATCGGCGCGGTACCGAAGCCGAAGCTCTCGGCGCCGAGGATGGCCGCCTTGATCACGTCCAGACCGGTCTTCAGACCACCGTCGGTCTGTACCCGCACCTTGCCGCGTAGGTCGTTGCCGCGCAGGGTCTGGTGGGTCTCGGCCAGGCCCAGTTCCCACGGCGCACCGGCATAACGGATGGAGGTCAGTGGCGATGCGCCGGTACCGCCGTCGTAACCGGAAATAGTGATCAGGTCGGCGTAGGCCTTGGCCACACCGGCAGCGATGGTGCCGACACCGGCTTCCGCCACCAGCTTGACCGACACCAGCGCCTTCGGGTTGACCTGCTTGAGGTCATAGATCAGCTGCGCCAGGTCTTCGATCGAGTAGATATCGTGGTGCGGCGGCGGCGAGATCAGGGTCACACCGGGCACCGCGTAGCGCAGGCGGGCGATCAGGCCGTTGACCTTACCACCCGGCAACTGGCCGCCCTCACCGGGCTTGGCGCCCTGGGCGACTTTGATCTGCAGCACTTCGGCGTTGACCAGGTATTCCGGGGTCACGCCAAAGCGGCCGGTGGCGACCTGCTTGATCTTCGAGCTCTTGATGGTGCCGTAGCGGGCAGGGTCTTCACCGCCCTCACCGGAGTTGGAGCGACCACCCAGACGGTTCATCGCCTCGGCCAATGCCTCGTGCGCCTCCGGTGACAGCGCGCCGAGGGAGATACCGGCGGCGTCGAAGCGCTTGAAGATCGACTGCAGCGGCTCGACTTCGTCGAGGCTGATCGGCGTGGCGGATTCCTTGACCTTGAGCAGGTCGCGGATCATCGACACCGGACGGGTGTCGACCAGCGTCGAGTATTCCTTGTACTTCTCGTAGTTGCCCTGCTGCACGGCCTCCTGCAGCGTGCGTACCACGTCCGGGTTGTAGGCGTGGTATTCGCCGCCGTAGACGAACTTGAGCAGACCGCCCTGCTGGATCGGCTTGCGATTGTTCCAGGCCTCGAAGGCCAGCAGCTTCTGCTCGCTCTCGATATCGACGAAACGCGCGCCCTGGATGCGGCTGGCCACACCCCGGAAGCACAGTTCGGTGACCTCATCGGCCAGGCCGACCGCCTCGAACAGTTGCGCACCGCGGTAGGACGCGACCGTGGAGATACCCATCTTCGACAGGATCTTCAGCAGGCCCTTGGAGATGCCCTTGCGGTAGTACTTGAAGACTTCGTACAGATCGCCCAGCACTTCGCCGGTGCGGATCAGGTCGCCCAGCACTTCATAAGCCAGGAACGGGTAGACCGCCGAGGCCCCGAAGCCCAGCAGCACGGCGTAGTGGTGCGGATCACGCGCGGTGGCAGTTTCCACCAGGATGTTGCAGTCGCAGCGCAGACCTTTCTCGGTCAGGCGGTGATGCACGGCACCAGTGACCAGCGCAGCATGCGCCGGCAACTTGCCCGGAGCGATGTGACGGTCGGTCAGCACCAGCAGCACCTTGCCGGCACGCACGGCTTCCTCGGCCTGGTCGGCCATGTTGCGCACGGCAGCTTCCAGACCCAGCGACTCGTCGTAGTTCATGTCGATGACATGACGGTCGAAGCCTGGGCGATCCAGGTTCATCAGCGCGCGCCACTTGGCCGGCGAGATCACTGGGCTGCTGAGGATCACTCGGGTAGCGTGCTCCGGCGACTCGCTGAAGATGTTGCGCTCGGCGCCCAGGCAGATTTCCAGGGACATGACGATCGCTTCGCGCAGCGGGTCGATCGGCGGGTTGGTGACCTGCGCGAACTGCTGGCGGAAGTAATCGTAGGGCGAGCGCACGCGCTGGCTGAGCACCGCCATCGGCGTGTCATCGCCCATGGAGCCGACGGCTTCCTGGCCCTGCTCGCCGAGCGGACGCAGCACCTGGTCACGCTCCTCGAAGGTGACCTGGAACATCTTCATGTACTGCTTGAGCTGATCCGGGTCGTAGAAGGCAGAACCATGGTCGCGGTCTTCCAGCGTCGCCTTGATGCGCTGAGCATGCTTGCGCAGCCACAGTTTGTAAGGGTGGCGCGACTTCAGGCGGCTGTCGATGGACTCGGTATCCAGCACCTGGCCGGTCTCGGTGTCGACGGCGAGGATCTGCCCCGGGCCGACACGGCCCTTGGCGATGACGTCCTCGGGCTGGTAATCCCACACGCCGATTTCCGACGCCAGGGTGATGTAGCCGTTCTTGGTGGTGACCCAGCGCGCCGGGCGCAGACCGTTACGGTCGAGCAGGCACACGGCATGGCGACCATCGGTCAGTACCACGCCGGCCGGACCATCCCAGGGCTCCATGTGCATGGAGTTGTATTCGTAGAACGCGCGCAGGTCGGCGTCCATGGTCTCGACGTTCTGCCAGGCCGGCGGAATGATCATGCGCAGGCCACGGAACAGATCGATACCACCGGTGACCATCAGTTCGAGCATGTTATCCATGCTCGAGGAGTCGGAACCGACGCGGTTGACCAGCGGGCCCAGTTCGTCGAGATCGGGAATCTGCTCGTTGGCGAACTTGGTGCGACGAGCCTGCGCCCAGTTGCGGTTGCCGGTGATGGTGTTGATCTCGCCGTTGTGCGCGAGATAACGGAAAGGCTGTGCCAGCGGCCACTTCGGCAGCGTGTTGGTGGAGAAACGCTGGTGGAAGACCGCGATGGCGGTCTGCAGACGCTCGTCACCCAAGTCCGGGTAGAACTGCTGCAGGTCCGCCGGCATCATCAGGCCTTTGTAGATGATGGTCTTGTGCGAGAAGCTGCAGATGTAGTGATCGCTGTCGTCGGCATTGGCCACCGAGGAACGACGACGGGCGCTGAACAGCTTGATGGCGAACTCCTGGTCGCTCAGACCTTCGCCGCCGATGAACACCTGCTCGATCTGCGGCAGGCGCTCCAGTGCCAGCTGGCCGAGAACGCTGGTATCGATCGGCACCTTGCGCCAGCCCACCAGTTGCAGGCCGGCCGCGAGGATTTCGCGGTTCATGTTCTCGCGCGCGGCTTCGGCCTTGGCCGAATCCTGATTGAAGAACACCATGCCCACGGCATATTGCCCGGGCAGTTCGACGCCGAATTGCTCCTGGGCGATCGCACGCAGGAATTGATCAGGCTTCTGGATCAACAGGCCACAGCCATCACCGGTCTTGCCGTCGGCGTTGATACCGCCGCGGTGGGTCATGCAGGTGAGGGCCTCAATAGCGGTCTTGAGCAGGTGATGACTAGGCTCACCTTGCATATGGGCGATCAAGCCGAAGCCGCAGTTATCCTTGAACTCATCAGGACGGAACAAACCTGCTTTCATAGGGGGAACTCTCACCAGGTTGCCTTTGTGTCAGGCAATTTACTTTCTAATTCAATCACTTGGCCCCTGAGCAGCGGACACGGGCCAGCCTTTCGCGGGCAAAAGGGGGAGGGCATTGTACATAGCCACCCTGAGCCTCACAATTTTCATGTCGCTTTCTTGAAAGCTAATGCCGCCAAAACGAAGGATAAGATTGCAACCAAGTGCTATTGACGCACCATTTTCGAGCATTACGTATTTTAAGGTGCACTTGGCGCACCAAAACAGGGCGCGTCATCGTGTCCCTATGCACAGGAATGTCGCCTGAATATAAGGAACCGAATCGTTGCGAATGCCATGCCGAATCGCCCGACATGACACTCGAGAAAGCGCTAAACCTCAAGACAGTCGAGGGAAGCGTGCGCCAGGGAGGCGACTAGCGGCTCATCTCCTGCTGGATACTACCCAGCGTTCGCGGCCAAGGCTTGCCCGCCTGAAGCTTGGCAGGCAGGGACTTCACCGCAGCCTGCGCTGCATCGCGACTGGCGAAACTACCATAGGTCAGCACGTACAACGGCTGGCCCTGGTGGATCTTCTTGAAGTAGCGATATTCACTACCACCTTCACGAACCAGCGCCTGGATATTGGCCTCAGAGCGCGACCCTGCGACCTGCAGAGCGAACCGCGAGGCAGGCTGTTGCGCATACCAGTTGCCACTTGCCGCGCTCGATACTGCAGGCTTGGCAGGGCCTGGGGACGGAGCCGGCGCCGAGACCGGTGGCTTTACCGCAACTGGCTCGGGCGCCTTCGGCGCAGGTGCAGGTGCAGGTGCAGGTGCAGGTGCAGGTGCAGCAGAGATTGGAGCCGCTGGAGTGGTAACTGTCGAAGGAGCAGGCGAAGCTGGCGGCTCGAAATCATCCAACTCCTCACCCGCAGCCTCAGCCAACGGCTGGCGAATGACTGTCTGCGATTCACCAACCAGCGGCAGCGGCAATGGCTGGCTATTCCCGGCAAACTCGATGGCAGGTTTCTGAGCGGGTGCCGGCACTTCGGCAGCACCCTCACCAGCGGCGACTGCCTCGGTAGATTGCAGCGGTACCGACGCACCGGCCGGTGATTCAGCAGGCCGCGAATCACGCCCCTGCATCAACCAAGCAGCGGCCACCCCCAGCACAACAACACCCAGAGCAAGCATGTGCTTCTTCGGCAGCGCAAACGAGAAACCACCACTACGCCCTTCAGAGCGCTGAGCCAACATCTGCTCAACCAAAAGCTCTCGCGCTTCGGTATTGATCAATCCCGGCCAACCACCTGAACGCTGATGGATGTCCTCGATCTGCTCCTCCGTCAGCACCTCGATGTCCTGACCCGCACCTTCGAGGCGCTGAGCGAGGTACTCGCGAGTTTCATCCTCACCATAAGGCTGCAAGTCGATGGCGTGATAGGACTCCTCGCCACCACTCAGCGCCTCAAGACGATCGAGCAATTCATGTTCGGCGAACAGGAATACATGAGGCCGCCCTTCGGAGTTTCCGGCAGCTAGAGCCAGAACGCTCTTCAGCGCAGAGTCGTCCAGTTGATCGGCATCATCGATCAGCAGATACACTTCCTGCCCGGTCAACGCCAGCTGCCCGACCTGCGCCAGAATCGAACGCACGTCAGCATTCGCAACGGAAAGCCCCTGCGCAATCTGACGCAGCAGCGCATCGCTACCAACCACGCTCTGAGCAATGACCACACTCTGCACTGCCTGTTTGTTGGTGCTGGCAACCAACGCCTGGCGCAGCAGGGTCTTGCCACTACCCTGCGGCCCGATCACAGCCAGCAGTAGCTGGCTGTAGCGCGCCAGGTGATGCAACTGCCCCAATACCGGCTTGCGCTGCGCCGGGAAGAACTTGAAGCCAGGCACTCGTGGCGTAAAGGGGTCGTGGCTGAACTGGTAATGCGCCAGGAAAGCTTCGTCAGCATGCAAACTGGTCATGGATCACTCTTCAAGAGTTGGACGACTGAGCCAGCGCGGCGTAATCGCTACGCAGCGTGGCGTCGAGAATTTCACGCGGGTAGTCGGCAGTCACTACAGCCTCACCCAAACGCTTTAGCAACACGAGACGCAGCTGACCATCGAGCACCTTCTTGTCCACTGCCATATGCTCGAGGAATTGCGCAGGCGTCATATCCTGCGGCGGCACCACTGGCAGCCCGGCCGCCTGCAACAGGCGTACGCCACGGTCTCGATCTGCTGCCGATAGCCAGCCCAGGCGATAGGACATTTCCAGCGCCATCACCGTTCCGGCGGCAACGGCCTCGCCGTGCAGCCAAACACCATAGCCCTGCTCGGTCTCAATGGCATGACCGAAGGTGTGCCCCAGATTCAGGGTGGCGCGCACTCCAGACTCACGCTCGTCAGCACCGACGACACGCGCCTTGGCCGCACAGGATTGCTCGATAGCGTAGGTGAGCGCCTGCTGATCGAGCGCACGCAAGGCCGGCATATTCTGCTCCAGCCATGTCAGGAAGGGCTCATCGCAGATCAGGCCATACTTGATGACTTCGGCAAGGCCAGCCGACAACTCGCGAACAGGCAAGGTATCAAGACTGCTCGTGTCGATCACAACGGCTTTGGGCTGGTAGAAGGCACCTACCATGTTTTTACCCAACGGATGATTGATGCCAGTCTTGCCACCCACCGAGGAATCGACCTGAGAAAGCAGGGTCGTCGGGACCTGGATGAAATCGACACCACGCTGATAACAGGCTGCAGCAAAGCCCGCCATATCACCGATCACACCACCCCCAAGCGCCACGACAGTGGTGCGGCGATCATGTCGGGCGCTCAGCAAGCCATCGAAGATCAGCTGCAAGGTTTCCCAGTTCTTGAACGCCTCACCGTCGGGTAACACCACAGAGGTAACGTTATAGCCTTCGAGCACCTGCAGCAGCGCTTGCAGATACAGCGGCGCGACGGTTTCATTGGTCACGATTGCCACCTGCCGACCAGCTATGTGCTGCGTGAGCAGTGCAGGGCGAGACAGCAACCCCTGACCGATATAAATGGGATAGCTGCGTTCAGCGAGATCAACGTGAAGAGTCTGCATGAGGCCCCCAGGAGAAAAAGGCCACTAGGATAGCGCAGTTCGCCCCGCGCTTTAACGGGGCGACAAGGCGTCCAGACGCGAGAGAATTTCCTGAACCACCATACGCGGCGGACGCTCATCCGTCTCGATGATGATATCGGCGACCTCTCGGTATAGAGGATCACGCATGGCCATCAGATCTCTGAGCACCTGAGACGGATTGGCCGTGCGCAGTAGCGGGCGATTGCGATCACGCGAAGTGCGGTCGATCTGCTGTTCCACAGAAGCGTGCAGGTAGACGACTCGCCCCCCCGCATGCAGAGCCTGGCGATTCTCCGGGCGCATGACCGCCCCACCGCCGGTGGCCAACACAAGACCGTCCTGCATCGAGAGCTCGGCGATCACCGCCTGCTCCCGCTCACGAAAGCCCTGCTCACCCTCGACATCGAATATCCAGGGTATGTCGGCACCGGTACGCTGCTCGATCTCCTTGTCGGAGTCCTTGAAAGACAAACGCAGTTCTTTAGCAAGCAAACGCCCGATGGTGCTCTTTCCAGCTCCCATCGGGCCAACGAGGATTACATTCCGCACTTAGGTCATCGGTTCACGGCAATGGCTTGGTTGTTCATGATGCGCGGCGTGATGAAAACCAGCAACTCAGTCTTGTCGTCTTGTACGATATCGCGGCGAAATACTCTACCGATAAACGGCAAGTCGCCAAGGAATGGCACCTTTTCGGTGGCCCTAGTCTGAGTATTCTCAAAAACGCCACCAATCACAATGGTTTCTCCATCATTGACCAGCACCTTGGCATTGACCTCGTTCTTGTTGATAGGCGGAACGCCATTGATGGCCGCCTGGAAATTTGGCGCGTCCTTGGTGACCTTGACCTCCATGATGATGCGATTATCCGGCGTAATCTGCGGGGTAACCTCCAAGGATAGAGCAGCCTCTTTGAACGAAGTACTGGTTGCGCCGCTGGAACTGGCCTCCTGATAAGGAACCTCCTGACCTTTCAGAATCTTTGCGGTCTCCTTGTCAGAAGTCACTACCTTGGGCTGTGAAATCACTTCGCCGTTACCAGTCGCCTCCATAGCAGAAAGCTGCAGATCCAGCACTACACTGCTTCCCAGATAGCCGATCGCAATACCCGAGGTGCTATTTTCAACCCCCATATCAACGAAGGGCAGACGCGCCAGACCGTCTTCGAGTGTTGTTGTACCGACGGTGTCAGTGCCAACAAACCCAGCTCTTTGACCAGTATCCTCATCAAATGCCTGCACACCATCCTTACCACTCGCGTCCCAGCGTCCATTTCGAACACTGCCACCCCAACGAACGCCAATCGCCTTATTGTAATTAACGTTGGCTTCGACAATCCGCGCCTCGATCATCACTTGACGCACGGGAATATCCAGCTGAGTAATGATACGACGCAGCTCATCCAGATGCTCCTGAGTCTGATAGGCGATGATGCTGTTAGTTCGGTCATCTACAGTGATAGAACCGCGATCATCAGAAGCACCGTCAGCACTGGTGACTGACTGGAACAGCTTGGCCATATCGGTCGCCTTGGCATAGTTCACCTGAATCAGCTCGCGACGCAGCGGAGCGAGCTCGGCAATCTGCTTCTGCGACTCCAGTTCCTGGCGCTCACGAGCAGCGATCTCGTCCGCGGGGGCCACCAACAAGACATTACCAATCTGGCGCTTATCCAGGCCTTTAGTCTTCAACACAAGGTCCAGCGCCTGATCCCAAGGCACATTCTGCAGACGCAGGGTGATGTTGCCAGCGACAGTGTCACTCGCCACCAGATTCAGATCGGTAAAATCGGCGATCAACTGCAGGACAGAGCGCACATCGATGTCCTGAAAATTGAGCGATAGTTTCTCACCGGTATAGGCGAATCGCTCAGCATTACGACGCTCGACATCGTCCTGACTAAGCGGTTTTACACTCAGAGTCAGCTTATTCTCCGTCTGATAAGCCAAGTAATCATACAAACCGACTGGCTCAATAACGATACTGGTTTTTTCTGCGCTACCCGTGGCACTGACGAACTGCACCGGCGTCGCGAAATCCTTCACATCCAGGCGCACACGCAGGGATTCAGGCAGCTCAGTTTTGGCAAAGTCCAGACGAATCTTCCCGCCCTGCTCCTGGATATCAGGGCTCACCGATGCATCGGAAAGGGTAATGACGATATTACCCTCACCCTGCTCCCCACGCTGAAAGTCTATATTGCTGATTGCTTTCGGTTGCGGCCCATAGGTTTTCTTGGGCGGAACAGCCGCTACCGAAGCAGGCGCCGACGCTGAGGGTCGCGCTGCGGCTGCAGAGGCATCGCCAACCAGGACATACAGATCGCTACCCTCGACTCGCGTGCTGTATGGCGCCAGATTGGTGAGGTTGACGATCAGACGGGTACGGTCCTTGGCTTCGACGATGGTGACGCTACGCGCATTGCCGACGCCCAGTTCACGATTCTTGGAGCCGAGCTTGTTCGATACCCCCGGCAGGTCCAGAGCAATACGTGCAGGCTGCTCGACGGTATAGCCGCGAGGAGCCGTTACCGGCTCATCGAAGGACAGCTTCAGCTCAACCCGATCACCGGGCAAGCTGGCGACATTCAAATCCTGGAGATTGGCCGCCAATACCGCGGGCGACAGCAGCGCCGCCAACAGGGCGACGCTAAGACGCGAAAGAGAGCTGTTCATTTTCGTATCCCGTGTGGCAGACAGATTATTTATATTCATTTCTCACCCCGCCCCCTCAGGAGCGCTCCTTCAAGGAAAGGCTGCGTGGTCGCTCAAGCCAGCCACCTTCGCCATCTGGAACAATTTCCACAACATCAATCTTGGAGTCATCGATCACGAGAATCTTGCCGTGGTTACGCCCCAGATAGTCGCCAACTTTTACACGATGAACACCACCCGCGCCGTTAACCAGAGCGAATAACTGGCGATCATTCCTCAGCGTGCCAACCATCTCGAATGTTTCAATATTGAAACCCTCGAGGAATTGCTTGACACGACTTTCATCCGGTTTGATCTCCGGCGCCCCCTTCTGCCGAGTGACGACATCAATTTTAACCGGAGGCTGAAAGGGGCTACGCAAGGACGCAGCACGGTAGGTGAAGCTTTCATAGGGTTGAAACGTCGGTAGCGGCTCAATGGCGCCTTTAGGCTTTGCGCGCGCTTCATCCATGTAGGTGCGCAGATCGGAAAAATCACTACCGACACCGCACCCGGCCAAGAGAGCGAAACCCGCCACCAGAACCAAACGAGAGAAACTCATTGTTGAGCCCCCTTATCATTGTAGCGATAGGTCTTGGCCATGATCTGCATGTTCAGGCGGCTGGAGTTGTCAGCACTGGCGGGGGCCAGCTGGAAGTCATGCAATGTGACGATACGCGGCAGACTAGCGACACCGCTTACGAAAGTAGCAAGGTCGTGATAACTACCGGTGACTTTGATCTGAATCGGCAGCTCGATATAGAACTGCTGAGCCACTTCCGGCAACAGCTTGATCTCTTCGAATTCCAAGCCACTGCCCAAGCCGGTACGAGTGATATCCTCCAACAATCCAGGAACCTCGGTGTCGCTTGGCAACTGACGTAAAAGAGCACCAAAGGAAACCTCCATCTCCTGCATCTGTTCTTTGTAAGCCTCCAGGTTCGCCGCCTGAAAAGCCTTGCTGGAGAACTGTTCCTTCAGCGTTACTTCCTCTTGCTGACGCTGCTCCAGCATATTCTGCATATCTTTGAGGTGAAAGTTGTAACCCAACACCAGAACGATAATAAGCAGCAGTAAGCCAGCAATGAATTTAACCGCACCAGGCCACGAACCAATATTGTTCAAATCAAGTTCATTGATATCAATGCTGCGCAGGCTGTCCAGGGAATTCTTAATACTCATTTAGCCGCCTCCGCCTTTTCTTGATCAGGCTGTGTCTGCTGGACAGTCAGCTGAAACACATTCGCCTGATCCAAAGCCCCTGCTGTGACAGCTTTGACTTCGGTCAAGTTGGGCGCGGCCAACCACTCCGAACCATCCAAGTTACGCATCAGATTCGAGACGCGATTATTCGACTCAGCCGCACCAATGATGGCGATGCTCTTACCCGTCATTTTCACACTGGTAAAATACACACCGTCCGGAAGCGTTCTCACCAACTGGTCGAACACACGACCGATGATTGGTCGATTGCCCTGCAGGTCCTGGATGATCTTCATGCGCTCCAACAATTGCTGGCGACGCGTTCTCAGCTCACTGATTTCCTTGATACGCGCATCGAGAACTGCGATCTCCTTCTTTATGAAGTCATTTCGCGCATTCTGGTTACTGATCGTCGAACTGAGAAATTGATCACCCAGAAAGACCAGGCCAGCAGCCACAACGAGGACACCGACCAGGCTTACCAAAAACCGCTGTTTGCGCTCCTCGCGCAGCTGCTCACGCCAGGGAAGTAAGTTAATCCGCGCCATTAGTCGAAACTCCTCATCGCCAGACCACAGGCAATCATCAATGCCGGCGCATCACTGGCCAGCGCACCGGCATTGACCTTACTGCTCAGCGCCATATCGGCAAAGGGATTGGCCACTAACGTCTGCGTACCGATCTTCTGCTGGATCAACCGATCGAGGTCAGGAATGGACGCGGTACCACCAGCCAGAAGGATGTAGTCGACATCATTGAATTGCCCAGCGGCGAAGAAGAACTGCAGCGAGCGCGAAACCTGCTGAACCACAGCTTCTTTGAACGGTTGCAAAACCTCGCTGTCGTAGTCATCTGGAAGACCACCTTGCTTCTTGGCAAGACCAGCTTCCTCGACCGACAGGCCATAGCGGCGCTGGATTTCCTCGGTCAGTTGCTTGCCACCGAAAAGCTGCTCGCGGGTATAGATAGTGCGGCCGTCGTGCAGAACACTGAGCGTGGTCATCGTCGCCCCGATATCCACCACCGCGACGGTCAACTCATCGTGACCGCCACCCAGCTGCGCCTCCAGCAAACCGTAAGCGCGCTCGAGGGCATAGGCCTCGACATCGACCACTTTCGCAGTAAGCCCGGCGAGCGCGAGGGCTGCTTCGCGGACCTCCACGTTTTCCTTGCGGCATGCAGCCAGCAGCACCTCAACCCGCTCAGGATTACGCGGCGCTGGGCCCTGCACTTCGAAATCGATGGCAACCTCTTCCAACGGATAAGGAACGTACTGGTCAGCCTCGATCTTCAGCTGGTTTTCCAGGTCATCCTCGGAAAGGCCGGCTTCCATTTCGATGGTTTTGGTGATGACCGCCGAACCAGCCACAGCAACCGCGGCCGTCTTGACGCCGCTCTTGGCCTTGGCCAACACGCGCGAGAGCGCCTGACCGACCCCCTCCAGCTCGGCGATGTTCTTCTCTACCACTGCGTTAGGTGGAAGCGGCTCGACTGCGTATGCCTCTACCTTGTAGCGGCTTCCCGAGCGACTCAGTTCGAGGAGCTTGACCGAAGTCGAGCTGATATCGATCCCCAGCAGCGTATTCGCTTTCTTAGTGAAGAGCCCTAGCACGACCGTTTTCCTATTGGCATCCGCGACTTACGGACTATTTATGTTTTTCCACATTAAATATCAGTCTTGACAGAAGCGCAAATGGCTCCCCGGGAAAAAAAACGCTTATAATATGATCAGCTTTTCCCTTTTAGCCTCGACTCCTGCTTAACTCTTTCTTTTACTTGGAATTCCGAACATTTTGATACGCCTGCTGAAGTTCATCTGGTGGTCTTGCGTTGCCGTTTTTTGTGGGCTGTTGCTCAGTTTCAGCGGCGCGTTTCTTTATCTTAGCCCGACCCTTCCGTCCGTCGAGTCACTGCGTCAGGTACAGCTGCAGATTCCCCTGCGCGTCTACAGCAGCGATGCCAAGCTGATCGCCGAGTTTGGCGAGATGCGCCGTTCGCCCATCCGCTTCGACGAAACCCCCAAGGAATTCATCAGCGCCCTGCTGGCTGCCGAAGACGATAATTTCGCCAATCATTATGGCGTCGATGTGACCAGCCTGATGCGCGCTGCCACGCAATTATTGAAAAGCGGTCAGATTCAAAGCGGCGGCAGCACCATTACCATGCAGGTGGCGAAGAACTTCTTCCTCACCAGCGAGCGCAGCTTCTCGCGCAAGGCCACCGAAATTCTCCTGGCACTGCAGATCGAGCGCGAGCTGAGCAAGGACGAGATCCTCGAGCTTTACGTCAACAAGATCTACCTCGGCCACCGCGCCTACGGCATCGAAGCTGCCGCACAGGTCTACTACGGCAAGTCGATCCGCGACCTCAACCTGGCACAGATGGCGATGATTGCCGGCCTGCCGAAAGCCCCCTCGCGCTACAACCCACTGGTCAACCCGACTCGCGCCAAAGAGCGCCGCGACTGGATTCTCGGCCGCCTGTATCGCCTGGGCCGCATCGACCAGGCCAGCTACGAGGAAGCGCTTGCCGAAGTGGTCGACGCACGCTATCACGTTCCCGCGCCAGAACTGAGCGCACCTTATATAGCCGAGATGGCGCGTGCCGAAATGGTCGGCCGTTATGGCAGCGAGGCCTATACGGAAGGCTTCAACGTCACCACCACCGTGCCCAGCCAACTGCAGGAGGCGGCCAATAGCGCGCTACGTGACGGGCTGATCGCCTATGATCAGCGCCATGGCTACCGTGGCCCCGAGAGCCGCCTGCCAGGTATGACACGTGAAACCTGGCTCGCCGAACTGGGCAAGTTTCGCAGCATCGGCGGCCTGGAGCCGGCAGTGGTTACTCAGGTCGAGAAAAGCGGCATTCTCGTACTGACCCGCAATGGTGAAGAACAAGCGGTGTCGTGGGACAGCATGAAATGGGCTCGCCCCTACCTCAATACCAACAGCATGGGCCCACGCCCACAGCAACCTGCCAATGTCGTGCAAACTGGTGACATCGTGCGCGTGCAACGCCAGGAGGATGGCAGCCTGCGTTTCACCCAGGTTCCAGCAGCGCAGAGTGCACTGGTTTCCCTCGACCCCTATAGCGGCGCCATTCAGTCGCTAGTCGGCGGATTCTCCTTCGACCAGAGCAACTACAATCGCGCAGTACAGGCCAAGCGCCAGCCAGGCTCGAGCTTCAAGCCCTTCATTTATAGTGCGGCACTGGACAGTGGCTACACCGCTGCGACGCTGGTCAATGATGCGCCGATCATCCTCTCCGACGACTACCTGTCGCAGAAGTGGCGCCCCAAAAACGATAACAACACTTTCCTCGGCCCGATTCGTATGCGCGAAGCGCTGTACAAGTCGCGCAACCTGGTTTCCATCCGCCTGCTGCAGGACATTGGCATCGACCGCAGCCTCCGTTATATCGAGCGCTTCGGCTTCGCCCCGCAGGACCTCCCGCGCAATCTGTCGCTGGCCCTCGGCACTGCCAGCCTGACGCCGATGGAAATCGCCGAGGGCTGGGCCACCTTCGCCAATGGCGGCTACAAGATCGAGCCCTACCTGATCGAACGCATCGATGACCGCAACGGCAAACCGCTGTTCCGCGCCAACCCGGCGCGCGTCCCGGGCAGCGAGCCGACCGAAGATAATGCCAACCTGACAGTCAACGCGGCCGACGATCTGCCCCTGGAAGAACCCAAGGTAGCCGAGCAGATCATCGACGAGCGCACGGCCTACATCATGACCAGCATGCTGCAGGACGTGATCAAGCGCGGCACCGGTCGCCGCGCCCTTGCACTGGGTCGTAACGACCTGGCGGGCAAGACCGGTACCACCAACGAGTCCAAGGACAGCTGGTTCTCCGGCTACAACGCCGACTACGTAACCACTGTCTGGGCCGGTTTCGATCAACCGGAAAGTCTCGGCCGCCACGAGTATGGCGGCACCGTCGCACTGCCCATCTGGATGGGCTACATGGGCGCGGCACTCAAGGACCGACCCAACCATCTGCCCAAGGAACCCAAGGGCCTGCTGACGCTGCGCGTCGACCCGGTCAGTGGCCGCGCTGCCGCACCCGGTACGCCGGACGCCTACTTCGAGCTGTTCAAAAGCGAAGACTCGCCACCACCGATGAGTGAGTTCGAGCCTGGCATGGGCGCTCCTGGCAGCCCGCTGCCGGCTGACGAAATGGCGCCGATCGATCTGTTCTGATCGGCACTTCGCCCACACGAGCAAAAGCTCGTATCCGGGAGAAAGCGACAGACAACAAAAAACCCGCCTAGCAGACTGTGTGAAAACCTAGCAGTCTGAGAGCAAGCTGAAGACAATGCCTCCATCAGTCGATGGGGGCATTGTCGTTTATGGGCTACATCCAGGGCGAAGGTCGTCAGCAAAGCAGCCTGTTTCCTCCCACATTGGAGGAGCTGGTGCCGGAGGATCACCTGGTACGGGTGATCGAGGCCTATGTCGCCCGCCTGGATCTGCAGGCTCTGGGTTTCAGCAAGGCCGAACCACTCAAGACTG
>NZ_JBLUPX010000003.1:0-259234 GCF_048068235.1 Pseudomonas sp. NY15364 | reverse complement strand
CGCATGATCGAGCTGCTGACCTGAGCGCTGCACTTTGCATCATTGCACCAGTAAAAACACAAACGCCCCGAATCAATCGAGGCGTTTGTATTGAACCGGTTCAGTTCAGAATGTTTTCACACAGTCTGCATGGCTGGCGTTTTGAGTGTCGCTAAGGAGTTAGCCCAGCAGAGTGGCCCAACCTTCGACTACGTCGGAGCCCCACTTGGCTTTCCACTCTTTAAGCGTCTTGTGGTTGCCGCCTTTGGTTTCGATCACTTCGCCGCTATGCGGGTTCTTGTACTGCTTGACCTTGCGTGCGCGCTTGACGACGGCAGGCTTGGCTGCACGAACGCCTTTGGCAGTCTTGGCTTCAGGGTCGAGCAGGGCGATGATATCGCGCAGCGACTTCTGATATTCGCCCATCAGGGTGCGTAGTTTGCCTTCGAATTCCAGCTCTTTCTTCAGCTTGTCGTCTTGCGACATGTTCTTCAGACGCTCTTGGAGCTCTTTGATGCTTTCTTCGATGTTGCGGTATTCGTTGATCAGCGACATGGGCATTACCTTGGCGTGAATAAATCTGTGGTAGTAAACAGTGATCCAATAATAGTCACGCACTTATAACAAGTAAACAGCGGGCCACAAAATTACCGAAATGCAATGCAACCCTATGTGTCGTTCTGGCTTAAGTTAAATTGGCTACAGCAACTGGGTCATGAAGTTTTCCGTGCGCTCAAATAGTGCGTTTTCTAGGTGCTCAGTCGCGGGCTGTTGCAGGTGCGTGGCTGCTGCAGTTTTTTCGCCATATCGTTAGAATGGCCGACTTTTGCGCCGCCATTGGGGTTTTAGTTATGCGTACGTTCAGATTAGTCATCTCCTGCCCTGACCGCGTCGGTATCGTTGCCAAAGTCAGTAATTTCCTTGCCACCTACAACGGCTGGATTACCGAAGCCAGTCACCACTCCGATACACAGAGTGGCTGGTTCTTCATGCGCCACGAAATCCGTGCCGACTCGCTGCCGTTCGATCTGGATGGTTTCAAGCAGGCGTTCTCGCCGATTGCCCGTGAGTTCTCCATGGAGTGGCGCGTCACCGACTCGGCGCAGAAAAAGCGTGTGGTGCTGATGGCCAGTCGCGAGTCGCACTGCCTGGCCGATCTGCTGCATCGTTGGCACAGCAATGAACTCGACTGCGAGATTCCCTGTGTGATCGCCAACCATGACGATCTGCGCAGCATGGTCGAGTGGCACGGCATTCCGTACTTCCATGTTCCGGTCGATCCCAAGGACAAGGCACCGGCCTTCGCCGAGGTGGAGCGGCTGGTCAAAGAGCATCAGGCCGATGTCATCGTCCTGGCGCGTTACATGCAGATCCTGCCGCCGGCGCTGTGTGCCGAGTTCTCTCAGCGTGTGATCAATATTCACCACAGCTTCCTGCCCTCGTTCGTCGGCGCCAAGCCCTATCACCAGGCCTCGTTGCGTGGCGTGAAGCTGATCGGTGCAACATCTCATTACGTTACCGAAGAACTGGATGCCGGCCCGATCATCGAACAGGATGTAGTCCGCGTTACGCATCGCGACGATATCGAGGAAATGGTGCGTCTGGGCAAGGACGTGGAGAAGATGGTGCTGGCGCGTGGGCTACGCTATCACTTGGAAGACCGAGTGCTGGTGCACGACAACAAGACGGTGGTGTTCGACTGATCTTGCTGCGTGGGCCGGCCCGATGCACGTCAGAGGAGAATGCCCATGCTCAAGTCCATCAAGGTGCGCGACTACATGACTCGCCATCTGGTGACCTTCAGGTCGGATACCGATCTGTTCACCGCCATCAATCGATTGCTGGAGCACCGTATTTCCGGGGCTCCGGTGGTCGATTCTCAAGGCCACCTGATTGGCTTGCTGTCGGAGGGTGACTGTTTGCGTGGCATTCTCTCCGGTGCCTACTACGAAGCTGTTGGCGGTACCGTCAGCACCTACATGACCACCGAAGTCGAAACGGTGAGCCCGGAGGCGGACATCATCGAGCTGTCAGAACGCTTTCTGCGGGGGCGGCGTCGGCGCATGCCGGTGATCGAGAGCGGCCGTCTGATCGGTCAGATCAGTCGTCATGACGTGCTTCGTGCCGTCAAGGAATTCGCCCAGCATGAGCAGGGTGAACTGAGCGTCGGTTGAGGAGAGGGGCAATGAGTGATCCGCTGGACAAGGCGACATCCAAGGCGCCCCCGACGCTGGGGGAAGGCTGCGTGCGGCGTTACGACCCTGATGCATTGAGCGAAGAGGATGGTACTGAGTTCGCCGATGCGGCCGAGCTGTGGCGCCAGTTGCAGGAGCAGACCCAGGACAAGCCTGAGCACGAGCGATAAACAGGAAGGGCGCCGCGGCGCCCTTCTTGTTGTCGACAGAGTCAGATGCGGAAGCTGTCGACCAGGTGCTTGAGGCGCACGGCTTGTTGCTCCAGGTCGCCGCAGGCACGCAGGGTGGCTTGCAGGTTCTCCACACCTTCCTGGTTGAGGGTGTTGATCTCGATGATGTCCATGTTCAGTGATTCGATCACCGAGGTCTGCTCCTCGGTGGCAGTGGCCACCGACTGGTTCATCCCATCGATCTCGCCGATACGGGCCGTCACCGTGCCCAATCGTTCGCCGGCCTGGTTGGCGATATCCACGCTTTCTTCGCTGTAGCGTTGGCTCTCGGTCATGGTGGTGACCGATTCTCGTGATCCGACCTGCAGCTCCTCGATCATCTTCTCGATTTCCTGCGCCGATTCCTGAGTGCGGTGTGCCAGGTTGCGCACCTCGTCGGCCACCACGGCAAAACCACGCCCCGCTTCGCCGGCACGAGCCGCTTCGATGGCGGCGTTGAGCGCGAGCAGGTTGGTCTGCTGGGAGATGCTCTTGATCACTTCGAGAATCTGGCCGATGTCCACGGTCTTGCTATTGAGCATCTCGATCTTGGCGCAGGCATCGCTGATCTTGTTCGATAGCTCGCTCATCGAACGGATCGCCTGCTGCACCACTTTGCCGCCGTCTTCTGCCTGATGACGGGCATCCGATGCCTGATTCGAGGCATCGGCGGCGTTGCGCGCGATTTCCTGTGCAGCTGCGCCGAGCTGGTTGATCGCCGCAGCCACGCTGTTGGTGCGGCTGGCCTGTTCGTCGGAGTTGGCCATCGACGAGTTGGAGGCATTGACCACCAGCTTGGCCACTTCATTGACCTGTATGGTTGCCGATGACACTTCACGGATGGAGCTGTGGATGCGCTCGACGAAGCGATTGAAGGAGCTGGCGAGGGCGCCAAATTCGTCGTTGGACTGAATCGCCAGGCGCTTGGTCAGGTCACCTTCACCCTGAGCAATGTCTTCCATGGCTTTGCCCATGGTGTTCAGTGGTTGCATCAACACGCGGATCAGCAGGCCGAGGAGGACAATGATCAGCACCACGGCAATCACCGTGGCAACGATGGCTGAGGCGCGAAAATCGCTGAGCATCGAGTAGGCCTTGGCTTTGTCTACCGACAGACCTACATGCCAATTGACCGAGGGTAGTCCCTGGACCGGGGTGAAGGTGAGAATGCGAGTGTCGCCGTCCAGCGTGGCTTCGCTGAAGGCTTTGCTGATGCTCGGCGTGTTCTGCGGGTAGATGTCTTTGAGGTTTTTCATCACCAGGCTCTTGTCCGGGTGCACCAGGATCTTGCCATCGGCGCTAATCAGGAAGGCATAGCCGATACCGTCGAAGTCCAGCGCGTTGATGATGTTGACCAGGGTTTGCAGGCTCAGGTCACCGCCGACCACACCAGCCGGCCTGGCCGGAGTTGCGATGGTGATGATCAGCTCGCCGGTGGCGGCATCGACATAAGGCTCGGTAAGGGTGGTGCCGCCGGCGGCCAGGGCGTCCTTATACCAGGGGCGGGTGCGAGGGTCATAGTCGGCGGGCATCTGTTCGTCCGGGCGCATGGTGAAACCGCCGCTTTCGGTGCCCAGATAGGTAAAGGCGAAGGAAGAGGTTAGCGCCTTCTGCTCCAGCAGTTTGACCACACGATCCGGCTCGCTATCGTTGCTGATCGATTGCGCAGCGCTTTCTACCAGCAGGATGCGTCCGGATAGCCAGTTCTGGATGTTGCTGGCGGTCACGTTGCCCATTTCATGCAGATAGCTTTCCAGGTCGTCGCGGATGGCGTTGCGTTGCAGGTAATCGTTGTAAAGGGTGAACAGCGAGAAGGCGGCAATCACCACCAGTGAGGCTGCGAGTAGAATCTTGTGGCTAAACTGCAGGTTTTTGCTCATGTTGTCTTGCGTCCGGATGGCTCTGGAACCAGTCTTGTATTCCACGGCGCGCCTGCAAGGGCGCTTCGTGGGCTGTTGTGGCAGAGGGAGTGGGTGTTTGTTCTGCCTTTTTGTCGGTATATCTGCAGTAAAGCTTTAACCCGAGGGATGGCAAGATGCCTTTGAATTCACAGTTCGTATTGGGTGCTGGCAGTGATGGTCAGGCGGTTGGTCAGTCTTTGCGCCTGGCCAACCGTCACGGCCTTATTGCGGGTGCTACCGGCACCGGCAAGACAGTAACTCTGCAGCGGTTGATCGAGACGTTCAGCGACGCTGGGGTGGCGGTGTTCGCTGCTGACGTCAAAGGGGATCTGTGTGGTCTGGGCGCGGCCGGTGCGCCGCAGGGCAAGGTCGCCGAGCGTATCGCCAGCATGCCCTGGCTGAATCATCAACCACAGGCCTACCCGGTGACACTGTGGGATGTGCATGGCCAGAGTGGCCACCCACTGCGTACCACCCTCAGCGAGATGGGGCCGTTGCTGCTTGGCGCGTTGCTTGAGCTGACCGACAGTCAGCAGGCGGCGCTCTACGCGGCGTTCAAGGTGGCTGACCGCGAAGGTCTATTGCTGCTCGACCTGAAAGACCTGAAAGCGCTGCTCGGCTACCTCAAGGACAGTCCGCAGGTGTTGGGCGAGGACAGCGCGCTGTTCACCAGTACCTCGGCACAGGCGTTGTTGCGTCGCCTGGCCGGGCTGGAGCAGCAGGGCGCCGAAGCCTTGTTCGGCGAGCCTGCGCTGCAGCTCGAAGATCTGTTGCACCCTGACCGCGACGGCCGCGGTCGTGTGCACCTGCTCGATGCCTCCCGCCTGGTTCATGAGGCGCCCAAGGTTTATGCGACCTTCCTGTTGTGGCTGTTGGCGGAACTGTTCGAGCAACTGCCGGAACGTGGCGACGCCGATAAGCCGGTACTGGCGTTGTTCTTCGACGAGGCGCATCTGCTCTTTCAGGGCACCCCAAAGGCCCTGCAGGAGCGTCTGGAACAAGTGGTGCGGCTGATTCGCTCCAAGGGCGTCGGGGTGTATTTCGTCACCCAGTCGCCGAGCGATCTGCCGGACGATGTACTGGCCCAGTTGGGGTTGCGCATCCAGCACGGCCTGCGTGCTTTCACCGCCAAGGAACAGAAATCCCTGCGGGCAGTGGCTGACGGTTTTCGCCCGAACCCGGCGTTTAGCACGCTCAGCGTGCTCACCGAGTTGGGGATTGGCGAGGCGTTGGTCGGTACGCTGGAGGAGAAGGGCACGCCGGCCATGGTTCAGCGAGTGGCCATCGCCCCGCCGCAATCGCGCATCGGCCCGCTGAATGAGTCCGAGCGTGCGGCGTTGGTGCGTCAGTCACCCGTGGCTGGGCGTTACGACAAACCCATCGACCGCGAATCGGCCTATGAGCTGCTCACTGCTCGTGCTGCGCAGGCATCCGCTGAGGTATCCGCGCAATCGAGTACCAAGGGCAAGCCCGCAGCGCAGGAGCAAGGGCTTGGACAGATGGCGGGCGACTTGCTCGGCGGTGCGATGAAGAGCGCCCTGCGGCAAGCGGCCAATCAACTCGGTCGGCAACTGGTGCGGGGCTTGATGGGGGCGCTTATGGGAGGCAAGAAGCGCTGAAGTTACTTGCAGCCGCGTTTCGCGCGGCTGCAATGCGCCCTCGGGGCGTCAGTCGTATTCGCTGGCGGCTTCTTTCTTTTCCAGGCGTTCCTTCTCGATTTTCTCGATTTCTTTATCGAAGGCCTGGTCGAGCAGGCTGGGTTTCTTGCGCCAGGGTTTGCGGTCGGGGTCCGGTTGAGCGGCGTAGGTAATGACCTCGCCGCCGTATACATCCTTGTAACGCTGCGCCTGGCGCTCGAGTTCGGCGCGCAGTTCGTCTTTCGTCACTGTTTTTACCTGTAGGTTGTGATCGGCCCACACGACAACTGAAACGCCAGGTTTCATTGTTGCGCTGAGGGATCAATCTAAAGTGCTTCGCCTTGGTCGGCTGGGAGAAAAATTTGCAAAGTTTCACGCTTTGCATCTTTCTCTTTTCTCTTCAGTTACTTATCTATTTGTAAGTTTTTTTCGAGAAAAGTTGCATGGAGCAACTGGCGGGTATTATCACCAGCTCCTTTTGAATGTCCAGTAATCAGCCCACAAGCGCCTGATAATGCAGGCTGAAACTCATCTGGCAGCTTTCCTTCGCTGCCAGCAGCTTTAGCCCAGGCTGCCCCGATAAATGATGGGCGTTGACCGGATGGGTAACGGGTTCGAAACAGAAGAAATTCTGTGCCTCTGGGCAGAACAATAGAAACACATCGCAGCCCTCCGCCTCGCAGACTAGCTGATAACCGGCGTCTGCTTGAATGATAAGCGCCTTGCCGGGCCAGTGGGTAAAGGCATTATCGACAAGTTGCTGTGGCAACAAGGTGGGCTCGGTGAAGTTCCAGGCCTGCGGTAATTCGACCCACTGACTGGACAGTTTGTCTTCACCGCATAACCAGACGCCGCCTGCTTGCGCTTGCACGCGTGTATGCGCAGTGCGCGGCAGATAAGGATGAAGGCCGAGTCCGTACCAGGTGGGCTGCTCGCCAAGATGGGTGGCTTGTAACGTCAGTCGCAGGCAGCCGTCAGTTAGGCGTATGTGGAAATTGGCGCGATAGGGAAAAGGAGATTGGCTGTGCAGTTCCAGACTGGCGCTGTCGGACGTCACATCGACTACCTGCCAGGGTTGTTGCCAGGCACTGCCGTGTATCGGCAGTGCTTCGTGTTCGGTGTTGGCGCTTAGTGCTTGCCAACCGGTAGGTGTGGTGAAGCCGCCCCCGCCGATGCGGTTGGACCAAGGCAGCAGTGGGTAGCAGGCCAGGCGCCGAGGATTGGAGGTGGCCAGCGCCAGATCGTCACTGTGGCGCAACAGCGGCTGACCGTCGCTCAGGCGCACCCAGTTGACCAGGCTTGCACCCAGTTCCGGGGCGAGAGTCAACTGTGTCACGTTATCGCTCAGAGTCAGCAGGGTCGTTGGCATTTGACGCTCCTAGGGCTTTAATTGTCGGGAATTCATAGTGTCATCGTACAACTGCTAGGCTATCATTACGGCAAAGCCTCAAGTCTTAATTCGAGAACTCGTCCGCCATGGAAATGCAAAACGCTCAACCTCGTGCTCGTCGCAAGCACCGCAGTCTGGCTCAGGAACTGGTAGCCGATCTGTCGCAGCGCATTCGCGATGGGTTGATCAAGCGCGGTGAGAAGCTGCCGACAGAGTCGGCGATCATGGAAGAGCAGGGCGTCAGTCGCACCGTGGTGCGCGAGGCGCTGTCGCGTTTGCAGGCCGCTGGCCTGGTCGAGACTCGTCACGGCATCGGCACCTTCGTGCTGGATACGCCCAGCGCCAGTGGTTTTCGCATCGACCCGGCGACAATCGTCACCTTGCGCGATGTGCTGGCCATTCTTGAGCTGCGTATCAGCCTTGAGGTGGAGTCTGCCGGGATGGCTGCTCAGCGTCGTAATGACGTCCAACTGAAGGCCATTCGCGAGGCGCTGGATGCCATCAACGAGAGTGCGATGCATGCCAGCGATGCAGTTTCCTCGGACTTCCATTTTCACCTGCGCATTGCCGAGGCCACCGGCAACCGCTACTTCACCGATATTCTCAGTCATCTGGGCACCAGCATCATCCCGCGTACCCGGGTCAATTCCGCCAGCTTGGCGCGTGACGATCAGACCCACTACATGGCGCGCCTGGAGCGCGAGCATGAGCAGATCTTCGAAGCCATCGCGCGCCAGGATGCCGAGGCGGCGCGGGCAGCGATGCGCCTGCACCTGACCAACAGCCGCGAGCGTCTGCGTCAGGCGCACGAAGCAGCCGAGGCGGAAGCGCTGCACGGCTGAAACCTGTTGAATGCACTCGGCGGCCTTGAGCCGCCGAGTGCGTTTTAGCGGTAGGGAAAACTGGACGCGCATGCCGCCATCTAGCGGCGGTAGGCCAGGGCGACGATGCCGCCGACCACGATCAGGCCACCGACGACCTGCAATGCCCCCAGTACCTGACCCAGAACCAGCCAACCCAGGATCATGCCGGCCACCGGCTCCATGTTCATCACGGGTGCATTGCGCGCGATGTTCAGGCGCGGCATGCAAATGAATAGGGTGGAGAAGGCCGCGCCGTAGAGCAGCACCAGGCAGGCCAGTGCGATCCAGCCAGCGCTGGCGTTGGGCATACTAAGGCCGCCCGGAATCAGGCCGCTGCTACCCAGCAGGGTCGAGGCGCTGAACACCACCGCCAGGGTCAGCATGCTGCGCACCGAGCCGGCAATTTTCGACAGGCGATTTTCGGTGATCCATAGCGCCACGGCGAACACGGCGGCTGCGGTCAGGCTGAACAGGATGCCGGCGACCCACTCACCATCTGGCGCATCGGCGCTGGCCAGGCGACCCGGAACATCGAGCACCAGTACCAGGCCGAAGAGAATCACGCCCATGATGGCCAGCGCCTGGCGGGTTGGCGCCGCACCGCCGAGCGCCCAGGTGAGCAAAGCCAGTAGGATCGGCGAAAGGTTGACCACCAGCAGTGCCAGCGCCACTGGAATACGCGCCACCGCCGAGTAGATGCAGAAGCTCTGGATGGCGATCAGCAGGCCCAGCAGGATTTGCCAGCCCCAGGTAGCGCGACCCAGTTTCAGCGATTCACGTCGCCACAGTACCAAGGCGGCCAGCGCGACCAGCGTCACGCCGGCACGCGCGAGCATTGCCAGCAGCAGTCCGGTGTCGTGGTCAAAGGCGATCCGCGCAGCGATGTGGTTGCCCGCGAACGAGCAAGCCAGTGTGGCGAGGATCAGGACGGCGATGTGACGCGGAAACGGGGTGGAACCTTGCATGACGAAATCCTGTTGTCATGGTCTTGAAATCAGGCCCTGAAGCAAAACGCCGCCCGATTGAGCGGCGTTGTGGTTCAGTGCCCGGGTTGCTGTCAGAGCACGACGCTCGGCAGCCACAGGGAGATAGCCGGGACGTAAGTCACCAACATCAGCACCATGAACAGTGCCACGTAGAACGGCAGCAGTGCCTTCACGGTATTTTCGATGGTGACCTTGCCGATTGCGGCGCCGACGAAGAGCACAGCCCCTACCGGTGGCGTGATCAGGCCGATACCCAGGTTGACCAGCATGATCATGCCGAAGTGTACCGGGTCTACACCGAAAGAGGTGACGACAGGCAGCAGAATCGGGGTGAGGATCAGGATCAGCGGAGCCATGTCCATCAGCGTGCCCAGCACCAGCAACATGAAGTTCACGCACATCAGGATCACGTAGCGGTTGTCCGAGAAGGCCAGGAACGCAGTGGTGATCTTCGACGGAATCTGCATCAGGGTCATGATGTAGCCGAAGGCGGCGGCGAAGGCGATGAGGATCATCACGATCGACAGCGTACGCACGGTGCGGTGCAGCATCTTCGGCAGTTCACGCCACTTGTAGTCGCGGTAGATGAACATGGTCACGAAGAAGGCCCAGATCACGGCCACGGCAGCGGACTCGGTGGCGGTGAAGATGCCGGAGAGAATGCCGCCGAGGATGATGAACATGGTCATCAGGCCCCACAGCGCTTCCACGCAGATCTTGATCGCCTGGCGCAGCGGAATGACTTCGCCTTTCGGGTAGTTACGTGCCTTCGCGAACCACAGGCACAGCGTGGCCAGGGTTGCACTCATCAACAGACCCGGGCCGATACCGGCCACGAACAGTGCGGCGATGGACACTGTGCCGCCAGCGGCCAGTGAATAGATCACCGAGTTGTGGCTGGGCGGAGTGAGCAGTGCTTGCACCGAACCGGAGACGGTGACCGCAGTGGAAAACTCGCGCGGGTAGCCTTTCTTTTCCATTTCCGGGATCAGCACCGAACCGACCGAGGCGGTATCGGCCAGGGAGGAGCCGGAGATGGCACCGAAGAAGGTCGAGGCGGTGATGTTGACCAGTGACAGGCCGCCACGGACAAAACCGACCAGCACCCCGGCGAACGCCACCAGGCGGCGAGCCATGCCACCTTCGGCCATGATCGCGCCGGCCAGGACGAAGAACGGAATGGCCAGCAGGGAAAATTTGTTTACACCGCCGGAGATCTGGATCATCACGGCATGCAGGGGAATATCGATCCACCAGGCGCCGATCAGCGCGGAAACGCCGAGCGAATAAGCAACCGGAACGCGCAGGAGGATAAGGACAATAAAACTGCCCAGGAGAATGGCGGCATCCATTTACACTGCCTCCTTGGAATCTTCAGTGTGTTCGAAGTCGACGGCACGGCGCTTGTGTTGATCGCCGTACAGCAGTTGTTCGATGACGAACAGGAGGGTGATGAAACCGCCCAGCGGAATGGGCATGTAGCTGATGCCGACGCGTACCGAAGGCAGTGTGCTGAGGTACTGGTTCCAGGTCGCTGCGCAGAGCTTGTAACCCCAGATCAGCATGAACAGCGCGATGCCGCCCATGACCAGGCGCACGAACAGCGTGATCAGCGGCTCCAGTATTTGAGGCAGGCGATCGGTCAGTGAGGTCACGGCCATGTGGGCACTCGCGCGGTAGCCGGCAGCGGCACCGACGAAGGTGAACAGCACCATCAATAGCACTGAAATGGGCTCGGGCCAGCCCAGCCCTTGACCCAGCACATAACGGCTGAAGACGCCCCAGGGGATGATCGTGGCCATGATCACGATCGCCAGGCCGGCGGTCGCGATACAGGCACGGTAGATGGCGTCATTGACGCCCAGAACCAGGTTTTTCATGAGACTTCACCGGTTGCGCGGCGCAGGCGAGATGCCGGCGCCGCGCGCTTGCGCGTGGATTACTGAACGGCTTCGATGCGCTTGATCAGGTCGGCGAACTGAGCACCGTACTTCTCACGTACCGGGGCGGTAGCGTCGTAGAACGGCTTGGTGTCGACTTCGATGAACTCGACGCCTTCAGCCTTGAGCTTCTCGTCGCTGGCCTTTTCCTTGGCAACCCACAGGTCGCGCTCTTCCAGCTGGGCTTCTTTGGCCAGCTTCTTGACCAGTGCTTGCTGATCCGCAGTCAGCTTGTTCCAGGTGGTCTTGGACATCAGCAGCGGTTCGGGGAGGATCAGGTGATGCGTCTGGGTGTAGTACTTGGCCGCACGGAAGTGGTTGTGCTCGAGCAGGGTCGGCGAGTTGTTCTCGGCGCCGTCGATCACGCCGCTCTGCAGGGCGCTGAAGATCTCGCCGGTGTCCATGGCGATGCCGTTGGCGCCCATGGCGTTGAGGGTGTCGATGAACAGCGGGTTGCCGATCACGCGGATCTTCATACCCTTGAGGTCTTCCAGCTTGCGTACCGGCTTCTTGGTGTACAGGCTGCGGCTACCGGCTTCCATCCAGGCCAGACCGACCATGTTGAAGTCGGAGTTGGTGATGGCGTCGAGGATTTCCTGACCGATTTCACCGTCGACCACTTTGCGCATGTGGTCGATATCGCGGAACACGAACGGCATGTTGAAGACGTTGGTGGCAGGCACTACCGGGCCGACCGAGCCAAGGCTGACGCGAGTCAGCTGGACGGCGCCGATCTGGGTCTGTTCGATCACTTCCTTCTCGGAACCCAGCACACCACCCGAGAACATCCGGGACTTGATTTCGCCGTTGGTGGCCGCTTCCAGCTTCTTGCCGAGGTTTTCCATTGCGACTACGGTCGGGTAGCCGGCCGGGTGGATTTCGGCAATTTTCAAGGTCGTCTCGGCCTGCACGAAGGAGGACAGACCGAGCGCTAGAGGAAGTGTGGCGAGAAGCAACTTACGTTTCAGGTTCATGCGGAAAACTCCGTCTTGTTGTTGTTGGTTTACAGCAGTGTGAGTCCGGTGCCGCGAACGGCCCGGGGTGAATCGGGTCAGGGATGGAAAGCCGGCTCCTCTATGCCGCAGACGCCGGCTTGCAGAGCGAACACACCGCCGGCCAGTGGCTGGTCGGAGAGGTCGCCGCCGGGGCGGATTGAGGTAACGAACAGGGTGTCCAGATTGGCGCCGCCGAAGGCGCACATGGCGGGCTTCTTCACCGGTACGGCGAGCGAGCGGTCGAGGCGGCCATCGGGGGTGAAGCGGTGGACCAGGCCTTCGTCGTTGCCGCAGATCCAGTAGCAGCCGTCGACATCCATCGCTGCGCCGTCGGGGCGGCCTGGATGCTGCTTCATGTCGATGAACAGGCGGCGGTTGTGCGGCGTGCCGCTGTCGGTGTCGTAATCGAAGGCCCAGACGCTTTGTACGCTCGGGTGCGAATCGGACAGGTACATGGTGCGGCCGTCAGGGCTGAAGGCCAGGCCGTTGGGCACGATGAGGTCGTCGAGCACCTGTTGCAACTGGCCGTCGTAGCGATACAGAGCACCGACGCGTGCGCCCTGAGCCATGTCCAGCAGCATGGTGCCGGCCCAGAGGCGGCCTTGGCGGTCGCAGCGGCCATCGTTGAAGCGCATTTCCGCGCGGGCATGTTCGACCTGCGCCAGACGCTCGGCCTTTACGCTGCCATCGGCTTGCGGACGCAGGTGGAAGATGCCGCTCTGCATGCCTGCGATCCAGCCACCAGCGGGATGCATGGCGATGCAGGCGAGCATCTCATCGGCCTGCCAGCTCTGCGTCTGGCCATCGGCTGCGGACCAGCGGTGCAGGCGGGCGGCAGGGATATCGGCCCAGTACAAAGCCTGTTCGGCAGCGTTCCAGACAGGGCTTTCACCCGTGGCGTTGCGCGCATCGACAATCAGTTCGGCTGTCATGGCATTCAGGCGCTCTATTTTGTTGTTATGGCGTAGGGCAGCGGTGGCGCCGTGTTCAGTCGTCGCCGAACGGGCCGGCGGCGACGAAGGCTCCGCCCTGGTAAATACGTGCGGGGTCGTCGGCTGCAGGCATCGGCTGTGTTTCCACCTTGTCGCGGAAGATTTCCGAACTGTCCTTGGGCTGGAAGCCCAGGTGCGCGGCCTTGCTGTTGTCCCACCACACGTCGCGGTTGTTAGACATGCCGTAGACCACCGTGTGGCCAACGTTCGGGGCGTACAGGCAGCGTTCGATCAGGTGGGTGAGGTCGTCGTAGCTCAGCCAGGTGCTCATCATGCGGCGGTTGGCTGGCTCGGGGAATGAGGAGCCGATGCGGATGCTGACGGTCTCGATGCCGTAGCGATCGAAGTAGAAACTGGCCATGTCTTCGCCGTAGGACTTGGACAGGCCGTAGTAGCCATCCGGGCGGCGCAGGCAGTTGGCGTCGAGATGTTCGTCCTGCTTGTAGAAGCCGATGACGTGGTTGGAGCTGGCGAACACCACGCGTTTCACGCCATGGCGGCGGGCCGCTTCGTAGACATGGAATACGCCGCAGATGTTGGCACCGAGGATTTCCTCGAAGGGGCGCTCGACCGAGACGCCGCCGAAGTGCAGGATGGCGTCGACGCCCTCGATCAGTTGATGCACGGCGGCTTTGTCTGCCAGATCGCAGCGCACCACTTCTTCGTGGGGGCCGACAGCAGGGGCCATTTCACTGATATCGGAGAGACGCAGGATAGTGGCGTAGGGGCGCAGGCGTTCGCGCAGTACCTTGCCCAGGCCGCCGGCGGCGCCGGTCAGCAGCAGGCGATTGAAGGGGCGCAGTTCGCTGGAGGTCGTGGTCATGGCGGGGCCTGGACTCTTGCTTGTTGTTATTGGTTTGTCATACGTTGTCGTATGACTTGGATCGATTATCAGCACCCACTTCGGCAATGTCAACGCGACAGAGGTGGAAATCGAGGTGTTTCTTTTGCTCGTAACTGAGCCGATTCAGTCTGCTCAATGAGTCGATCTGGGGAACGGAAATATAGCTTGGTTGGCTCTACCACGGCAGTTAATCGTGTTGCTACAGTTTATTCGAGCAGTTCGGGTAGCATCAGACTGGTGCAGGGTCGGTATGCTCGATGCCTGTTTGACTAAAGTTGTATGACAACATATCTCGATCAGGTTGGCGTGCCTCCTTATGCGAGGTGTTCGAGTGACTGGAGGCGTGACATGGGCAGGAAACCTGCTGGCATCCGCAGCAGTGCGGCCCCGACCTTGATCGATGTCGCCAAGGTCGCAGGGGTGTCGCCGATTACCGTATCGCGTGCACTCGGCCGGCCTGAAGTGGTCACCGATGCGACCCGTAAGCGCGTGCTGGAAGCGGTTCGGGCGACCGGTTATGTCCCCAACCTTGCCGCGGGGGCGCTGGCTTCAAGTCGTAGTCGACTGGTGGCGATTTTCCTGCCGACCATTGCCAACTCGATCTTCGCCGACACCGTGCAGGCGCTGACCGACCGCCTGGCAGCGGCGGGCTATCAGACCCTGCTGGGCCTGACTGGCTATCGTCCGGAACAGGAGGAAGCCTTGCTCGAGGCGGTGTTGGGGCGTCGACCGGATGGCATCGTGCTGACCGGTACCGAGCACACCCAGGCCAGCCGCGAGCGCCTGGCGCGAGTCGGTATCCCCCTGGTCGAGGCCTGGGATCTGTGTGAGCACCCGGTGGATATGCTGGTCGGCTTCTCGCACGAGGCCGTTGGCCAGGCGGTGGCGAGCTATCTGATCGGCAAGGGCTACCGTCGCGTGTCGATGGTGGGCATCGATGACCCACGTGGCATGCGCCGTTATCGAAGCCTGACAGAGGCGCTGCAAGGTCATGTAGATGCGCCGGTGGCTGCACAGATTTTGCCCGCGCCGGCGACTCTGGCGGTTGGCCGCGAGGGGCTGGGCAGGCTGCTGCGCGAGGGCGTCGCTGGCGACGTGGTGGTCTGCAGTTCCGACACCGTAGCGCAAGGGGTGATGGCCGAGGCGCTCAGCCGCGGCCTGCGCATTCCCGAGGATCTGGCGGTGATGGGCTTCGGCGACCTGTCCAGCGCCGCCCATACCCATCCGCCGCTTTCCACCGTGCGAGTGGACGGGCCGCGTATCGGCTGTGCCATCGCCGATGCGCTGCTGGCGCGTATTGCCGAGCCGGCCGCTGCGCGTCAGCCGCTGCGCATGGATGTCGGTTTCGAGCTGATCGAACGCGGCAGCGCCTGATCAGGCCAGGCGCAGGTGGTTGTCCCACAACCCGGCGGGTAGTTGCAGAGCCTGGGTGGCGATGCGTTCGCCGCGGCAATCGTACAGGCGACAACGGCCCTGGCCCGAGGTCACCACGAAACCATCGGCCACCGCACCGACACCTGCGCAGTCCGGCAGCGGCACGTCCAGGCGCACCTGTGCACTGTCCAGATCCCAGATGAAGAAGCGGTTGCCGCGCGGTGCGGTCATCGCCAGCAGGCGCAGCTCGTCATGGATCGCCACGCTGGCGGTGTACTGGTTCATCGCCGCACGCTGAGGCTCGCCCAGGGCGAACGGCTGGAAGGGCTGACCGGGGCGTTTGATCGCCAGTAGCGGTACTTGATCGTGCAGGTCGCCCATGTACTGCTGGCCGCTGACCACCGTGCCGTCGCGCGCGACAGCGAGGTGGCGGATGCTGTTCTGCTGGTCGGCCAGATACTCCTGGCTGACCAGGCTGCCGTCGCGCTGCATCAGCACCAGGCTGGCCTGCATGGCATCGAGGTTCATATCGACGCGGCTTTCCGCTTCGGTGCGGATGCCGCCGTTGGCCACCACCAGGGTTTCGCCATCGGGCATCCACAGCAGTTGGTGCGGGCCTACGCCGTGGCTGCTGTGTTCAGCCGCGCGCAGCAACTGCTCACCCTGCAGGCGATAGGTGCCAATCACGCCACGGCCTGGCTCGGTGGTGTCGTTCTCGGTGGCGTACAGCCACTCGCCGCCCTTGTGGAACACCGCGTGGCCGTTGAAATGACGCCCGGCCGGCGAGGCCAGCGTTTGCACCAGGCGACCGTCGCGGGTGTCGATCAGGTAGCTCTCGGTGCTGGGGCGGCGGCCGACGAACAGGGCCATGGGCAGGCTGGGGTGCGGCACCACGTCATGGCAGCGTTCGTTCACCGGAGTGGCGAAGGCGCGTTCACCGTCGAGGCGATAGCCGACCGCGTAGTGGTTGCCGTCGCCATCGTCACGGGCTGACAGCAGCAACGGTTGTCCTGATGGGCCGAACAGCGTCCAGCCGCCAAAGGCACCCGCGGCCGCCAGGCTGGCGGCGGCTGCACTGAGGCCGAGGAAGGCTCTGCGTTGCATGCTCAGTCTCCGTCGTGGGCGTTGAAGCCGATCTGCACACCGAGCGCTTTGGCCAGCTCGCTTTCCTGCAGGCGGTGCAGACGATTGAGGCTGTCGTACAGCTCGTTCAGGGCGGTGCGACCGGCTTCGTCGGCGAGCAGTTCGACCAGTGGGCTGTCGAGTGCAGCCAGGCGCTGGCGGGTGTCCTGGTAAGCGTCGTCGATGCGTTTGGCCAGGTCGGCCTGATCTTCGCCCAGCAGCGATTGAATACCATCACGGTTGCTGCCGTGCCACAGCAGTTCGGCATTGGCCAGCGCCGCACCCTGGTTGGCCAGGCTGGCGGCACTGCGCCAGGCTTCGGCCTGGTAAGGCTGGGCGATGCCCTTGCTCTGGCGGCCCATCGGCGCACCGAGCTTCTTCTTCAGGCCGTCCAGGGCGCTGACCTGCACCCGCAACAGTTCGGCGATGGCCTCGTTGGCGTCGGCGTAGCGTTCGTTGGGAAACTGCTTCAGCTGTTCGGCCATGCCAGATTTGGCTTGCCACTCGCCGACTATCTCCGCGGCCAGGGCTTGCTGGTGCTTGCCGATGGCCTGCAACAGCGGGCAGTAGCGGGCTTTCTGGTCGGCCTGGGCGAGGTCCAGATTGGGGTCGAAGAGAATGTATTCGTAGGCGGTCAGGCCCTGCACCACCACGCTGGCATTGGACAGGTCATCCGCGCTCAGCTGCGGCTTGTTCTTCAGCAGGGCTTCGACCTGGCGCTGGACCAGGTTCTTCTTGTCCGGCCAGAACTGAATTTGCCAGGCGCGGTTGCCTTCGGCCAGCGGCCCGACCAGCAACGGCTGCAAGCCGGCCCAGGCACTTTGCGCGCCGAGAAAGGCCTGGCGAGCAGTGCTCAGATCGACGTTACCGGCGCAGAAGGCTTCGGCATTCACGGCCAACTGGCGGTCGGCTTCCTGCCAGCTGCTGTAGGCCGGCAGCAGCACGCCATCGGTCAGCGCCGCGCTGACCTTGGCTTTCGGGTCCTGCTGGCCGCAGCCGACCAGGGCCAGGCCGAGCAGAGAGGCGATCAGGGTTTTGTGCAACATCGCAGGCTCCTTAAAGAGAATTCAGGAAGGCGAGCAGCGCTGCTCGCTCATCGCTATCGAAACGCAGCACCTGCTGCTTGGCCGCTTCGGCCTCGCCACCGTGCCAGAGAATGGCTTCCAGCAGGTTACGGGCACGGCCGTCATGCAGGAACTGAGTATGGCCATTGACCGTTTGCGTCAAACCAATGCCCCACAGCGGCGCCGTGCGCCATTCACGACCGTTGGCGAGAAACTCCTCGCGGCCATCGGCCAGCCCCTCGCCCATGTCGTGCAGCAGCATGTCCGTATAAGGCCGGATCAGTTGGCTGGCCAATTCCGGCTCCGCCGCATCGGCCGATGTGGTGAAACTGGGGGTGTGGCACTTCTGGCAACCGGCCTGGTGGAACAGGCTCTTGCCCTTGAGCACGTCAGGCGAGTCGACGTCACGCCGTGCCGGCACGCCCAGGTTACGACTGTAGAACAGCACGCTGGCGAGGATGTTGTCGCTGACTTCCGGTTCGCCGCCATGGGGCGCGGCCAGGCAATCGGTTTGCGCCGTGGTGCAGTTGTCGTGAGGGATCAGCGAGCTGGTCAGGCCCATGTCATTGGCGAAGGCTTCGGCATTTTGCTGATTGAGGTTGGGTTGGCCAGCCTTCCAGCCGAAACGGCCAAGTGCACTGCGCTGCTGCTGGCGGTCCCAGACCCAATTGGGACGACCGGAAATACCATCGCCATCGGCGTCATCCGGATCGGCGCCGGCCAGGATGTCTTCTTCGGCGATGGCTTCGAGCAGGCCGAGGCCGATCATCGGCGGGGCGATGCGTGCCGAGAACCGGGTGTCGGGGTGCATGTCGCCGTAACCGAGCTGGCTGATGATCAGCTCTGGCTTGCGCAATTCCACCACTGTGCCGTCGGCGAAGCGCAGAGGCACGCTGCTGTAGGTCACGCGTATCTTGCCTTCGGGAGCAACACCGGGGTTGGCCATGTCCTGCATCTGGGTGCCGTAGGTGGGCTCGGCGACCACGCCCTGTTGGATCAGCACCTCGGCATGCTCCGGGCCGGCCGGTATCGACAGACGCACCAGCATCGAAGTGGCGCTGACCGCATCTGGCCCCGGTGGATGGCCGCGACCGTCCTTGATATGGCAGTTCTGGCAGGCATTAGTATTGAACAGCGGGCCCAGGCCATCGCGCGCTGTGGTGGTGGCTGGCGCCGTGACCCAGGGATTACGGAAGAAGCTGTTGCCCACGGCGAAATCCAGGCGACGGCTGGGTGCGAGGTTCGCCGAAGGCAGGGAGAAGGCGTTTTGATCGAACTTGCGTACCGTCGCCGCACCGGCCGAGAGATGTTCGCCAGGCTCTGCCTGGGTGAATTCAGGCTGCTGTTCGCAAGCGATCAAAGACAGGGCCAGAAAGGGCAGCAGGCAGTGCTGGAGCAGCGACATCGAGGAACAATCCGAACAGGCAGAGAAGCGGGGCGCCAAGATTAGCAGGCTAACGGAATTTAAATAAGATGGATTAGCGTTATCTAGACGCGGCCAGAGGTCGCGGGGTATGCCGGCATCATTCTTTCCCTGTCATCAGCTTCTTCGATTATCTATGCAGTGGCTGCGGCTTCAGAGAGTGGTGCTGATTGAGAGCAAGAACGTTCAAGACCTGCCAGGGGCGTTTGGCTAAGCTCGCCTGCCCAAGGAGGTTCCATGTCCCGTCAACACGAATTCACCCAGGGCGCCCGCGATATGCTGCCCATGCTGCTCGGCGCGATTCCATTCGGCATCATCTTCGGCAGCCTGGCAGGCGCTGCCGGGCTCGATCCCTGGCAGACCCAGGGCATGTCCTTGCTGGTTTTCGCCGGTTCGGCGCAGTTCATCGCCATCAGCCTGTTGAGCGGTGGCGCCGGTATCGCCGTGGTCCTGCTGACCACTCTGGTGGTCAATCTGCGCCATGCTCTGTACAGCGCCAGCATGCAGCCCCACGTCCGCCATCTGCCCAAGCGCTGGCGCGTGCCGTTGGCCTTCGGCCTGACCGATGAGGCCTATGCAGTGGTGGTGCAGCGCTATGCGCGGGGTGACCAGGGCACATACCGCCATTGGTACTTTCTCGGCGCGGCCCTGGCCATGTACTGCAACTGGCAGCTGTGCACGCTGGTCGGCGTGCTGTTCGGCCAGGCGGTGCCAAATATCGGTGAGTGGGGGCTGGATTTCGCCATGCTGGCGACCTTTATCGGCATCGTTGTGCCCATGCTGCGTAACCAACCGCAGGTCGCTGCGGCCCTGGTCGCGGCAGGCGTGGCGCTGGCGTGCCATGCCTTGCCCTACAAGCTTGGGCTAATGGCTGCGGCGGCCAGTGGCATCGTCGTCGGCGTGTGGTTGGAGCGGCGCAACCCGGTGCTGCAGGAGGAAATGCTCTGATGGATATCTGGTTGTTAATCCTGGGCATGCTGGCGATCACCTTCATCACCCGCTACAGCCTATTCGCGTTTCCGGACCTGCGCTTTCCTCCATTGATCAGGCAGGGGCTGCATTACGTGCCGACTGCGGTGCTGACAGCCATAGTGATACCCGGCATGCTGATGCCGGACGGGCAGGTTTGGATGCTCAGCTGGAACAACGCGTACCTGCTGGCCGGTGTGGCGGCCATTGCCATCGCGGCGTTCACGCGGCACTTGCTGGCGACCATCGGTGGGGGATTGCTGGTGTTCTTTCTGCTGCGCTGGGCGTTCGGGCAGTTACCGATCTGAGTGGCGCGTGCCTTGGCTTTGCGTAGGGTGCGTTGCGCGCACCAGACAAATACCGCCGTATTCACAGTGTGCGTGGCGCACCCTACCGGGGAGGATCGCTGGAAGCCCGCTACACCAGCGCGCTGACCTTGAGCTCGCGCTGGCTCAGGCGCAGGTACTGCTCGTCTGCCTTGAGCAGCAGCGCCTGGTCGTCGACGCTCAGTTCCTCGTGCGCACGCCCTTCGGCCTGGCTGCGGTAGAGGCTTTCGCCCGGGCGACGACGCAGGCAGTGATAACGCTGCTGGCGCGGTTCCACCTTGAGGCTGAGCATGTCGATGTAGGCGACCTGCATCTCATCACTCTGCCCGGCTTCCAGGGCGCTGCGTTGCAGGGCAGGGGTGTGGGTGAAGGGTGAGGCCGAGAGCATGACGTGCTGGCATTGCTGCAGATCGGGACGCGGTACGCCATTGAGCAGCCAGTTGCCGCGCAGATCACGCTGCAGGCAGAGGTTGCGCTGGCCGTGGTTGTCGACTTTCAGCCAGAGACGGCGGAAGCGCCAGCGCGGGTCGCAATCGATCAGATAGTTGGCAACGATGCTGTCGCCCTTGATGACTTGCATGAGATGGCTGGTCGCATGGACGCCATTGGCATCCTGGCTCAGACGCAGGGTTTCCACGCCGGGGGTGTACCAGGGTTTCCATACCAGGGTTTGCTGCATCGGTCGACTCCATGCCGAGCGCGAAACAGGAGGGAAGGGCGCCACTGCGCGCAGAACACGTTCCCTCGTGTTCCATGTTTGTTATGGCGCGCAGGATAAAGCGATAGCGATGTGATGTCTGTCAGCTTTTGCCGACAGTTGCGCAGGTTTTTGCGCTATAGATTCAGCCTTTCGACTTCAGCGGTTGCTGCTCGAACTTCACGCCGTCCAGGCCATGAGCCATCAGCGCACGGATATTGCCGTGATCGCTGCCCTCGGGCGTGGCCAGCACACTGCGGTAGTGCTCTCCGAAGGCACGCAGCGCCTCGTCGTTGCTGAACCCTTCCAGCAGGGCCAGGCCCAGGGTCTTGCAGGAACCTTCGTTCTGGCCCGCGGCGTTTTCCACGTTGCCATTGCGGAAGGCGCTGGGCTGATAGTCGTAGTGCGCGGCGACGAACGCCAGGGTTTCACTGAAGGCGTAGTCATCCTGTTGCAGGCGCTTACGCAGCTCGTTGAGAGCGGTCATTCATGCTTTCCTTTTGCAAAGGCGGCTTGCTGTTCGGCCGACGCTTCTTTCTGATACTTGGCCTTCCAGTCGGCATAGGGCATGCCGTAGACGGTCTCGCGGGCCTGGTCGGCGCTGACCTCGACACCGAAGTCGTCGGCGGCGGCCTTGTACCACTTGGACAGGCAGTTGCGGCAGAAACCGGCCAGGTTCATCAGGTCGATGTTCTGCACGTCAGGACGGCTGCGCAGGTGCTGCACCAATGCGCGAAAGGCTGCAGCTTCCAGTTCGAGGCGTTCTTGCTCGGTCATGGTGGGCTCTCCGGGATTAGGTGGCGGCGATGATAAGAGCCGCGCAGGGAGGCGACAAGCCGCCGAAGGCGGCTGTCAGCGATGGCCGGCCAGGGTGATGGATACCGATTCGGCGAAACGCAGGGCATGCGGTTTGTCCACTTCCACTTCGGCGTAACGCACGGCCTGATGGGTCATCACCAGGTCGAGGATTTCCTGGGTCAGGCGTTCGAGCAGAGCGAAGCGATTACCTTCGACATGGGCGATGATCGCCTTGGTGATGGTGCGGTAGTTCAGCGCATGCTCGATATCGTTGACCTCTACCGCATCGACGGCGGGGTAGAGGATGGTCAGGTTGATCAACACGTCCTGCTTGTTGTTGATCTCTTCTTCCTTGATGCCGATGTAGGTGCGCAGGCGCAGGTCCTTGACGCGGATGCGCGCCATTCCGGGTTCCAGTCGCGGCATTAGTTGTTCCGTCCGATCAGTTGCAGAAATTCGTGGCGAGTGTTGCAGGACTCGCGGAAAGCGCCAAGCATCACCGAGCTGCTCATCACCGAGTTCTGCTTCTCCACGCCACGCATCATCATGCACATGTGCTTGGCCTCGATCACCACCGCGACGCCAGCGGCGTTGGTCACCTGCTGGATGGCATCGGCGATCTGCTTGGTGAGGTTTTCCTGGATCTGCAGGCGCCGTGCATACATGTCGACGATGCGTGCCACCTTGGACAGCCCGAGTACCTTGCCGGTGGGGATGTAGGCGACATGTGCCTTGCCGATGAAGGGCAGCAGGTGGTGTTCGCACAGCGAGTACAGCTCGATGTCCTTGACGATCACCATCTCGTCATTGTCGGACTCGAACAGCGCGCCGTTGACGATTTCCTCCAGCGACTGCTGGTAGCCGTGGCAAAGGTACTGCATGGCCTTGGCGGCGCGTTTCGGTGTGTCGAGAAGGCCTTCGCGCTCGGGGTTTTCACCGAGGCCGACAAGGATCTCGCGGTATTGCTGGGAAAGAGGATGGCTCATGGCAGTGTCCTGGGCAGCCGCGTCACTTGAGGTGGCGGCCGCCGTTGAGGGTAAGGGTGGTTCCGGTTACGTAAGGGTTGTCCAGCAGGTAGCGCAAAGTCTGGTAGAAAGCCTGCGGGCCGGGTTCTATGCCCAGCGCCGATTTGGCCAGCGTCTTGGTGCGGTAGGCGTCGTCATCGCCAGCGTTGAACATCAGTAAAGCCGGCGCGATGGTATTGACCTTGATGCGCGGCGCCAGACGTGCGGCGAACGACAGCGTCAGGCTTTCCAGGCCTGCCTTACTTGCGCAGTAGGCGGGGCGATTGGCGCTGCCCTTGCGCACCACGTCATCGCTGACGTGAACGATATCGGCCTGTTCCGACTGCAGCAGCAGGTCACTGCAGTGCAGGTTGATCAGGTAGGGCGCGAGCATGTGCACGCTGAACAGCTGGCGGAAGGCATCGGCTTCTTCGCCGGGTGTTTCGGCCAGCCAATCCGAGGCGTTGTGCACAATCGCCCGCAGGCCGTTGCACTGCGCCTTGAGTTGTTCGATGAAAGCCAGAATGCCGGTCTCGTCACTGAAGTCGGCCTGTAAGGCGACGGCGCCACGCTCACGCAGCTGCGCGATGCTATCGCGCTCCTGGCGGTAGCTGATGATCACCGGCTGGCCCGCGTCGAGCAGGCGCTCGGCACAGTAGAGGCCCACTCGCTGGCCGGCGCCGGTAATCAGGATGGGAAAGCTGGCAGCGCTCATGTGCGACTCGCATGAAAAATGGAAAGGCCGGACGTTTACGTCTTAGGTCACTTGACCCGTGACAGGCGATACTCGGCAGACCTCGGATAAAGTTATACCAGAGCTGCAGCTTGTACAATCGTGCGTGCCATGTGTTTTTGCTATGGGGGTCGGTGTGTAAGCCTATTTAACTGAGTTTAAAGGCTTTTTACCGGAGTTCTGGGTAGGCGCTTTCTATACTTTACTTGTACGGATTGTTGTTTTTGTATAGGTGTCGGCGGCTTGTACAACGAAATCGGCCAGCGCGAGGCTGGCCGATGGGGGAGGAGGGAGCTATCAGGATTTACCGAGGCTGGCGGCGCGTCGGCTCAGGCGCTGCGGGTAGTTGCCCTGCAGCCAGGGTTCCAGCAGGCGCGTGGACAGCGGAATGAACAGGTAGGTCATCAGGGGCGTCAGGGCCAGCGTCGACAGCAGTACGCGGGTTACCAGCGACAGGTCGGCAAGCCAGGGGCCGAACAGCAGATTGAAAGCCAGCGACACCGGAAAGAACGCCAGCCAGATCGCCACGCTTTGCTTCCAGCGCGGAGCTTGGCGGTGGGCGCTGCCGAACCAGGCATCGAGGCCGACTGCTCGCTTTTCCTGCGGTTGGGCGAAAAGTCCCGCACCACGCTGCAGCCACGCCTGGCGCGAAGCGGAATGCTCCCAGGAGGCCATGGTCTGTTCGTCGCTGAAGCGGAAGACGATCTGAAACTCATCGTCATCGGCGGGCGGTGCCAGCACGCCGGAGCCGAGATAGCCCGGAAAGTCGGTGGCCAGGTGTTCGCCTTCACGCAGCCAGGTGATGAAGTCGTGATAACGACCATTGGCGACGCGGCGCGCCACCATCAGGGTTACGGGGGACATTTTGTATCTCCTCGAGTGTTGCCGTCAGCCGGGGTGTGGCGTAGGGCGCGATCGAGCACGGGGTGGTGTGCTCGACGAAAATTGCAGCAAGGATTATTCCCGTTTTACGAAAATTAGCCAGCCCCGCCTGACAAGGGGCTCCAGACGGGTTAAAGGAGAAACCTGGGTCGGGATTTGCACCATTCAAGGGCATGGGCCGTGTGCGATGGTTCGGTGAAGGGCGCCAGGCATGGATAAACACCGCGCTTGAGGCTGCCGTTATCCTCGTCGTTGTGCTTGGTATGGTTTTGTACATATCTTGCACAATGCCAGTGAGCTGTTGCTGGGTTACAATTGCCGAATATTCGTTGCCGTGATGCCCGAAACCATGCCCGAACTCGCCTCCGTCACATCGCTCGCGTCCAGCGCTTTGAAACAGGAAGAGCTGTTCCCCATTCGCGAGGTTTCCCGCCTTACCGGTGTCAATCCGGTCACCCTGCGTGCCTGGGAGCGGCGTTACGGCCTGATTCAGCCGACACGCACCGATAGCGGCCATCGCCTGTATTCGCAGGCCGACATAGACGCGGTGCGCAGCATCCTCGCCTGGATCGAGCGTGGCGTCGCGGTCAGCAAGGTTGGTTCGATCCTGGCCAAGAGCGCCAGCAGTCGCAGCGTCGCCACGCCCGCCTACAACGACGTCGTCAGTGACGACTGGAGTCAGTGGCAGGATCAACTGCGCAGCGCGCTGCAGAACTTCGATGAGTCTCGTCTTGAGCGTGTGTACGGGCAGATTTTCTCCTGCTATCCGCTGCAGGTGGTATTTCAGAACATCTTCATGCCGGTCTGGCAGGAGCTTCTGCTGCGTCAGGACGAAGTCGGTCAGCGCGGCGAGTGGCTGATGCTCGACTGCTTCCTGCGTGGGCGTTGCTGGCAGCGACTGCAACTGGGGCGCGATGATTCGCGCGAGCGCGTGCTACTGGTGGCGCTACCTGGCCACTGCCGAGAGCTTGAGCTGCTGGTTGCAGCGTTGCTGCTGGGCAATCAGGACGTCGACGTGGCGGTGATGGGGCCCGGTGTTCCGATGGCCGATCTGGCCCTGGTTTGCGAACGGATGCAGCCGCAGGCGCTGGTGGTTTTCAGCAATCAGCCGCCGGGCGATGAATTTCCGCGGCAACTGGCGCGTCTGGCGCTTGGTCTGGAATGTCCGGTGCTGCTGGCCGGAGACAGTGCCGATCTGGCGGAGGAGAGCTTGGCCGGCTCGCCCATCGCGTGCCTGGGTAGCGAAGGGCGTCTGATGCAGCGTCGTCTCCAGCAGTTCCTGGCTGGCCATCTCGATACCTGAGATGGCCCTGGCTGCTGAGTCTCAGTTGGCTGCTACGGTCTGCGGTTGTTGTTCGTTGTGCTGTTCGAACAGGTACTGACGCAGGGTCTGTTCATCTTCTTCATGTAGCGTCTGCAGGCTGTAGGCGTAACACGTCTGGCTGACACGTCTTGCCAGCTGTGCGCGCAGTTGAACGCGACGCTCCTGAGGCAAGATCAGTTGCAGCAACTGATCCTTGGCCGGCATGCCTGCTTTGTTGTATTCCACCAGGATTCCATTGTTCGATAGCTCCAGCGCCATCAGGCCGCTGGGCTGGTCGCTGCTGTCCAGCAGTGTCAGCGCAGTGGGTAGAACGAGGCGCCATGGGCGTTCGTTCACCCCTTGTTCGAAGATCAGCGGGGCTCCCAGTTCCAGGCGCGACCGGCTGTGGTCGTCCTGAATCAGGTGCAGGGGAAAGCTCAGATGCTGATTGTCGGTATGGGTGTCCAGGCTTAGCTGCTCTTCGTTGCCCAGGCGAGCCAGAAGCTCACTGAGTCGATCACCCAAAGCCAACTGCGGCGCTGCGTTAGCGCGCCGCTTTTGCGGAGGTTTGAAGAGGATCTTCTGGAGGAAATCCAGTTCGTCCTGAGTCAGCAGCGGGTCGCTTTGCATGGAGTAAATACTGCAAGGGGGCAAACCCTTCTGACTGCCGCGCCAGACGATAGTTTTATCCGTTCGTCAGCTTTTCAGACGCGCCAGTTCGGCCTTCAGCTCCGCCACTTCCACCTCCAGCTCGCGTACGCGCTGCTTGGCTTCGACCTGTTCGGTGACATCCTTCTGGATGCCGATGTAGTAGGTCAGTTGGTCGCTTTCATTGAGCACTGGAGTGATCGACAGCTCGTTCCAGAAGGCGCTGCCGTCCTTGCGGTAGTTGCGGATGATCTGTCGGCAGGGTTTGCTGGCCTTGACGGCTTCGCGAATGGCCTGCAAGCCGAACTGGGCCCGGTCACTGCCCTGCAGGAAGCGGCAGTCCTGGTAGAGGATGTCATCGCTGGTGTAGCCAGTCAGGCGTTCGAATGCCGCGTTGGCGTAGATCAGGATATTGTCTTCGCCCTCCTGCTCGGCCACCACGATTCCATCGTTGGAGGCGTCGACTACCAGTTGCAGCAGTTTGGCATTGATCATGAGTCCGGTTCCGCGATGGATATGCGCTGCATTCTAAAACATCGGGTCGGGCTGTCCACTTGCGGCATAATGCGCGGCGTTTTTCCTGTTTCCGGAGTTGTCATGAAAGTCGCCATTGTCTCGGGTTCGGTCTACGGTACGGCCGAAGAAGTTGCACGCCACGCCGAGCGCCAGCTCAAGGCCGCCGGGTTGGATGCCTGGCACAAAGCGAATATGAGCCTCGAGGAGTTGCTGGCCTTCGCGCCGGACGCGTTCCTCACCGTGACGTCTACCACTGGCATGGGCGAACTGCCTGACAACCTGCTGCCGCTGTACAGCGAAATCCGTGACCGCTTGCCGGCCTGGAGCGGCAAACCGGCTGCGGTGTTGGCGCTGGGCGACTCCAGCTACGACACCTTCTGCGGCGGCGGCGAGCTGATTCGTGAGCTGTATGCGGAGCTGGGTCTGCGCGAAGTGGTAGAGATGCTGCGCCTGGATTCCAGTGAGACGGTGACCCCGGAAACCGATGCCGAGCCCTGGCTGCAAGCATTCGCTGCTGCGCTGAAGGCCTGACATGCACCCAATACCCTGAGCGGGTTTGAGCAGCCGATAAAAGCGGCGAATACCACACCATCGCACCGCGGCGCGCCAGCGCCGTGACCTGCAAAGCCATCAAGATGGCTGCCAGGGCAACTACCGCCAGCGGCGCGCCTGGCTAGACTGCGGACACCACCGATCAACAAGAATATCGAGGTGACCGCCGTGAATGCTCCGCTGAAACTCCCTGCTGTGAAGAATCTGGTTTCCGAGGCCGAATGGCGCGCGCGCGTCGATCTTGCTGCCTGCTACCGACTGATCGCCCTCTATGGCTGGGACGACCTGATCTTCACCCACATCTCCGCCAAGATTCCGGGCACCGAAGATTTTCTCATCAACCCCTATGGCCTGATGTTTCACGAAATCACCGCGTCGAGCCTGATCAAGGTCGACCTGGCGGGCAACAAGTTGATGGACAGCCCGTTCGACATCAACCCGGCCGGCTACACCATCCACAGCGCCGTGCACGAGGTGCGCCACGACGTCGGCTGCGTACTGCACATCCATACGCCTGCCGGTATTGCCGTATCGGCGCAGAAGCAGGGCTTGCTGCCGCTGTCGCAGCAGTCGCTGTTCGTCCTCGCTAGCCTGGCCTACCACGGCTATGAAGGGGTGGCGCTGAATCATGACGAGAAGGCGCGGCTGCAGGCGGATCTGGGCGACAAGAACTTCATGATCCTACCCAACCATGGGTTGCTTACTGCTTTCGGCGGCATCGCCGACGCTTTCCTGGGTATGTTCATCCTGCAGCGTGCCTGCGAGATCCAGATCATGGCGCAGAGCGGCGGAACCGAACTGATCCATATTCCGCAGCAGATTCTCGATGGTGCGCGGGCGATGATCGCCGGCGTGATGAAAACGCCGCAGGGCATGGGCGGCGCGCTGCCCTGGCCGGCGCTGTTGCGCAAGCTGGACCAGCAGATGCCGGGTTACGATCAGTGAGCGGGCTGCCAGACATCGCCCTGGATGATTGGCGCGCGCAAAGCCAGGCTTTTCACTTTCGTGGTCACACGATTCGTTACTGGACCGCTGGAGACACGCAAGCCCAGCCGCTACTGCTGATTCACGGCTTTCCCAGCGCCAGCTGGGACTGGCATCGCCTGTGGGCGCCGCTGGCCGAGCGTTACTGGCTGATCGCCTGCGACATGCTGGGCTTCGGTTATTCGGCCAAGCCGCGTGGGCACGCCTATAGCCTGCTGGAGCAGGCCGACCTGCAGCAGGCACTATTGGCCCATATCGACGAGCAGCGCGCGGTGCATGTGCTGGCCCATGATTACGGCGACAGCGTCGCGCAGGAGTTGATCGCGCGGCATCAGGAGGGGCGGTTACAACTGGCGAGTTGCGTGTTCCTCAATGGCGGCCTGTTCCCCGAAACGCATCATCCGGTGCGGGTGCAGAAGTTGCTGCTCGGGCCTCTGGGACCGCTGATCGGGCGTCTGTTTTCGCGGCGCAAGCTGGCGCAGAGTTTTGCCCGTATCTTCGGCCCGCACACCCAGGCCAGTGAGGCCGAACTGGATGCCCTATGGCAACTGGTGGCCCACAACAACGGCCCGGCGGTGATGCATCGTCTGATTCGCTACATGCCCGAGCGCCGCCAGCAGCGGCAACGCTGGGTGGCAGCGATGCAGGCGACGACCCTGCCGATGCGGGTGATCGATGGCGCCTTCGATCCCATTTCAGGAGCACATATGGTGACGCGTTACCGTGAGTTGATCGCCGACGCCGACACGGTGCTGCTCGACGGCATCGGCCACTATCCGCAGCTGGAAGCGCCGGCTGCGGTGCTTGATCATTACCTGCAATTTCGCCACGCAAGGAGCTTGCATGCGTAGACGTACCCTGTTGAAAGGTGCTGCGCTCGGTGGCGTCGCAGCGCTCGGAGTCGGTTACTGGGCGTTGCCTGCGGGGCCGCGACCGGCGGCTGTCAGCCTGGAGGGCGCGCGCCAGGTGTTGGCGGACCTGCACGGCAAGACGCTGCAAAGCCTGCGTGGCTGGAGTCCGGCCGAGGTGTTCAATCACTGCGCGCAGAGCATCGACTATTCCATCGACGGTTATCCCGAGCTTAAGCCGGCCTGGTTTCGTCACAGCGTCGGGCCAGCCGCATTCGCCGTGTTCAGCGCCCGTGGCGCCATGCGTCATCCGCTGGATGACGCGATCCCCGGCGCCGCCACGCTCAGCGAGCCGGCCAGTCAGGTGCTGGCGTTGCAGCGCTTGCAGGCGGCGTTCGAACGCTTTGCCGGTCACGCGGGCGAGCTACAACCGCACTTTGCCTACGGTGCGCTCGATCATGCCGAGTATGCCGAGGCGCACGTGCTGCACCTGTACAACCACCTGAGCTTGATCCGCATTGCTTGAGCACGCGTGAATTTGAACCAGTTGGCGCTGAAACAATTTTTGTCGAACCTCTGCCGCCGAGAGTGGCTCAGTAACTCTGTCACTCACAGGAAAGTAGAGGTTAACCATGAACAAGAAGTTATCTGCACTGCTGCTGAGCGGGATTCTGGGCGCGATGGCTTTGCCTGCCTTCGCTAGCAGCGACACCAATGCTCCGGGCACCCCGGGGACTACCACGCCGACCACTCCGGGCGACACCAATCCGATGAACCCGGGCGATGACGGTGAGGGCATCCCTCCTGTTCAGGGGGCCCAACACCGATGGCAACCCCGGTGGTGATGGGGCTGGTTCGGGTGATGGCAGCGGCGGCGACGGCTCGGGTTCCGGCGCCGGTAACTGAGCCGCATAAGGTCGCATTATCGGCCGTCATTCAGCAGCCCCGCGCGCCTTGTGAAGCGCGTGGGGCTGTTTGACACTCGGCGCATTAACAACCTGCCCCGAGGACGCTGTCGATGAGCGATGCCATCCGTTTCGAAGATCAAGTAGTCATAGTCACCGGTGCCGGCGGTGGCCTGGGCCGTGCCCACGCACTGTTGTTCGCCCGCCACGGTGCCAGGGTGGTGGTCAACGACCTCGGTGGTAGCACCCACGGTGAAGGAGCCAACGCCTCTGCTGCCGACAAGGTAGTGGAAGAGATTCGCGCCTTCGGTGGGACCGCGGTGGCCAACCATGATTCGGTGACTGACGGCGACAAGATCGTGCAGACCGCGCTGGATCATTTCGGTCGTGTCGACGTGCTGGTCAACAACGCCGGTATCCTGCGCGACAAGAGCTTCCACAAGATGGAAGATGCCGACTGGGATCTGGTTTACAAGGTCCATGTCGAAGGCGCCTACAAAACCACTCACGCTGCCTGGCCTCACTTGCGCGAGCAGAACTTCGGCCGGGTCATCTTCACCTCGTCCACATCTGGTATCTACGGCAACTTCGGTCAGAGCAACTACGGTATGGCCAAGCTCGGTCTGTACGGGCTGACGCGCACCCTGGCCATCGAAGGCCGCAAGAACAACATCCTGGTCAATGCCATCGCCCCCACCGGTGCCACGCGCATGACCGAAGGATTGATCCCGCCGCAGGTGTTCGAACAGCTCAAGCCCGAGCTGGTCAGCCCGTTGGTGGTGTATCTCGGTAGCGCCGCCTGCCAGGATACCGGTGGCCTGTTCGAGGTCGGCGGTGGTTGGGTTGGCAAGGTGCGCTGGGAGCGCAGCCTCGGCGCAGGTTTCGACCCCAAGGCCGGTTTCAGCCCGGACGACGTGGCGGCGCAGTGGCAACGCATCTGCGATTTCGAGGGCGCTGCGCACCCGGCGGATAACGTCGAAGCGCTCAAGGAAATGATGGCGAACCTGCAGAAGTACGCGCTCTAGGCCGCAGGCCATCACTGAAAGGCCGGTAGCGATCAGGCAACGCGGTGTTTCGTGGTCCGGCTCCGGGGCGAGGCTTGGCCAGGCCATGCCGCTCTGGTTCGCGGCGGGGCGCCGCTCCTACACAGTCGGTATATCGACGCTTGGCTTTTTGTTGAGTAGTACTCGGCTGTTACCTGTCGGAAGAAATAGGGGCGAATAATGGCGTTCGTTCCACCTACCTTCAGGAGACGATCATGGCTGCCAAGAAGATTCTCATGCTGGTCGGCGACTACGCCGAGGACTACGAAACCATGGTGCCGTTCCAGGCGCTGCAGATGGTTGGCCATACCGTGCATGCGGTCTGCCCGGACAAGGTAACCGGGCAGACGGTACGCACTGCCATTCACGATTTCGAGGGCGACCAGACCTACAGCGAAAAGCCCGGCCACAACTTCGCCCTCAACTATGATTTCGCCAAGGTGCGTGCCGACGATTACGACGCGCTGCTGGTGCCCGGTGGCCGTGCGCCCGAGTACCTGCGCCTGAACGCCGATGTCATTGCCTTGGTCAAGGCGTTCGCGGCGGCTGATAAGCCCATCGCTGCCGTCTGCCACGGTGCCCAGTTGCTGGCGGCAGCAGGGGTGCTGGAGGGACGTGAATGCAGCGCCTATCCTGCTTGTGCGCCGGAAGTGGCGCTGGCCGGTGGCAAGTACGTGGAAATCCCGGTGGACCAGGCGCACGTACAGGGCAAGCTGGTCAGCGCGCCGGCCTGGCCCGCGCATCCGGCATGGCTGGCAGCGTTTCTCAAGGTGCTCGGCACGGAAATTCGCCTGTAACCTCCGTAGCCGGATGTAATCCGGGGCAGCGCCATTGTCGGCATCCCTGGATTGCATCCGGGCTACGACGCTGCTGAGGAGATAAAGCCGATGTGCGAACTCTATGTAAAGGCTGACCCCATCCTCTACGAATCGCGCTCACGCTCATTGCGCATCCGCGGTGTGGTCACCACGTTGCGTCTGGAAAATCAGTTCTGGGACATCCTGCGCGAAATCGCCGAAGTCGATGGCATGACCACCAACCAGCTAATCGCCAAGCTGCATGACGAAGTCATGGATTTTCGCGGCGAAGTGGTCAATTTCGCCTCGTTCCTGCGTGTCAGCTGCACCCGCTACCTGGCACAGAAGGCCGGGCGTCAGGTGCCGCTGAGAGTGGTTGGGGCCAGCGGCTGAATCACTGGTACATCCAGAAGTTCGGATGTTCCTGCGCGTTCGGGGTGCTGGGTTGCTGGCTAGGCTGGGATGGTTGGAAGAAGCGTTTGATCAGGCTCATGCGACGTTACTCCTGTAGGGGTTGTTGAACAGGTGTGCATGATCGGAGATGCGCTTCGATTGATAAAACGGATTGTCTCTATCTTTGTGATTGGGTATGGCTATATCTGATCTTGATACGTGCCCTCGCGATCACTCAAGCATGGTTGCCGGGACGCCGGGGCAGGTGCACGCTGACGCGCAGGCCGCCAAGCGGTGACTCGTCCAGGGCGATGCTGCCCTGATGCAGTTCCACCACGCGGCGCACGATGGATAGCCCCAGGCCGGCGCCCTGGCCTTCACCAACGCGGAAGAATCGCTCGAACAAGCGCTCGCGCAATTCCACCGGGACGCCTGGGCCACTGTCGAGCACTTGCAGCACCAGTTCTTGCGGTGTGGCCTGGAGTTGCACCTGAATGCAGCCGCCTGCCGGGGTGTACTGCACGGCATTGCTCACCAGATTCTGCAGCAGGATACCCAGGCTGGGGCCGTCAGCCGGCAGCTGATAGTCGCCCGGCTCCTGGGCCTCGAGGATCAGCTCCTGGCCGCGATTGAGGGCCAACGGGGTCAGCTCGGCCAGTTCGCTTCGCAGGAACGCCAGCAGGTCGAGGTCATTCATGTTCAGGCGCACGCCATTGGGATCCAGCCGCGCCAGGGTCAGCAGTTGGGCGACCACGCGGGTGGCACGGTCGACGCCGCTACCCAACTGTTTCAACGCCTCTTCGCGGTCACCGGGGTCCGGCGCCTCCAGGGCGTTCTGCGCGTGGATGCGCAGCACCGCCAGCGGCGTGCGCAACTCGTGGGCGGCATCGGCGATGAAGCGCTTTTCCTGCTCGAGCAGCTGGTTGACCTGCATCAGCAGGCGATTGAGCGCAGCGGCCATCGGCTCCAGTTCGTTGGGCAGGGGCGGAAAGACCAGCGGCGCCAGGTTGTCCGGTGCGCGGCCGCGAATGGCATCGGCCATGCGCTTGAGCGGATAAAGGCCCCAACCCACGGTCAGCCACAGCAGCAGGCCGACAATGGGCAGGCCGATCAGCAGCGGTTGCAGGCTGCGTCGGGCGATCTTGCCGATCAACTCGCCGCGTACGTCCTCGCGCTCGCCCGCCAGTACCCAGTGGTAGTCGCGGCTGTCATGCAGGACGAACACCCGCCAGTTGTGCTCGCCGATGGTCAGGTTGTGGTAACCGATCAGGTAGCGAGCCAGCTGCGCTAGGCGTTCGCGCATCGGTTGGTCATCATTGGGCAGGGCCAGGCCGAGCTGCTGGATCATGTCGTTGAGCAGACCGGGTGGCGCGCTGGCAGACTGGAACAGTAGCTCGCCATCGTCGTCGAGCATCTGGAAGGCCAGCTTGCCTTCGTACTCGTGGCCGAGCAGGTTCTCCGGATTGCGCGAGCTGTGCAGCAGCAGGGCTTCATCGAGCACTGTCTGCATCTCACGGCGCTCGGTCTCGCTGAGGTCGTGGCGTACTAGGCCCATGAGCAGGCGGGCGGTCTGCGCCAGCTGCGCATCGAACAGCTCGCGTACTTCATGCACCGAGTCGTTGTAGATCTTGTGGCTGATCAACCCGAAGCTGGCCGCTACCAGCAGTAGCAGCAGGGCGAGCAGACGGGTGCGGATGGAGCCGAAGGTTTTCAGCAACCTCATTTGTCCACCAGATAACCGACGCCGCGTACCGTGCGGATCAGTTCCGGGAAGAATTTCTTGCGCAGGTGGTGCACGTGCACTTCCAGGGCGTTGCTTTCCACTTCCTCATCCCAGCCGTACAGCGCCTGTTGCAGCTTGTCGCGGGTCAGCACGCGGCCGGGCTGGATCAGCAACTCGTGCAGCAGGAGAAATTCCTTGCGTGGCAGGTTGATGGTCTGGCCCTGGTATTCGACCACCTGGCTGGCCGGGTCGAGGCTGATACCGCGGTACTCCAGCGCCGGTTGCGGTCGTTGGAAGCTACGCCGCAGCAGCGCACGCAGACGTGCCTTGAGCTCGGCGACGTCGAAAGGTTTGATCAGGTAGTCGTCGGCACCGGCATCGAGCCCGGCGATGCGGTCGCTGGTGGCATCACGCGCGGTCAGTATCAGCACCGGCACCGGATTGGCCGCGGCGCGCAGGTGCTTGAGCACCTGCAGGCCGTCCATGCGCGGCAGGCCGAGGTCGAGAATGGCCAGCTCGAAACTCTCATGGCTCAGCGCATGCAGCGCGCTGGCGCCATCCTGCAGCCAGTCTACGGTGTAGCCTTCGGGTTTCAGCGCGGTGCGAATGCCTTCGCCCAGGGCCTGATCGTCTTCGACGAGAAGAATGCGCATGGCAACTCCTGTAGGGATGCGTCTGAGTTACTGGAGTTTACTCTCGACTTGCCGCAAAAGCGCCGTGGCTTCTGCGCGGCGGCCCTTGTCGGCCAGTTCACGGCCGGGGCGATCCTTGGCGGCCAGGGCTTTCTCCAGGGCTACGCGGGATTCCTCGTAGCGTTTCTGCCGCTGCAGGAAGTCGCCATAGAAGTAATTCGGGTCGAGGCCGTCCGGGTTGATGGCCAGGGCCTGGGTAAGCATCTTCTCGGCCTTCTCGTCATCGCCGAAACCGATCGGCCAACCCGGAACCTGGTAGTACAGGCTACCGAGGCTGGTGTAGGCCGAGCCGGCCAGGGCTTGCGGATCGATGGCCAGGGCCTGTTCCAGGCTGGCCTTGGCTTCCTTGACCAGGCCCAGGGCGCCAAGACCACCCTTGGCGCCGGCCTCGGTGCTGAGGATGATGCCGCGCCAGATCAGCAGCTCCGGTGCCTTGGGCTCGCTGACCAGGGCCGCGTCGGCTTGCGTGACGAGCTTGGCGAAGGCCTCTTCACGCTGCTTCTCCGGCGTCTGGTAGTTGATCTCTGCCCAGCGTGTCTGCAACTGCTGCAACTGAGCCTGACCGTTGTCACTGAGGGCGAAGGCGGGCAGGGCGGTGAAACCGAGGGCGGCGATGATCAGGGTGCGAAATGCGTTCACGGGAAATCTCCTCAGTGCTTGTAGCGGGCAAAGCGTTGAATGATCGGCAACTGCTTGCGCAGTGCCTGGTCGACCACGCGTGGCAGCAGACCGTTGAGGCGCACGAACAGGCGTTCCGGCCAGCCCAGGTGACGTTCCTCCTGCTCGCGGCGGATGGTATCGAGCAGTTCCTCGGCCACCTGCGCGGGGGCGTCCATGGCCACGCCAAGCTCATCGTTCATCGCCACCACGCTAGGGGCGTTCATCGACGTGAGGGTGGCGCGCGGTGCGAAGTAGAGTACGCGTACGTGCGTGTCGGCCAGTTCGCGGCGCAGCGCCTCGGAGAAGCCGCGCACGGCGAATTTGCTGGCGCAGTAGGCAGCGAAGCCGGGGTAGCCGATGGCGCCAAAGGTGGATCCGACGTTGATCACCAGCGCACGCCGTTGCGCGCGCAGCAATGGCAGCAGGCGTTGGGTCAGTTGCAGCGTGGCGGTGACGTTGAGGCCGATCAGCTCGGCGATCTGCTGCTCGTCCTGCTGGTCGAGCAGGCCGAAGCGGTTGACTCCGGCCGCGTTGATCAGGCAGTTCAGCCCGCCAAAGTTCTGCGCCGCGGCGACCAGTGCATCACGGCCGCTGCGGGTGGCGATGTCGGCCTGCACCAGCTGCACGTTCTGCGGGAAGCGTTGCAGTAGTGGTTGCAGGGGCTCCAGACGACGGCCCACCAGCAGCAGATGGGCACCCTCGCTGGCCAGACGATGCGCCAGGGCCAGGCCGATGCCGCCACTGGCACCGGTAAGCAGGGCACGGCAATCCGTCGGTTGCATGACCTTACTCCTCGCTCGACAGCGGCAGGCTGCGGAACATGTCGCCGTACAGGCGGTAGACGACCTTCGCGGTGTGCACCACGGCGGCCTTGTCATCGTCGTTGTCCAGTTGGTTCATCAGCTTCTTGAAGAACTCGATGTGCTCCAGGTCCAGGCTGCCGTGGGAGTTGAGGTAGCTGAAGGCCTTGTTCGGCAACTGCAGCTTGTCCTGAATGATGCCCGCTGCCTGGGTGGCCAGGGCGATGCTGGTGCCTTCGAGCACGTTGACCATGCCGAAGAAACTCACCGGATTGTGCCGGGCGATGCGATCGTAGACGTAGGCCACCATCAACTCGGTCGGCAACTGCGGAGTGCCATGGCGCACCGCTTCCTTATCGGCACCACAGGCGGCGATGTCGTTGAGGATCCACTCCTGGTGGCCGGTTTCCTCCTCGATGTACTCGGCGATGGCCTCGCGCAGCCATTCCAGACGTTCCGGCAGGCGCGCACCGCAGGCCATCAACAGCGGCACGGTGTGCTTGACGTGGTGGTAGGCCTCGGTAAGGAAGGCGATGTAGCTGCGCAGGGCGACCTGGCCGGTCATGGCCTGCTGGATGATCGGTGCGCCTAGCAGGTAGTCGCGCTCGGCTTGGGTCTGGGCCAGCAGGGATTCGTAGAAGCTCATGCGTGTACTCCTTCTGCCACCAGGTCATGGATGGCGCTTTGGTAATGGTTGAACAGGGCAGCGCGGCGCAGGCGGCCATTGGCTGTAGCCAGGTCATTGCTCGCGCTGAAAGGGGCATCGGCGCGCAACCAGTGGTGCACGCGGGCGTAGTCCGGCAGGCCGTGATTGACGGCGTCCACGGCTTCCTGCAACTGCGCATCAGGGGTATTGGCGAAGCGCGGCACCAGTACCGCGACGTTGGCCGGCAACGCCTCGCCGTGCAGCCAGGCCTGGGCGATGGGCAGCTGTTGCACCAGCTCGGACTCGACCCATTCCGGGTTGACGTTGCGCCCGAAGGCGGTGATGAACTGATGTTTCTTGCGCCCGTGCAGCAACAGGAAACCGTGCTCGAAATGAGCGAGATCGCCGGTGCCCAACCATTCGCCTTGCGGCGCCGGCTCACCGAGGTAGCCAAGCATGCGGGCGCCCTTGACCAGCACTTCGCCGTCGGCTGCCAGGCTCACCTGCAGGTGGCCAAGCGGCTGGCCGGTGCTGCCGATGCGGCGCTGTTCGGGCGTGTTCAGGCACACCACCGAGGCGCATTCGGATAGCCCGTAACCTTCGAAGATCGGCAGACCCAACGCGTCGGCGCGCTCCAGCAACTGCGCGGAAACCCGGCCACCACCGACGGCGACGAAACGCAGCGAATGCGGTACCGGCAACTTGCGCTCGCTGGCGCTGACCAGCGCCAACAGCAGTTGTGGCAACAGGATCAGGCTGTGCGGTTGAGCAGCGTGCAGCGCCTGGAGAAAGCGCGCCAGGTCGAAGCCGCTGGCACCGGTCAGGCCGATCTGGGCCATGGGCATCAGTTCGATCCGGGCGCCGGCCAGCAGCGGCGCGTAAACCCCGGCGATGTTCTCCAGCAGGGTGGCCAGCGGCAGGATGCACAGGTGCCGCTGCACCGCGCGGCTGGCGCTGGCCTTGACCAGGCTGTCGGCCACCGCCAGCTGCGTCTCCAGATCCAGGCACACGCCCTTGGGTTGACCGGTGGTGCCGGAGGTGTAGGTGATCTTGCAGGTGCCGGCGTGCAGCTCGGCCGGTTGCGCCACCATGCGTCGATGAATGTCGTTCTCGACGGGGGCGAAACCAGGAGCGCCGTTGCCGATCAGGCAGTCGATGCCGGCACTGTCGAGCACATGACGCTGCTGCTCGGCAGAGAAGAACGCCGGCACCGGTACGCAGACCAGGCCTGCGTGCAGCACAGCCAGGTCCCACAACACCCAGTCGATGCCGTTGTCCAGGGCCAGTGCCACGCGGTGGGCGCCGAGGGCCCGCAGGTGCCTGCCTCGTGCGGTGACCGCACCGAGCAGCTCGGCGTAGGTGAGGGTGCGTTCGCCTTCGGCCAGGGCGATGTGCGTACCGAACTCGCCGAGGCGGGCGAAGAAGGACTCAGCTGCAGACCACATTGGGCATGTCCTCCACGGCATAGAGCGGTTGGTGGCCCAGGCGTGGATAGGCGCCCAGTTGCAGCAGACGCTGATGACCACCGTGAATGTCGCCGGCCATGACCAGTGGACGGTTGTCGTAGTAGCTGCCCCAGTCGGCCAGCTCCTCGCCCATACGTGCCGGGTCGGCCTCGCCGAGGGCAATGGGCGTCAGACCCAGGCGCTCGAAGCTGTTGAGCAGGGTCGGCGTGCCGGTGAAGGTGACCCAGCGAAAACCCAGCGCCACCAGCAGATCGGTCAGGGCGACGATAAGCAGGCGCGCGGCGCCGGGGCTGTCGGCGGCCAGGTTGCCGACTTCCACCAGTTCGCCACGACCGGGTTCGGTATTGCCCAGGCGCGACCCGATGGCGGTCTGGATCGGTTCGTTCAGGTAGCGTTCGAGGAACAGGGGGCCGCTGTTGCCGCTGCGCACGCCGACTGCGCCGAGCAACTGCCCGATCTGGTTTTCCAGGCCGAACAGGCAAGGCATGAAGTGACGGATACGTGCGCCGTGCTGCAGCTCGAAGCGCTGGCGGATGAACTGCTCCAGGGCAGCGCGACGGGCGCTGCCAGGGGAAGCCAGGTGGAGTTCGTAAGTATCGCCGCGCCCGATACGGGCAACGGGACGATCATGATGCGCCCAGGGTAGTTCCATGCTCGGAACCTCGGTGATGAACCTGGGGGCGATTGTGTGAGGGGTTGGCTTAACGCTGTATTAAGCCTTTGCAGAATGTTTCGGGCGCCTTCTGGCTGGGCGCCCTGTGCGGTGCGTGCCTCTCAGCCGACCTGGGCGATCCAGTCATTGAGGTTGTAGTAGTTGCTGATGCGCGCCACCTTGCCGTCCTTGATCTCGAAGAAGGCGCCGGCCGGCAGCACGTAGGTCTGGCCGTCTGCCGGTGGCAGGCCTTCGTCGTCGGCCAGATACTCACCGTGCACCACGAACTCGGCGGCAGCGCGGTCGCCGTCAGCGTTCTGCATCACCACGATGTCGGTCAGGCGCTCGCGGTAGCAGCGGTTCATCTTGTCCATGAAGGCGGCGAAGGTGGCCTTGCCGACCTGACGTTCGCCCTGGTTGATGTCGTGCACCACGTCGTCTGCCAGCAGGTCGAGGAAGGCGGGCATGTCGCCGGCGTTGAAGGCGGCGTAGTAGGCATGCACCAGTTCGGTGGCGGTCATGGTTAAGTTCCTTGCGTAGCGTGGTTAGTGGTTGCCTGGCTCGCATGATAAGTTCGCCGTTTACCGCTGGTATAGCTGCCGGCGTCACCCTGTTGCTGGCGAGCGACTGCAATGAATATCCAACTGCTGCGGGGCGTGGAAATCGAGCCTCATATCGATGACCTCGCGCGCCTGCGCATCGCGGTGTTCCGCGAGTTTCCCTACCTCTACGACGGCAGTCTCGACTATGAGGCCGAGTACCTGGCCACGTACGTGCGCAGTGCCGATAGCCTGTGCGTGTTGGTGCATGACGAAGGGCGTGTGGTTGGTGCTTCCACGGCGCTGCCGCTGCAGGACGAAACCGAGGAATTTCAGCAGCCGTTCCTTACGGCGGGCTGGAACCCAGCGCGGATTTTCTACTGCGCCGAGTCGGTGGTGTTGCCGGCCTGGCGCGGGCGTGGCCTGGGCGTGCGCTTCTTCGTCGAGCGCGAGGCCCATGCGCGCAAGCTGGGCGGCTTCGACTGGTGCGCCTTCTGCGCCGTGCAGCGCCCCGTCGATCATCCGAGGCGGCCAGCCGACTATCAACCGCTGGACGCCTTCTGGGCGCGCCGCGGCTATCGCCATCACCCCGAATTGCACACCTATTACCACTGGCGCGATCTGGATGAAGCCGAGGAGTCGGCCAAACCCATGTCGTTCTGGTTGAAGGAGCTCGCTTCATGATCAAGGTTGCCGCCTGCCAATATCACATCGACCTGTTCGTCACCTGGGACGAATATGCCGAGCACCTCACCACGCTGTGTGAGGACGCAGCCGGGCAGGGCGCCGAGCTGCTGCTGCTGCCGGAATACGCCGGCCTGGTGCTGACCGGCCAGTTGCAAGAAGCCGAGCGCGGCGATCTGCAGGGCTCCATCGCCGGCATCCAGCCGCTGCTGCCACGCTGGTTGGAACTGTGCGAGAGCTTGGCGCGGCGGTTGAATATCTACCTGCAGCCCGGTTCGGTGGCGGTGCTGGATGATGACGGCATCTATCGCAATCGCGCTTGGCTGTTCGGTCCGGACGGCTGCCTGGGCACTCAGGACAAGCTGATCATGACCCGCTTCGAGCTTGAACAGTGGCACATCGCAGCGGGTAACGGCCTCAAGGTGTTCGATACAGATTTGGGCAAGCTGGGCATCCTGATCTGCTACGACAATGAGTTTCCGCTGCTGGCGCATACCCTGGCCGAAGCCGGGGTCGACCTGATTCTCGCGCCCAGTTGCACCGACACCGTGGCCGGTTTTCACCGCGTGCGTATCGGCGCCCAGGCCCGTGCGCTGGAGAACCAGATCGCCGTGCTGCATTCGCCCACCGTCGGCCTGGCACCCTGGTCGCCGTCGCTGGACGAAGGCTATGGCCGCGCCTCGCTGTACGTACCATCGGACTACGGCATGCCGGCCAGCGGCATCGTCGCCGAGAGCGAGGAGCTATGCCCCAAGCGCAGCCACTGGCTGATCTGCGAACTGGATCTGGATGAGGTGCGCCGCGTGCGTGAGCAAGGCCAGGTGTTTACCCGTCGTGACTGGCCACGGCAGTTCGATGACGGCCGGCTGGTGCTACGTTGAACGCCCCGCAGGCCCTGCCGGATTCGCCCCAGGCCGCCTATCAGCGTGCGCTTGCTGCCGGTTTCGTGGTCGATGCCGCGCAGCGCCGTGCGGTCGAGGCGCTGCAGCACTGTCATGAGGCTGTCGAGCGAGGTGAGCGGCCCCTTGGCGTCTACCTCTGGGGGCCGGTCGGGCGTGGCAAGACCTGGCTGATGGACAGCTTTTTCAACGCTTTGCGCGTGCCGGCGCGGCGGCAGCATTTTCATCACTTCATGCAATGGGTGCATCGCCGGCAGTTTCAGCTCACTGGCAATGCCGACCCGCTGCGCCTGCTGGCCGAGGAGCTGGGACGTGAGGTGCGCGTGCTGTGCTTCGACGAGCTGTTCGTCAGCGATATCGGCGATGCCATGCTGCTCGGCCGCCTGCTCAGTCTGGTCGTGGAGCAGGGTATGGTGCTGGTGGCGACCTCCAACCAGCCGCCGGATCAGCTCTACGCCGAGGGCTACAACCGCGAGCGCTTCCTTCCGGCTGTCGCCGCGCTCACGGCGCATATGCAGGTGGTGGCGGTCGACGGCGAGCAGGATCACCGCCTGCATCCCGGTGCAGAAGTGCAGCGCTATTGGGTACGGCAGCCGCAGGCGTTGGGTGAGCTGTTCGCTCGTTTGAACGAGGGGCAGGTCATCAGCCGTGAGCCAGTGGAGCTGGCCCATCGCAGCGTTTCGACCCTTGGCCATAGTCCGGCAGCACTGTGGTGTCGTTTCCGTGATCTGTGCGAGCTGCCATTGGCAGCGGTGGATTTCATCGAATTGTGCGAGCGCTTTCCGGCCATCCTGCTTGGCGAAGTGCCGCGCCTGGGTGGCGAGCAACGCGAGGGGCGCATCGCCCGTGGCACCGAGGACGGTGCCGAGCGGGTCGATGCCGGGGATCGGCAATTGCCGGCTTTGTCTCGTAACGACGATGCGGTGCGCCGCTTCATCGCCCTGGTCGACGAGTGCTACGACCGTCGCGTGCCACTCTACATCGAGGCCGCGGTGGCCCTGGATGAACTCTACACTCAGGGCTACCTCGATTTTGCCTTCCGCCGTACGCTCAGTCGCCTGCGCGAGATGCAACTGCAGCGCTTCGGCGCCAGCTGATTCAGCCGGCCAGATACTGCTCGATCGAAACCACGTTCGCGTAGGCGAAGGCCAGTGCGGCCATATAGGCGGCGTGAACCTGAGCAGCCGCAATCGATTGCCCTTCGAATTCCTGGTCACGCGTTGCGCAGGCATCGTGGATCACCGTGGTGGCGTAGCCGAAGTCGCTGCTGGCGCGGGCTGCGGCATCGATACACATGTGGCTCATGGCGCCGACCAGCGTCACCTGCTCGATACCGGCGGCGTCGAGTTGAGCCTTGAGGTCGGTGCCGAGAAAGGCGTTGACCTGATGCTTGAGCACCACCACTTCGCTCGCCAGCGGCTGCACCTGCGGATGGATGTTCGCACCAGCGCTGCCGGGAACGAAGAAGGGCGCGTCGGCGCTTTCGAATTCATGGCGTACATGGATCACCTTATCGCCCGCCTGGCGTGCTGCCGCCAGCACGCGGGCGGCGTTGGCGGTTGCTCCGTCCATGCCTTCGAGCGACCACTTGCCGCCGGCAAAATAGTCGTTCTGGATGTCGATCAGGATCAGGGCGCGCTTGCTCATGGTTGTCTCCGTGGGATGATGTGCGGCAAACCTTATCGCCCTGGCGCGCCTGCGAGGATGGGCGCGGCCGACAATCTGCGGGGAAAAATTGACAATGAGCGAGCGCTGTCTGGAGATTGGCCTGTTGCGCTACCCCGGTGCCCAGCTGGCAGCGGTGTATGGTCTGGGCGATTTGTTCGCGGTGGCCAATCGCATGGCCGCCGGGCAGGGGCGTGAGGGGTTGCCTCGGCTGCGGGTCAGTCACTGGCAGGCCGATGAAACAGGACAGCTTCAGCGTATGTTCGACAGTCTGCCGCAGGCCGAGTGTACGCCGCAGGTGGTGATCTTGCCGCCCTGTCTGGACGATACTGCCGAGCAGCCGCTCGCGGCCGTCTACCGTGATTGGTTGCGTGCACAGCACGGCGCCGGCGTGCTGCTGGCTTCGGTCTGTGCCGGTGCCTTTGCACTGGCCGAGTCCGGTTTGCTCGATGGGCGCACGGTGACTACCCACTGGGCGCTGGCAGCGCAGATGGCGGCGCGTTTTCCGCAGGTGCAGGTACTGCCCGAACGCATGGTGATCGATGACGGTGACCTGATCACCGCCGGTGGTCTGATGGCCTGGACCGATCTCGGTCTGGCCATTGTTACTCGCCTGCTGGGGCCGACCATCGCCGCCGAGACGGCGCGCTTTCTGGTGGTGGACCTGAACCGCGAATCGCAGCGCCATTTCAGCAGCTTCGCGCCCAGCCTCGATCACGGCGATGCCGCAGTGCTTGCCGTGCAGCGCTGGTTGCAGGGGGAGGAGGGCGCCGAGGCGAGCCTGGCCGATATGGCCGCGCGTGCCGGGCTGGGGGAGCGCACCTTTCTGCGTCGCTTTCGCGCCGCCACCGGGCTGAAGCCCACCGAGTACTGCCAGCAGCTGCGTGTGAGCAAGGCGCGTGAAATGCTCGAGTTCACTCGCCAGAGCATCGACCAGGTGGCCTGGCAGGTGGGGTATCGCGACAGTGGCGCGTTTCGCAAGGTCTTCACTCGTCTGGTGGGCCTGTCGCCTGGCGATTACCGGCGGCGTTTCGGCACCACTGCGCGTTAGACCGAGTCTTCCGCCGCCAGGCCCGCTGGATTATCGCGAGTCGGCATGGCAAGAACTTCTGGCAGTACTTCGCGGGCGAAAACCTTGTGCAGTCGGCGCAGCTCGGCCACCGGGTGGAGGTGATGGTCAACGCGGATGTCCCACAGCGGATACTCCTCCTGATCGACCACATAGATCACCGCCGAGGACTCACCGTGGCGGTCGCCGCCGCAGCGGTCGCCAGCGGCCAGGGCTTCGATCAGTCGCTCGATCAGTGGGCGTTTCTCCGCGTGGCGGAAGGCTTCGGCCACGGCGTCCAGAACCTGCGGGCCGACCAGGCGATTGCCCTGCACGGAGAACTGTTTGCCGCTCAGCGAGCCGGCCCAGGGCAGGCACTTGTCGCCGGTCCAGCACAGGCTGTCACCCTGAGCGTCGATCAGCGCGCATTGGCGCAGTTCCATGCACGGATCGGTGTCTTTGAGCCGCTCCAGCACTTCCTTAGCCGATAACCCTTGACGCAGTAGCGCCAGTCCATCCAGACCCAGATAGGGGTTGACCTGCGCCTGTGTGGCTACCGCCCCTGCACCGGCAGCAGCATGGCTGAGCAGTTTGCCGACGGCGGGCATGGCAGTGGCCGCTGCAACGCCGAACTGTCCGCTGCGCGGGCAGCGGGCAACGATGGAAAAGGTCATGGCAACTCCTTGGCGGTTTCCCGGTTAGGCCACTCCTGGGCAGGTATCGTTCCGCTTGCCAGCCTATGCCGACGTGATCGATGCCAGTGCGCCTCGCGCGTTGCTCAGTGAGAGGCCGGTCAGAATTGCCCCTTCGTCGATGCTGAGCCCCCGTTCATATACCTGCCTGCGGGATGGCGGCAGGCCGGGTTTTAACCCAGGCCAGAAAGGTGTCAGCTCTCGCACCGCATCAAGCATCCACAGCATAAGCCTGAACTTGTGTCGATCTAGCATCCTGGGTGCGATATTTGATTGCAGGGTAATATTAGCCCGGCAATTTAACAGGGCAAGTAGCGATCAATCTCTATATCCATAAGTCATTGAATTTAATGGTTTTTTGTGAGTGCTTGAGATGTGCTATTTGATTACCGCGTTAATAAGTAATTGTTCGGAGTTGTTTTGCGAGTTTTTATCTAAATATTCCCATCCGAAAATGCTTCAAATACATCAGGGCCAGAAGATGCATTGTCGATCATTCTTAGTATGTGCCTTGGAATCTCAGGTGCTTCTTTGTCGAACAAGCCACATTTGCGCAGAGCCGTAAACAAGGACATTTGTGGTGGTAATCGCTCCAGATAGGTTCGCACGCAGCAGGGCACATGGTCGCGATTGGCGGATACGCCAATCTTCACGCCGTACAGCCGGGTCCAGCGGTGTGAGTAGTCGGGATAGAGCACTGTCTGCGTAACCTCTATGCCTGCGCTGTATTCGTAGTCATTGAGAAAGATTCGGTCACCCGTCATCAATGCCGTGCCTTGATAGCGGTAGTGCCGTTTGCATACGCGATCAAAGGGCCCCATGCGTTCAAAACGTCGGTAGTAGAAGTGGTTGCCATTCGAGGTCACAGCCACCAAGGCCCGCACAATCTGCCCTCGTGAGGACATCGAGTAGTAGTACTCGAAGAACAGGCCCGTGAGATTGGCGATACGGGGGTCATTCCTGTTGAAAATCAGATCGACATGCTGCCGCAGCGTTTGCATGAACGAGCTGGAGGCGAGGCCGCGTCTTTTGACGATCTGTGCGAACTCGTCTTCGGGCATCAGAATCTCGTGGGGCTCTACTCCGAAGTAGTCGCAGATGCGCCTCAGCATTGCGCCTCGCGGGAAGGATGTGCCGGCAAGATACCTGTTGAACTGGCTGCGATTGATCTTCAGATCCTGAGCGACCCGGGAGATAGAAGGGCGATAGCTGCACAGCAGGCGAAGGTTAGAACTGAGATTTTGCATGATGCTTTTTGTCTCTTTAAGAGCGCCACAGTGCATCAAAATTAGCTAATTTGCCAAATATTGGCCAGCTCAGGCTCTGGTTAATCTGTCCGGGACGCACATCTCATCTCGGAGGAACGAACCTGATGCAGTCGGAAATCGTATCCAGTACCAAGGCTCGGGCGACCATCGGAATCATCACCGGGTCTGGCCCCGAAGCAGGTATTGATCTGTGGGGCAAGGTACTCAAACGCAACAAGGAACTCATCGGTGAATGTTTTCGCGGTGATCTTGATGCTCCCCGAGTGTTGGTCGTCTCGGAACCGTTACTGGGCCTGTCCATGGATCTTGCCGCCAACGAAAAGGCTGTGTGGGAAGCCATGCGCAAGTCGCTGGAGGTACTTGCTCCGAAGGTCGATGCGTTCGCCATCGCTTGCAATACCTTGAACTGGTTCGCCCCGCACATCGAGGCGTTGGGTTTGAGCGACAAGCTCATTTCCTTCCAGTCGGTGCTCGAGCACTGGGTCAAGGAGACTGGGGTGAATAACCTGGCGCTTCTAGGGGCGGGCCCGGTTACCGAAATGGGCGAATGGTCCGCTTATCGCGATCTGACCAGGCTCACCGCGGTTGAACTTCCAGCCAATACCAAAGCGCTTCATACCCTTATCGAAGACGTGAAACGTCTCGGGAGTGAGCATGCCTCCCTTCGTCCTCGGTTCAAGCAGATCATTGATGACCTCGACTCGGACATCGTCATCCTCGCCTGTACCGAATTGCCGCTTATCGCTGATCTGCAAACCGATAAGGCCCTGATCGACGTAACTGATCTGGTTGCAGACGCACTGGTTTCCTATTCCTGCTCGGGTCTACAGGCGAATGCGTTTGAAACCGGTAATGAGGAGCTACCGCTATGAGCAAGGTACGGCTCCCGGATATTTCAATGCTGTCGCGGGCAGGCTTTGTCCTGAAGAAGGAGGCAGCTCATGTCTTTGTCTTCTAGTTCGCCCGCTTCGGATAAGGCTGCCTGCGCACGTTTAAAGCGGCTGTTGGTTCTGCACACAGGCGGCACCATCGGTATGGTTTCCGGGCCGGATGGTTTGGTACCAGGAGAGGGTGTGCTCGAACAGGCCATTGAAAGGCTGGCTCTCGATGGCGTCCAGGTGGTGGTGAACGCATTCGATCCATTGGTGGATAGTGCTGAAGTCGATTTCACGCACTGGAACCGATTGATTGATCTCGTCAATGCCTCGCAGGTCGATGGCGTTGTCATCACTCACGGCACCGACACCATGGCTTTCACCGGCGCGGCCCTGTCGTTGGCGTTGGCTGGAATTACCGTTCCAGTCGTGCTGTGCGGCTCAATGCATCCGCTGAATACCGGTGGCGACGCCGAAGACAATCTTCTATTGGCGCTCAAGGCCGCGAGTGAGAGTTCAGCCGGGGTCTGGCTCGCTTTTGCCAATAAACTTTTGCCTGCCGCTGGGCTGGTAAAACACCACTCCCATGATTCGGACTCGTTCTGCTCCGTGCCGCAGTCCACTACGCCAGAGTTGACGCGGCGATTCCATTTCAAGGCAAAGCGACTGGCGATTCTGACTCTTTCTCCTGGTATGCCGGCTCCAGCGCTAGAGGCCGCTCTGACGCATTTGGACGGCGTTGTGCTGCGGGTCTTTGGTGCCGGAACGGTCATGTCGAATCCGCATCTGGAGCGCGCTCTTCGTGATGCTGTTGCACGTGGCTGCCGGATTCGAGCCGTCAGCCAATGCCAAGAGGGTGGGCTCATGCCAGGAGCCTATGCGGCCGGGGGCGCCCTGTGGCGTTCCGGGGTCGAGAACGGAGGCAGCGAGACGCCAGAGCTAGCTCTGGCACGTTTGTGGATGGAACTTTCGATGTAACAACTCTTGCCAACCAAGCGCGGGCTATCAATCAACGCTCCCGCAAAAAATAATTATTGGAGAGATCGATGGAATTACTGAAAACGCTGTTTGACTATGTCGACAGTCTCACTTGGGGCTGGTCGCTGGTTCCCATTCTTGTGGTTTTTGGCGTGTTCATCACGATCATGTCGGGATTCGTGCAGTTCGAATTCTTTGGTCGAATGTTCCGAGTGCTGTTGCCGAAATACCAAAACAAATCACCTAGCAGTCTGAGTGCTCGCGAAGCGCTTCTGTTGTCTGTAGGGGGGCGCGTTGGCAGTGGCAATATTGCCGGCGTAGCCGTGGCGATCACCCTGGGCGGGCCTGGCGCCGTTTTCTGGATGTGGTGCATCGCATTGGTCGGTATGGCTACCAGCCTTGTCGAGTGCACGCTCGCGCAGCTCTATAAACGCACAGATGGCGATAATTCCTTTCGTGGTGGGCCAGCGGCCTACATTCGCCATGGTCTTGGGCAAAACTACAACTGGCTGGCCATCGTCTATGCCGTTTGCCTTCTGGCAGCCTTTGGCCTGGGCTTCAACGCCTTTCAGGGTAATACCGTCTCAGGTGCCGTGCAGGACTCGTTAGGCATTAGCCGCCCTATCACGGGTGCATTGCTGACGCTCATCACGGGCTTCGTGATCTTCGGCGGAATCAAGCGTATTGCCAAAGCGTCCGACGTAGTCGTGCCAGTCATGGCACTTGGTTATCTGGCTCTGGCGCTAGTCGTTATCCTGATGAACGTGCAAGAGATTCCATCGCTTATCGTGAGCATTGTCTCCAACGCCTTCGGCTTCGAAGAGGCTGTCGCCGGTGGCATGGGCGCGGCCATTGCGCAAGGTTTGCGGCGTGGACTGTTTTCCAACGAGGCCGGTCTCGGTTCTGCGCCCAACGTTGCGGCGACAGCACTCGTAGAGCACCCGGTCAGTCAGGGTATTACCCAGTCGCTCTCCGTGTTCATCGATACGATATTGATCTGTTCGTGCACGGCCTTCATCATTTTGCTGGGCGATGTGTATGTACCGGGCGCAGCTGCTGTGGACGGTGTAGTGCTTACCCAGCAATCGCTGGTAAGTCATCTGGGCCAGTGGTCAAGCTATGCTCTGACATTCGCGATCCTGCTGTTCGCATTCTCGTCGATCATCTACAACGTCTATCTTGGCGAGAGTGCGCTGGCCGCCATCACCAAGTCCAAGCCGGCGTTGTTGGTGCTACGCGTGATAATCCTCGGGATCATCTTCCTTGGGGCCACTGCACCCGAAGCGACTTCGGTGTTCTTCTTCTCCGACCCGGTGATGGGCATTCTGGCACTGGTCAACCTGGTCGCAATCCTGATGCTGTTTCCCACCGCGATGCGTGTAGTTAATGACTACCGCAAACAGTTGAAATCAGGCATCGAGAAGCCGATTTTCGACCCTGCCAAATTCTCCGATCTTGATCTCGACCATGAGGCCTGGAATCCCGAGCGCTGGAAGAACAACTGAGGGATCTGAAAGCCATTTATCATCACTCCCGCGAATGCGGGAGTGATGGGGTTTCAGTATTCCCTGATCGGGCTGCGTACTATCGGTATGTCCAGGGCAAGCTGGCAGCCCTGTATGCATTAAATGGAACGGCAGGTTTGCGGGGCGTTTCGAGCGCTCCTCCGGGCCTGACAAAAAAGCCTCTATAAGGAGTATTCAATGATCCTTGGTCAGCCGCTCGCCCAGTGGCGTGCGCAATATCCGCTGCTCGACGAGCTGATCGCCTTGCGTGAAACCAGCTGGTTCAACCCTGCCGTGGCACCTGTCAGCGAGGCGCTGGGCGATGTGGGCTTGAACGCCGCAGACGTGGCTGATGCCAGCGCCCGTCTTGCGCGTTTCGCGCCTTATCTGGCTCGCGTGTTCCCGCAAACGGCCGCCAGCGGCGGGGTTATCGAGTCGGACATCCTGCCCGTGCCGCAGATGCGCGCGTTGCTCAGCGAAGAGGCCCAGGCAGACGGCGAGATCGGCGCCCTGTGGCTCAAGCGTGACAGCCATCTGCCCATTTCCGGTTCGATCAAGGCCCGCGGCGGTATCTACGAGGTGCTCAAGCATGCCGAGGACCTGGCGTTGGCGGCCGGGCTGCTCAGCCTCGACGACGACTACGCTTGCCTCGACAGCGACGCGATGCGCGCTTTCTTCGGCGGCTATCAGGTTGCCGTTGGCTCCACCGGCAATCTGGGCCTGTCCATCGGCATCATCAGCGCGCGCCTGGGTTTCCAGGCCACGGTGCATATGTCCGCCGATGCGCGTCAGTGGAAGAAGGACAAGCTGCGCGCCCATGGCGTGACCGTGGTCGAGTACGCCAGCGACTACAGCGTTGCTGTGGAGCAGGGGCGGCGGCAGGCTGAAGGCGATCCGCGTTGCCACTTCGTCGATGACGAAAATTCCAGGCACCTGTTCCTCGGCTACGCGGTGGCCGGCGAACGCCTCAAGCAGCAACTGGCGACGGCCGGTGTCGTGGTCGATGCCGAGCATCCGCTGTTTGTCTACCTGCCCTGTGGCGTCGGCGGTGGACCGGGTGGCGTGGCCTTCGGCCTGAAGCTGGCGTTCGGCGATGCGGTGCACTGCCTGTTCGCCGAACCGACCCATTCACCGTGCATGCTGCTCGGCATTCATACCGGACGGCATGAAGAATTGGCGGTGCAGGATTTCTGTATCGACAACCGCACGGCTGCCGACGGACTGGCCGTGGGGCGACCATCCGGCTTCGTCGGCCGCGCCATGCAGCGCCTGATCGATGGCTATTACACGGTCAGCGATGAGCAGCTGTTCCGTTACCTGGCACTGCTTGAGCGTGCTGAAGGTCAGCGCCTCGAACCTTCGGCCCTGGCCGGCATGCCGGGTGTGCTGCGTGTGCTGGGTGAGCAGCAGGGCTATCGCTCGCGCATCGGCCTGACGCCGCAGCGCCTGGCGCGGTCCACCCACCTGGTGTGGGCGACCGGCGGCAGCATGGTGCCGGAAGCGGAGATGGACCATTACCTGGCGCGTGGCCGGCAGTTGCTGCAGGACGCCTGAAAACGCAGAAGCCCGGCACTTGGCCGGGCTTCTGCTTTGCAGCGTTGACGCTTACTTCACTTCCACTGCCAGGCTTTCGGCGATCTTCTTGTTCCAGATCGCCGGGCCGGTGATGTGTACCGATTCGCCGTTGCTGTCGACAGCAACGGTAACCGGCATGTCCTTCACTTCGAACTCGTAGATCGCTTCCATGCCCAGTTCGGCGAAGGCCAGCACCTTGGACTTCTTGATCGCCTGGGCCACCAGATAGGCAGCGCCGCCGACGGCCATCAGGTACACGGCCTTGTTGTCCTTGATCGCTTCGATGGCGGTCGGGCCGCGCTCGGATTTGCCGATCATGCCCAGCAGACCAGTCTGCTCGAGAATCTGCCGGGTGAACTTGTCCATCCGCGTGGCGGTGGTCGGGCCAGCCGGGCCTACCACTTCGTCACCGATCGGATCGACCGGGCCTACGTAATAGATGAAGCGGCCTTTGAGGTCGACCGGCAGTTGTTCACCCTTGTTGAGCATCTCGACCATGCGCTTGTGCGCGGCGTCGCGGCCAGTGAGCATCTTGCCGTTGAGCAGGATGGTCTCGCCCGGCTTCCAGCTCTGCACGTCTTCCGGGGTGAGGGTGTCGAGGTCGACGCGACGTGCGCTCGGGCCGGCTTCCCAGACGATTTCCGGGTAGGCGTCCAGATCCGGTGCTTCCAGCTTGGCCGGCCCGGAGCCGTCGAGCACGAAGTGGGCGTGACGGGTGGCGGCGCAGTTGGGGATCATGCACACCGGCAGCGAAGCTGCGTGGGTCGGGTAATCCATGATCTTCACGTCGAGCACGGTGGTCAGGCCGCCCAGGCCCTGGGCGCCGATGCCCAGTTGGTTGACCTTCTCGAACAGCTCCAGGCGCAGCTCTTCGATACGGTTTTGCGGGCCGCGAGCCTGCAGCTCGTGGATGTCGATGTGCTCCATGAGCACTTCCTTTGCCATCACTGCCGCTTTTTCGGCAGTACCGCCGATGCCGATGCCGAGCATGCCCGGCGGGCACCAGCCGGCGCCCATGGTCGGCACGGTCTTCAGCACCCAGTCGACGATCGAGTCGGACGGGTTGAGCATGGCCATCTTCGACTTGTTCTCGGAGCCGCCGCCCTTGGCTGCGACGTCCACTTCCACCTTGTCGCCAGGGACGATGGAATAGTGGATGACTGCCGGGGTGTTGTCCTTGGTGTTCTTGCGGGCACCGGCCGGGTCGGCCAGGATCGAGGCGCGCAGGACGTTCTCGGGCAGGTTGTAGGCGCGACGCACGCCCTCGTTGATCATGTCGTCGACGCTCATGGTGGCGCCGTCCCAGCGCACATCCATACCGACTTTGATGAATACGGTGACGATGCCGGTGTCCTGGCAAATCGGGCGGTGGCCGGTGGCACACATGCGCGAGTTGATCAGGATCTGCGCCATGGAGTCCTTGGCGGCCGGCGACTCTTCCTTCAGGTAGGCCTCGTGCATCGCCTGGATGAAGTCTACGGGGTGGTAATAGGAGATGAACTGCAGTGCGTCGGCAACGCTCTGAATCAGGTCGTCCTGCTTGATCACGGTCATTGGGGCGCTCCTCTATCAGGGAACATCAACAAGGAAGCGCCGGACAAGACCCGGCGCAACGGCGGAAGAGCAGCTCTGAAAATTATCTTTGATATTTTTCAGAGCTGCCCAAAAAGGCGCGGCAGTATACCGCAGCCAGCCGTGACGGGCACAGCAGCCAAAGGTCGATGGCAAGCGCAGTGGGCGGTTATCGGGCGTTTGCAGAACGACCTCGGTTTTGGCTTTCTGCGTCGCTGCGCCAACTACATCCACACGGTCGTGCCTTGTCAGCGCTATTTGATAATTGGCGGGACGCCAGCCGGGTCACATGCTCATTCATCGCTTGTAACGTCGAGCGCGACTGCAAGCGTTGTCGACTGTTCTCTCTTGCGCCGACTGGCTCGCCGCGATTTTAGGCGGCCCCCTACTGCGGCCTAGGTTTTTTGTGATCACAGGGGTAGAGTACGGCCAGATGCCAGTATGGGATGGAGCCCATGAGCTCAACGACTCGCCGGGGAACGCAACGCAGCCTGCAGAGCCTCCTGCTCAAACGCTTCGCCATGGCCTTCGCTACTTACGCGATGATGGCGCTCGTCTGCTGGTTCGCTGTATTCAATGGCCTTTTCTTCGGTTCCATCAGCACCGCTGCCTGGCTGACCCTGGGTGTTTTCGGCAGCCAATTGGTATTTCTCTGGCTGTTTCTGTCCGGCCGCAACCTGCGATGTGAAGATCCCAGCCTGACCGAAGCCCAGGTACTGGTGGCGCTGGCCTGGCAGCCACCGGTGCTGGCGTTGTTCGACAGCGCGCGCGGCGTGATGATGGTCTTCTACGTACTGATTCTGCTGTTCGGCGTGTTCCAGCTGCCGCCGCGGGTGTTCGTGCGTTGCGCCGCGTTCGCTTTCTTCGGTTTCACTGCGATGATACTGGTCGAGGCCTACCGCATGCAGCTGGTGGACCCGAGCATGGCCTGGCTACAGGTGTGGGTGCTGTTCATCCTGCTGGTCTGGCTATGTCTGTTCTCCAGCTACGTGCAGGCCATGCGCAAACGCATGCGCCAACGCCGCTTCGCCCTTCAAGCGCACCAGGACACCCTGCGTGGGATGATGCGCCAGCTCGAGGACCTGGTCGCCACCGATGAGCTCACCGGCCTGTTCAATCGTCGTCATTTCCTGCGTCTGGCCACTCGCGAACTGGGGCATCTGGACCACGGGCGGCATCACGGTCTGGCGCTGATCGACCTGGACCATTTCAAGCGAATCAACGATGCTCATGGCCATGCTGCGGGCGATCGGGTGCTGCAAACCTTCGCCGCGGTGGCCCGTGCCTGTCTGCGTGACGGCGACATCATTGCCCGCTATGGCGGTGAGGAATTCGTGCTGCTATTGCCCAATACCGATGCTGATCAGTTCACCGCCTGCTGCGAGCGCTTGCGCGAAGCCTTCGCCAAGGCCGAGCCAGTGGGTGTGAAGGTCGATAATCTGAGCCTATCCGCCGGTATGACACTGTTGGTCGCCGGTGACGATCTCGATGAAGCGCTGCAGCGTGCCGATCAGGCGCTCTATCAGGCCAAGCGCGGCGGCCGCAATCGTTGCGACGCCAGCTGGGAGAATGCGGGTGCCTGAGCTGCGCGTCGGGGACCAGCTGCTGCAAGTCGCCCAGCAAACCAACCTGCTCGATGCGTTGCTCTGCGGCGGTGTGGCTGTGCCCTACAGCTGTCGTGCCGGCAGCTGCCATGCTTGCCTTGTGCGTTGCGTTGCCGGCGAGCCGCTGGACCGTCAGCCCGAGGCACTGGCGGTCGACAAGCGCGCCGAGGGCTGGCGCCTGGCCTGCCAGTGCCAGGTGATCGAGGATCTGCAGGTCGAGCCCTTCGACCCGCAGCGCGATGGCTTGTCAGCCACGGTACTCGCACTGGACTGGCCCAGCCCGCAGGTTTTGCGCCTGCGCTTGCAGCCGGCCAAACCACTGCGCTATCGCCCCGGCCAGCACCTGCTGCTTTGGAATGAGCAGGGTGTAGCGCGTCCCTATTCGTTGGCCAGCGTGCCGGGTGAGGACGACTGGCTGGAGTTTCACATCGACTGTCGCCTGCCCGGTGCGTTCTGCGATGCTGCGCGGCGCTTGCAGGTTGGCGACACGCTGCGGCTCGGCGAGTTGCGCGGTGGCGCTCTGCATTACGACGCCGATTGGCAGGCGCGACCACTGTGGTTGCTTGCCGCCGGTACGGGGCTGGCGCCGTTGTACGGGGTCTTGCGTGACGCGCTGCGTCAGGAGCACCAGGGTGCCATCCGCCTGCTGCACGTGGCGCATGAACCGGCCGAGCATTATCTGGCGCACGAACTTCAGGCACTGGCGGAGCAGCACGCCAACCTGCAGGTGGAACTGGTGACAGCGGCGCAGTTGCCGGCTGCTTTGGCCGAACTGCGCCTTGTTTCGCGGCAAACCCTCGCCTTACTCTGCGGCCATCCCTTGACGGTCGACAGCTTCGCGCGGCGCCTCTATATGGCCGGTTTGCCACGCAGTCAGATGCTCGCCGACGTCTTTCTCACTCGCGCATAGGCTATGCCGGGCCGGTCAGGCCTTGCGCCGGTGCGTATGACGCACCCATTGGAGCCCTGGCATGAGCGAGCACCTGCATATCGAGCGCGACGGCGGTCTGTTGACCCTGCGCATGCACCGTCCGGACAAGAAGAATGCGCTGACCCGCGCCATGTACGCCGGCATGGCCGAGGTGCTGGACGAGGCCGAGCGCGACCCGGGCGTGCGCGTGGTGCTACTCACTGGTGGTGAGGCGTGTTTCACCAGCGGTAACGATGTCGCCGACTTCATCAAGGCGCCGCCCACCGGCCTGAACAGCGAAGTGTTCCAGTTCATGCGCGCGCTGTTCGAATTCAGCAAACCGGTGGTCGCCGCAGTGGCTGGTCCGGCGGTGGGCATTGGTACCACCTTGCTGCTGCATTGCGATCTGGTCTACGTCAGCCGTGATGCGCAGTTGAAAATGCCCTTCGTCAATCTTGGTCTGTGTCCGGAGTACGGTTCCAGCCTGATTCTGCCGCGTCTACTGGGACACGCACGGGCCGCCGAGTTGTTGCTGCTCGGGCATGGCTTCAGCGGGGAGCAGGCCGCAGCCTGGGGCATCGCCAACCAGGCACTGGACGACGGTGCGGCGACGTTGAGCAAGGCGCGTGAGATGGCGCAGCGTTTTCTCGACCTGGCGCCATCGGCGGTTGTCGACAGCAAGCGCCTGATGCGTGCGCCGGGACGCGAGGAGTTGCGCAAGGTCATCGAAGAGGAGGGCGTCCTGTTCGGCCAACGTCTGCGTTCGCCCGAGGCCATCGAGGCGTTGACGGCCTTCATGCAGCGCAGGAAGCCGGATTTTTCCAAATTCGCGTAGGGTGCGTCTCGCGCACCAGGGCTGGTTGTGGCTGGAAGACAGTGCACCACGAAAAATCGGTGCGCACCGCGCACCCTACCGGCAAGCGGCTCACTACCAAAAAACAAAAGGCCGCTCGATGAGCGGCCTTTTGCGTTCAAGGGTGGATCACACCATCTGATCGCCGACGTGCAGGATCTTCATGGTGTTGGTGCCGCCGGTACCGTGGTAGCTGTCACCCTTGGTCAGGATCACCCAGTCGCCCGGCTCGACCACGCCGCGCTTGAGCAGTTCGTCCACCGCCGCCTGGCTGACCTTGTTCGCTGGCAGCGAGGCCGGGTCGAACGGCACGGTGTAGACGCCACGGAACAGTGCCACGCGGGCCTGGGCTTCACGGTGCGGGGTGAAGGCGAAGATCGGGATCGACGAGCGGATGCGCGACATGATCAGCGGGCTGTAGCCACTCTCGGTAAGGCTAATGATTGCCTTCACGCCGGGGAAGTGGTTGGCGGTGTACATGGTCGCCAGGGCGATGCTTTCGTCGCAGCGCTCGAAGGTGCGGCCCAGACGGTGGCTGGACTGCTTGCTGGTCGGGTGCTTCTCGGCACCCAGGCACACGCGGGCCATGGCCTGTACGGCTTCGACCGGGTATTCGCCGGCGGCGCTCTCGGCCGACAGCATCACCGCATCGGTGTAGTCCAGCGCGGCGTTGGCCACGTCGGACACTTCCGCGCGGGTTGGCATCGGGCTGTGGATCATCGACTCCATCATCTGGGTCGCGGTGATCACCGCTTTGTTCAGGCGACGGGCGTGAGCGATGATCTTCTTCTGGATGCCGACCAGTTCGGCATCGCCGATTTCCACGGCCAGATCACCACGGGCGACCATTACTGCGTCACTGGCGCGGATCAGGCCGTCCAGCGCTTCGTCATCGGCCACGGCTTCGGCGCGCTCGATCTTAGCCACTAGCCAGGCGGTGCCGCCGGCTTCGGTGAGCAGGCGACGGGCGTAGTCCATGTCGGCGGCATCACGCGGGAAGGACACAGCCAAGTAATCCAGGTCCATTTCGGCGGCGACCTTGATGTCGGCCTTGTCTTTCTCGGTCAGCGCTGGCGCAGTCAGGCCGCCGCCACGGCGGTTGATGCCCTTGTTGTCCGACAGCGGACCGCCGATCAGTACGCGGCAGTGCAGCTCGTCGGCGCCCTTGAGTTCGACGCGCATGACCACGCGGCCGTCGTCGAGCAGCAGTTCGTCACCGACATCGCAGTCCTGGATCAGCGCCGGGTAGTCGATGCCGACCACTTCCTGGGTGCCGGCCGTGCGCGAGTGGCTGGAGGAGAGGCGGAACATGTCGCCGTCCTTGAGCTCGATACGCTTGTTCTCGAACTTGGCGATGCGGATTTTCGGGCCTTGCAGGTCGCCGAGCAGAGCGACATGGCGGCCGTGCTTGGCGGCCAGCTCACGAACCAGGGCGGCGCGCGCCTTGTGGTCGTCCGGCGTGCCGTGGGAGAAGTTCAGACGGGCCACGTCGAGACCGGCGAGGATCAGTTGCTCCAGCACTTCCGGCGAGCTGCTGGCCGGGCCCAGGGTGGCGACGATTTTGGTGCGGCGAAAGGTCATGCACGAACTCCCTAGTGAACTATGTTCGGGAGGCTACTACGCCATTCAGCTGTAGTCATTGTTCCTGTGCACTACCCTTTGCCGTCCGGTTTGATCACCAGCAGATCGCACTCGACGCGTTCCAGTACCCGCTCCGCGGTGTGGCCGATCAGCAGGCTGTCCAGATGGCCGCGGGCGATGGCACCCATTACCAGCAGGCCGATATTGTGCTCATGCACGAATTTTGGAATGACTTCTTCGGTAAATCCGTCCAGCAGGTGTGCCTGCGCCCGATCGATGGCGTAATGGCCAATCAGTTTGTCGAAGGCCTCGCGGTGCTCGCGGCTGCACTGGGTCACGTAGTCTTCGTATTCCTGCGCTACCTCGGCGTCGAACAGCAGCGAGCGTGGCAACGGTGCCTGCGCGTGCAGGTACTCGGCTTGCAGGCCAAGCGCAGCCTGCAGAGCCTGGCTGGTGCGAATCAACTGATGATCGAGGGCGGCAGGTTTGTCCGCGCTGTGCAGCGGGTCGAGCGCGACGCACAGGCTCTGGCCGCGGGGCTTGGCATCGTGCACCAGCCACAGTGGCGCCGGGCAGCGTCGGATCAGTTGCCAGCTGGTATCGCTGAACAAGAGGCGTCGTAGTGCACTGCTGGGATGGGTCGACTTGAACAGGATGTCCGGCTGTAGCACGGCAACGCGGGCGAGTATCTCCTCGTGGCTGCGTTTGCCCCAGCGTACGTCCACTTCGATTCTGAACCTTTCATCGCTCAGGTGGGCGACGCTGGCGCGTAGCGCCTCATGACTCTGCCACAGGATGGCTTCACGGGCGCGGTTGAGCAACTGACTGTCCAGCAGGCCGCTCTCCAGGCTCGGGTGATACTCGACCTGCAGCAAGTGCAGGGCGGCGCCGGTCTCGCGCGCCACTTCGACGGCCCGCTGCAGGGCCGGTTGTTGCTGGTGTTCGGCGTCGATGACGACCATCAGCCGTTGCAGTTTCATGGCAGCGTCCTCACCTGGAGTCTGTGCCTGCATTACAGGCCATGTTCAGGCGAGCGGCATTGATATGGATCAGCGATTTGGCGCTGGTTCGAGAGGGCGAGTAGTCGTGGCGCTGGCGCGGACAAAAAAGGTGAGGCAATGGCGTCATGCGGGGCGTTGCCAGAACAACTATTGCTGTTCAGTTTTCCCCTCGGCGGTCGATACACTGCTCATTGGAGGAATTGCCCATGCGTACCCTGATCATTCTGGCCGTGGCCCTGGTTGCCACGGGCTGTACCCGTGTCTCGCTCGACCATCATCTGAACAACGCCTACCGCGCCTACAACGAAGGTGATTGTGCGCAGGTCGCGCTGGAGCTGTCGCAGGCCGAGCGCAAGAGTCGCTCGCGCAATTACCTGCAACCTGAGATTTCGCTGTTGCGCGGTCAATGCCTGGAGCGCGAGAGCCTGTTCGTCGATGCCGCGCAGACTTACCAGTTCATCATCACGCGTTATCCGGCCAGCGAGTACGCCTACCGCGCCCGCGCGCGTCTGCAGACGCTGGAGCAGTTGGGGCATCACAGCCCGGCGCCGGCAGCCAAGGTCAGTCCGGCCACACTCTGAGCCTTCGGTCGTTCGGCGTTCTTCAGGGGCGCGTGGCGGTATAAGCTGGCGTATGTCTCTCATGGAGGATGAACATGCGTCACTGGTTGTTGATCGCTGTACTACTGCCCTCGCTGGCGACGGCGGAAATCTATCGCTGGACGGACGAGCAGGGGCGGGTGCATTTCGGCCAGAGGCCCGTGGCCGGGGCTGAAACCGTGCAGGTGAAACCGCAGGTGATTGAGCGCGACCAACATACGCGTGAGCGTGAGGAGCGCCGTCAGCGTTTCTACGAGGCGCGGCGTGAAGAGCAACAACAGGCTGCGGCGACAGCAACTGCGCAGCGCGAAGAGCGGGCCAGTGAATGCCGTGATCTGCGCCGACACCTGGCGCAGATGCCTGAGGGCTTTCGCTACTATCGCGAAGGCGCCGGCGGCGAGCGCATCTACTACAGTGATGATGAAACAGACGCCGCTCGTCGCCAGTTGCGCGAGCGGATAGCCCAACGCTGTTCTTGAGGATGGTTAAGTGGCCGTAGTAGAGCCATACTCAAGTCCCTTTGTAGCGATTTGCCACTATGCGTAGCCAGCGCCGAATCGAACGCCATCAGTTGCCCTACTACCTGAAGGTGTTCAATCGCATTACCGACAAACCGATGGGCTCCATCGGCAATGTCTCCCTCGACGGTCTGATGCTGATCAGTCAGTTGCCGATGCTGGTGGGCGCACGCTTCGACATGCGCCTGAAGATTCCAGGCCAGCATGGCATGCATTTCATCGACTTCTCCGCCAACTGTAAGTGGTGCCGTGAAGACGTCAATCCCGGTGTCTACGATTCCGGCTTCGCTCTGGTGGCGCCACCTGCCGACTACGTCGAGATGATCGACGCGCTGCGTTACTACTTCAGCTTTCACAGCCTGGCGGCGTCTGCCTGATATTTCGCTGGTTCGAGGTTGTCGTGCGCTGCGGCGTCAATGCACTGCTGGCGCACGTGCCAGGCTGCGCAAGCGCTGGCTCAATTGCAGGCGCAAACCTTCCTCCTCGCAGAACAGCAGGGCGTGTTCAAGGTCATAGCGCTCACCCTGTGGGCAATCCAGTTGCCGATAGACGTCCGCACGAGCCAGATGATCGGCCAGGTTGGGCGGGCCGAGCTGCAGGACGCGCTCGGCATCCTTGAGCGCTGCTTCCGGGGCATCGTGCTGCATGTGCAGCAGGCGCAGGTTGCGCGACAGGCGTCGCAGCATGTCAGCGGCATCGGCTGTCTGCAGGTGCACCGCGCTGAGTTCGACATCCGGGCCCAGCTGGCGATAGAGCTGATCACGGCAGTCGCGGGTGTACAGGCGGCGTCCGCCGCAAGGGTCGAGCAGGTGATCGGCGCCAGGTACACGGAGCATGAAGTGACCAGGGAAATTCACGCCCTGGAGTGGAATTTCCAGGCGGCGCGCCAACTCCAGTGCAATCAACGCCAGGGGCAATGGTTGGCCGCGTCGGCGGCGTAGCACTTCATGCAGCAGGGCATGGCGCGGTCGTGTCACGCCTTCGTCGTCTTCCTGATAGTCGAGTTCGGCCAGTCGGCGCAGCAGCGGCTGTGCCAATTCGCGAGGGGGCAGGGCGGGTAACCCAGCGCTGACCTGCAGTAACAAACTGTGCAGGTCGCTCAGTATCTGCGCGGGCTGAAGCTGGTCATCGTGTTCGGCAGCGATCCACAGTGCCGCCTCGAACAGGGCGGGAGGGTCGCGTTGCAGGCACTGCAGGCAGGCTTGGCGTGGGCTCATCGCATTCTCCGCTGACTTCTGCTCTTTTAGCTCCTGACAAGGTCGTCGTCCAGCTTGGCTCTCCTATACTGAGGCCTGAAGTCCAACCGGGAGCTCGCCCATGTTCAGCATGATGGAAGCCGCCCGCCTCGAGGCCCTGCATCTGGCCGAGGATCCGGCCAGCGGTCTCAAGGCCGTTATAGCCATTCACAACACCCGTTTCGGGCCAGCGCTTGGCGGTTGTCGCTACCTACCCTATGCCGATGAACAAAGCGCCATTGACGATGCCATCCGCCTTGCCCAGGGTATGAGCTACAAGGCGGCGTTGGCTGGGATCGATCACGGTGGCGGCAAGGCGGTGATCATCCGCCCGGCTCATCTGCAGAGCCGCGCCGCGCTGTTCGAAGCCTTCGGCCGTTTTATCGAAACCCTCAATGGCCGTTACATCACCGCCATCGACAGTGGCACCTCCAGCGCCGACATGGATTGCATCGCCCAGTACACCCAGCACGCTACCAGTACGACCAGTGAAGGTGATCCGTCACCGCACACCGCCTTGGGTGTGTTCGCGGGCATTCGCGCCACCGCCCAGGCGCGCCTTGGCAGCGATGATCTGGAAGGGCTGCGAGTCGCCATTCAGGGCCTGGGCAATGTCGGCTTCGCCCTGGCCGAAGCGCTGCATGCCGCGGGCGCGGAGCTGTTGGTGAGCGACCTCGATGCCGGGCGTGTGCAACTGGCTGTCGAGCAACTGGGGGCGCACCCGATAACCAGCGATGCGCTGCTTGCCACGCCTTGCGACATTCTCGCGCCCTGCGGCCTGGGTGGTGTGCTGAATGCGCAGACGGTCGCTCATCTGCGTTGCGCTGCGGTGGCTGGAGCGGCCAATAATCAGCTGGCCAGCCCTGAGGTGGCCGATCAGCTGGAAGCTCGCGGGATTCTCTACGCCCCGGATTACGTGCTCAATGCCGGAGGCCTGATCTACGTGGCGTTGCGTCATCGCGGCGAGGAACTAGCGGCGATCACCGCGCACCTGGCGCAGATCAGCCGGCGCCTGACTGAAATCTACGCCCATGCGCAGGCTGAAAAGCGATCCCCGGCGCGAGTCGCTGACTACCTGGCAGAGGGGCTGCTCTATCGCACCTAGCGGTTGCCGAGCCCGTTCAAACTGTGGGGGCGCGAAGATAATCGGTAGGCGGCGCCCGGTCGAACTGATGGGTGCACGGTGCAGCGACCTGCGGCAACGCCACACTTGGCGATGCTCACAGGCTAAATTAGCGTGGTGCAAGGAGGATTCACCATGGACTACTTCATTATCGTCGTCACCACCGCTGCCGGCCTTTACTTTCACTGGTGGTTGTTCCGTCGCATTCGCCAGTGGAGTGATCGCGACCTGGCGCTTTCCTTTGCCGAGGGCGATGAGCGCAAACGTCAGTACATGCTCGAACAGCTGGCCCGTGCGCGAGGTGAGGGCGTCAAGCGACGTGATCTGCCGGCATGGCTGGAGCAGGTCGCGGGGCAATACCCAGGCAGCAGAGCATGATGCTGGACGGTTTTACCGAGCAGACCCCTCGTGCGAAAGAGGGGCCGCGCTACACGGTCACTCGCTGGCGGTCTCGATCTCGAGTTCCTCGAGTGCGTCCGGCTGGCTCTTGAACGCCTTGGCAAAGACGTCGCGATTCTTGGCCATGAAGATACCCAGCTCCTCGCCCTGTTCCTCGCTCAGGGATGGAACCGCCTTGTGCAGCACCTCGCTCAGGCGCTCGGCCAGTTCCAGCATCTTGTCGTAACGGTCGGCTTCGGCCTTATCCATGAACAAGCGCTCCGGATCGCGACTGCTGCGATACACCACTTCGACGGCCATTCATCACCTCATCTGCCTTCATGCGTGTCTGTTGGTAGCTGTTTATTTATACAGTGATCCAAGCATAAAGAACTCGCTACCGTTTTGCCAGCAGCGAGTATCGAGAATTCAGCGGTCGCTACGGATCGGGCTGAACTCGACGGGTACCCAGGCGTAGCCTTGGGCTTCCTTGCGTACGTGGCCCAGGCCGGGGAAGGGCAGGTGCGCACCAGCGACCCACAGCTTGTCTGTGGCCGCTTCGGCCAGGATGCGTTGGCGGGATTGCCTGGCCTTGGCGCTGTCGACATCGAACTCGATGACCACTTCAGGCTTGGCGAACTGCACGGCGTGGTTATGCAGAATGTCGCCCCATACCAGCAGGCTCTGTCCACCCGATTTGAACAAGTAAGAGGTATGTCCGGGCGTGTGTCCCGGGCTCGCTACCAGGCTGACGCCAGGCAACAATTCGCCTTCTGTCTTGTAGGGCTTGAGCTTGTTCATCTTGGCATAGGGTGCGACTGCCTGTTGCGCCATCTTGAACATGCCTTGCATGCCTTCGGGGGCCTTGGCCATGGTCGCCTCGTCGAGCCAGAATTCAGCCTCCGCCTGCGGCACCTCCACGGTCGCGTTGGGGTAGGCCGGGCTGCCGTCGGCGTTGACCAGGCCGCAGGCATGGTCCGGGTGCAGGTGGGTGAGCAGCACGGTATCAACCTGCTCCGGCTGGTAGCCGGATGCCTTGAGGTTGGTCTGCACCACGCCGAGAGTCGGGCCGAAGCACTTGGCGGCGCCGGTATCGATCAGCACCAGGTTGTCGCCGGTGTTGATCAGGTAGGCGTTGACCGCAGTCTGCACGCCTTTCTCCGACGCCACGAACATGCGTGCCAGCAGCGATTGCAGGTCCTTGTCATCGATGCCCTTGAGCAGGCTGGCAGGCAGGTCGACGTAGCCGTCATACAGAGCGGTGACTTCGAAGTCACCGAGTGCCATACGGTAGTAGCCCGGTACCTGGGTCTTCTGTTGTGCCGGTGCGGCCGCCTGCAGCGGCAGGCTGACCAGGGCGATCATGGCGGACGACAATGCGGTGCTCAGCGAGAAAAGACGCATGGGGGATCCTTCATTGAGAGTGGCGATGCCGTAGTGTGCGACGCGTCGGGGTATCTTGGCGAGCCTGTGATGTCAGTTTCAGCCTCGTCGCGGTTGGCTGGAGCGTGCCAAATCGTCACATCGCAGCGGCATCCTCGGGCTGGTCTTTTTCCTGCATGATTGTTTCTTGCGAATACCCGAGGTGGGGATTCGGGGTGGTTTGCCAGGTCTCGTGGGGAGTTGAAGGATGAATTGGGCTGAGCGCTTGCGCGAAAACATGCACGGTCTGGCGGAGTCGCTGGGCAATCTGTTGATGGAGGCCTTCCATTACCTGGCGCTGTTCGCCATTGGTGCGATCACGGCCTGGGCGGGGGTGATGACCTTCATCGGCATGCTGGAGAAGGGACACATCACGGTCGATGACATCCTGCTGCTGTTCATCTACCTGGAATTGGCAGCGATGGTGGGGATCTATTTCAAGACCAACCACATGCCGATTCGCTTCATGATCTATGTGGCGATCACCGCATTGACTCGTTTGCTGATTTCCGACATTTCCCACACCCACAAGCCGAGCTGGGGTGTGGTGATGGTGTCGGGGGCGATCCTGCTGCTGGCGCTGGCGATTCTGGTGGTGCGTTACGCTTCGTCACGCTTTCCGGCCGTGGCCGGCCCGCATCCCCGCAACAAGGCGCGCAACCGTGAGGATGCCGAGTCCGAGCGCGACGATACGTCTGATTGATTTGAGGTGGATGACACTCGTTTCATCCGCCATTACTGGCGTGATGGCGGATCGTTGAGGCGAGGTGTCAATCGAGCGGTGCAAACAGCGCTGCCAAGTCTTCCTCATCCAGCTTCCACTGGCCCTGACTGCCGCCGTCCAGCACGCCTTTGGCCAGGCTGGCCTTGGCCTGCTGCAGTTGCTGGATCTTTTCTTCGACGCTGCCGCGGGCGATCAGCTTGTAGACGAACACTGGTTTGTCCTGGCCGATACGGTAGGCGCGATCGCTGGCTTGGGCTTCTGCGGCCGGGTTCCACCAGGGGTCGAAGTGGATCACGGTATCGGCGGCGGTCAGGTTGAGGCCGCTGCCACCGGCCTTGAGGCTGATCAGGAACACCGGAAACTCTCCCGCCTGGAAGCGTTGTACCGGTGTGCGTCGATCCTGGGTGCTGCCGGTCAGCTTGGCGTAGGCGATCTTGCGGGCCTGCAGCTCAGCCTCGATCAGCGCCAGCATCGAGGTGAACTGAGAGAACAGCAGCACGCGGCGGCCTTCGTCGACCAGTTCCTGAAGCATATCCAGAAGGGCGCTGAGCTTGCCGGAATCGTTTGCGCCCAACTCGCCGTTATCCTCTCCGAGCAGGCGCAGATCGCAGCAGCTTTGGCGCAGGCGCAGCAGCGCCTCGAGGATGACGATATGACTGCGTGCCAGGCCCTGGCGGGTGATTTCCTCGCGCACCTTCTGGTCCATCGCCAGGCGCAGGGTCTCGTAGCGGTCGCGCTGCAGCTGGGTCAGCTCGACCCATTGGGTGATCTCAGTCTTCGGCGGCAGTTCGCTGGCTACCTGTTCCTTGTTGCGGCGCAGCAGGAAGGGGCGGATGCGCCCGTTCAGATGTGCGAGGCGATGGCCGTCGCCGCGTTTCTCGATGGGCGTGCGGTAGTCGCGGGTGAAGGCCTTGGCGTCGCCGAGCCAACCGGGCATCAGGAAGTGGAACAGTGACCACAGCTCGCCCAGGTGGTTTTCCAGTGGCGTGCCGGTCAGGCACAGGCGCAGCTCGGCCTGTATCTGAGCCGCTGCGGTGGCCGCCTTGCTGCGCGGGTTCTTGATGTTCTGCGCTTCGTCGAGGATCAGCAGGCGGTAGCGGTGTTGATTCAGCGCCTTGAGGTCGCGTGGCAGCAGGGCGTAGGTGGTGAGGATCAGGTCGTGCTCGGTGATCTCTTCGAACAGCGCCTTGCGCTTGCTGCCATGCAGTGCCAATACGCGCAACTGCGGGGTGAAGCGCGCCGCTTCGTCCTGCCAGTTGGGAATCAGGCTGGTGGGCATGACGATCAGCGCGGGCTTGTCGAGACGACCCGCCTGTTTCTCGCAGAGGATATGCGCCAGGGTCTGCAGGGTCTTGCCCAGGCCCATGTCGTCGGCCAGTACGCCACCGACGCGCAGCTCGGCCAGGGTCTGCATCCAGTTCAGGCCCTGCAGCTGATAGCTGCGCAGTTCGGCCTGCAAGCCCGCGGGTGGTGAGACTTCACGCACTGCCAGGCTCTGCAGGCGTTGGGCGAAACCGCGCAGTTCATCCCCGCCTTGCCAGCTGAGTTCAGGACCCTGCGCCAGTTCGGCCAGGCGCGCGGCGTCGGCGCGACCCAGGCGCAGCGGCAGATGATCGTCGCCAGGGTCGCGGAAATACAGCTCGCCGAGAGTGGCCAGCAGCGGCTTCAATCGGGCGAAGGGTAGGGCGATGCGTTTGCCGCCCTGCGGCAGGCTGACCAGCAGGCGATCTTCGTCGGCGCGCTGGGCCAGCGCTTCGGGCGCCAGCAGCCAGGGCGTTCGGCGAATGGCCTGGAGCAGGATCGGCAGCAGGCTCAGGCGCTGGCCTTCGACTTCGATGCCCAGCTCCAGATCGAACCAGTTCTGCTGCGGGTCTTCCTCGACCTCGGCATACCAGTCATCGACCTCGGTGAGGTTGTACTGGAAGTCGGGGCGCATGTGGATATGCCAGCCTTCGGCGCGCAATTGCGGCAGTTGCTGCTGGACGAAATCCAGCCAGTCGCGCTCGCGTTCCAGCTCGAACGGCTCGCCAGCTTCGGCCGGTAGCGCTTCGCTCTGGCGCAGGGCTACCTGCAGGCCGAGCCTTTCCAGGCGTTTGCGCAGCGTGGCTTCGGCTGCGCCGTCACGGATCAGGCGCAGGTTGGTTTGCTCATCCAGGCGCTTGACCAGGTCCTTGGCCGGCTTGCCGAAGACCTTGTGCCCGGCATAGTCGAAGGCCAGCGCGGCGCGGTGCTGGGTTTGTTCCTGCATGCGTCCCTTGCGTGCGTCGAAATGCACGCGCACCTGGCTGCCCAGGCTGAGGATGGCGGTAGGCGCGATACCTTCCAGGCGCGTTTCCGCCAGTTCCTTGTTGACCACGATGATGTCCGACAGGTCGCTGCCTGCGCGCTGTTGCGCTTCCAGGGTGAGCAGGGCGGCGGCCACATGCTTGCAGTTGAAACCCACCGGGCAGGTGCAGTGCCCGGTCACGCTCCATTTGCGCCCATAGGGGTGCAGGGTAATGCGCTGCTGGTAGGTCTGCCCACCGGAGCCACGGCAGTTGGCGAGCAGGCTGTTGTCCTTGATGCTGAGCAGCTTGCTGCGTTTCTCTTCGGCGTAGCCGATACCGCGACGCAGGTCACCGGCGCCGAATTCCGAGCGCCAGTCTTCCTGGCGGAGTTGGTGGATATCCAGGGGCATCAACGAAGCCCCGAGGCAGAAATGAATGGGCGCATGACTGGGCCGTAGCAATGCAAAGCCGCAGATTTTCGCATAGCCGCGTGGCGATTAGCAGGCGTTGCCAGCAGATTGCCGACAGCAGGGCGGGTACAACCCGCCAGCACGGCTAGCGGAATGCCGCGCGGTACTGCCCGGGTGTGGCACCCAGCGCCTGGCGAAAGCGGTTACTGAAATGGCTGGCGCTGGCGAAGCCGCAAGCCAGCGCCACGTCGCTCAGCGAAGGCTGGGGTTGGCGCAACAATTGACAGGCGCGAGCCAGGCGCCGGGCCAGCACGTAGCGATGCGGCGGCAGGCCGAAACTGCTCTGGAACATGCGCGCGAAATGGTATTGCGACAGGGCGCAGAGCGCGGCCAGTTGGCTCAGCGGCAGTGGCGTCTCCAGATGCTGTTCGATGAACTCGCGCACCCGTTTGCGTTGCAGCGGAGCCAGGCCTCCTTTCAGGTTCAGCCCCTGGCGCAGGCCGACCTGGTTGAGCAGGGCATGGTCGAGCAACTGCTGAGCCAGGCTGCTGGCCAGCAGGCGTTCGCCCGGCTCCTGCCAGTCGAGGGTACAGAGCTGGCGGAAACGCGCGGACTGCTCGGTATCCTCGAGAAAGGTCGCTTCTGCCAGTTGCAGGCTGCGTGGTTCGCGGTCGAGCAGGGCCACCGCACCGAGGGCGAACTGTTCCTGCTCGATGTAAAGGTGGGCGAGTTGAATCTCGCCGTTGATGACCCAGGCCGACTGGTGTTCGGCCGGCAGGATGCACAGTTTGTCCGGTGCGCCCTTGTTGCCCGGCTGCTCGCGGCGAAAGGTGCCGGTGCCGCCGGCCAAGTAGCAGGACAGCGTGTGATGACTGGGCGCCAGGTAGTCGCGCGCATCATGGGCATTGCTCCAGCGCGCCACGGCCATGCCATTACCTAGCTCGGCCATGGCGTGCAGGCACGCGTTGGGCGAGCGACTCATGCTCTGGAACACCTGCAGACGTTCGAATTGCGCCATCACCTTCTCCCTGATGTGGCCATGCTACGCCTGCTGGCAGGCAAAACCAGTGATGCCCCATAAAAAGCGCAATTTTGCGCAAGGCGGGCGTCGTAATACCTGGCACGCCGTTGAATGGCAGCGGTTTTTTTGCATGGAGCCAAGGCGCGGTGCAAGGACTCGGAGTATCGTGGCGACCATTCAGACAATGACCTGTATCCAGGATGCCGCACCCGATGAAATACCTGCGCCAGTTCGCTCTCGTTTCTGCCCTGTTCGCCCCCAACTTGCTGGTCGCTGCGCCATCGATGGATGACAAGTCGGCTTTCATCGCCGACCTGGTAGGGCGTATGACTCTTGAGGAAAAGGTCGGCCAACTGCGCCTGATCAGTATCGGCGGCGACATGCTGCGCGAACGCATTCGCGAAGAGATGGCCGCGGGGCGCATCGGCGCCACCTTCAATTCGGTGGTGCGCCCGGAGAACCGTCCGATGCAGGAGGCTGCCTTGCGCAGCCGCCTGGGCATCCCGGTGTTCTTCGCTTACGACATCATCCATGGTCATCGCACCACCTTTCCCATCGGGCTGGGGTTGGCCTCGAGCTGGGACATTGCCGCCATCGAAAACAGTGCCCGGGTCGCGGCTTTCGAGGCCAGTGCCGATGGTCTGGATATGACCTTCGCGCCGACGGTGGACATTTCCCGCGATCCGCGCTGGGGGCGCACGTCCGAAGGCTTCGGTGAAGATCCCTACCTGGTGTCGCGCATCGCCGCAGCCATGGTGCGGGGTTACCAGGGGAAAGACCCCAGCGACCCGCAGCGCATCATGGCCAGCGTCAAGCACTTCGCCCTGTACGGCGCGGTGGAGGGCGGGCGCGACTACAACGTGGTCGACATGAGCCCGATGCGTATGTACCAGGACTACCTGCCGCCTTATCGCGCCGCCATCGATGCTGGCGCCGGTGGGGTGATGGTGGCGCTGAACGCGATCAATGGCGTGCCAGCTTCGGCCAATACCTGGCTGCTGCGTGATCTGCTGCGCCGCGACTGGGGCTTCAAGGGCGTGGCGCTCAGCGACCACGGCGCGATCACCGAACTGCTGCGCCATGGTGTGGCAGCCGATGGCCGAGAGGCGGCAAAACTGGCCGTCACCGCAGGTGTTGGGATGAGCATGGCCGACACGCTCTACGATCAGGAGCTGCCGGCGCTGGTGCGCAGCGGAGCGCTACCACAGGGCGTGCTGGATGAGGCTGTCACCCATGTGCTGAACACCAAGTACGACCTCGGCCTGTTCCACGATCCGTTCCGCCGCATCGGTCGCGCCGAAGACGACCCGGCCGATGTGAATGCCGAAAGCCGCCTGCACCGCGCCGATGCGCGGGCCATGGCGCGCGACTCGCTGGTGCTGCTGGAAAACCATGGCGACACGCTGCCGCTGAGCAAGAAGACCACCGTCGCCCTGATCGGCCCGCTGGCCGACTCGCCGGTGGACATGCTCGGCAGTTGGTCGGCGGTCGGCGTGGCCGAGCAGGCAGTGACCCTGCGCAAGGGCATGGAGGCGGCGCTGCAAGGCCAGGGCAAGCTGATCTACGCCGTGGGCGCCAACGTCACCGATGATGCCCATGTGATCAATTACCTCAACCAGCTCAACTGGGATCGCCCGGAAGTGGTGCTGGACAAGCGCACACCACAGGCGATGCTGGAAGAGGCTGTGCGTGTGGCTTCCCAGGCCGACGTCATCGTCGCGGCGGTGGGTGAGGCGCGGGGGATGTCCCACGAGTCGTCCAGCCGCACCCGCCTGGATCTGCCGGACAGCCAGCAGGCCTTGCTGCGCGCGCTCAAGGCCACCGGCAAGCCGCTGGTGCTGGTGCTGATGAATGGCCGCCCGCTGGCGCTCGGCTGGGAGAAGGAAAACGCCGACGCGATGCTGGAAACCTGGTACAGCGGCATCGAGGGCGGCCATGCCATCGCCGACGTGCTGTTCGGCGAGCACAACCCTTCCGGCAAGCTGCCGATCACCTTCCCGCGTTCGGTCGGGCAGATTCCCACCTACTACAACCATCTGCGCCTGGGCCGTCCATACACACCCGGCACGCCGGGTAACTACACCTCGCAGTATTTCGAGGAGCCCAACGGCCCGCTGTATCCGTTTGGCTACGGTCTGAGCTACAGCGACTTCGAGCTGTCGGCGCCGAAGCTGTCCGCCGAGCGCATGACGCCGGATGAGAAGATTCGCGTCAGCGTCACGCTTAAGAACGCCGGGCCAAGGGCTGGCTCCACTGTCGTGCAGCTGTATCTGCACGACGAGGCCGCTTCGGTGATCCGTCCGGTGAAGGAACTCAAGGATTTTCGCAGGGTCAAGCTTGAAGCAGGTGAGGCGCGCGAGCTGAGTTTCGACATCGACGAAACCATGCTGCGTTTCTACAACGCCAGCCTGCAGCATGTCAGCGAGCCAGGTGCCTTCCGTGTCCAGTTGGGGCTGGATTCGGAGAGCGTGCAGGAGGCGCGTTTCGAACTGTTGCCACGCCAATGAGGGCGTGGCCCAAGGAGGCGAAAAATATACTCGCGCGAGCACCTGTGCCGGACTTCACGATCTGGTAATAATGCGCAGAAAGAATCCGCGCATGCGGAGACGTCACCGTCCGGTTGGCTGTCTGCATCGTGCTCGCGTTGTATTTGTACCATTCGCCCGTTTTCAACTCCCTGCAGCGGCCGCCCCTGGGCTTGCCGCCGCTTGTCAGTACGTGTTGCCCTGGAGGCTGTGTGTCGATGAGTCGTTGTTCTGGAGCTCGTATGGGTAAGGCCGGCAAGCTGGCCCTCTGTGTGCTCCCGCTGTTGTTCGCTGCCCAGAGTTGGGCCTTCGATCTGGATGATGTGGCGGTCAAGGCCAAGGCGCTTGCCGCCGAAAGCTACAGCGCCCCGCAAAGCAATCTGCCGGCTGCGCTGCGCGAATTGCCGTTCGCTGGCTATCAGAAGGTGCGCTTCCTTGAGGAAAAAGCACACTGGGCTGATGGCAAGACGCCGTTCCGGCTGTACTTCTTCCACCAGGGCATGCACTTCGATGTGCCGGTGAAGATCAACGAAGTGACCGCCGAAGGCACCCAGGAAATCAAGTACGACCCGTCGATGTTCGACTTCGGCGATCTCAATCTGAACCCGGATGACCTCAAGGATCTCGGTTTTGCCGGCTTCAAGGTGATCAACGAGATCAACACCAACGGTCGGCACGATGAGGTGATGAGCGTGCTGGGCGCCAGCTACTTCCGCATCGTCGGCAAAGGGCAGGTGTTCGGTCTTTCCGCGCGCGGTCTGGCTATCGACACCGCGCTGCCATCGGGCGAAGAGTTCCCGCGTTTCAGCGAGTTCTGGATCGAGAAGCCGCAGCCCGATCGCCGCAGCCTGGTGATCTACGCACTGCTCGACTCGCCACGCGCCACCGGCGCTTACCGCATGGAAATCAAACCGGGGCGCGACAGCGTGCTCGAGGTGCAATCGAAGGTCTACCTGCGTGAGAACGTCGAAAAGCTCGGCATCGCGCCGCTGACTAGCATGTACCTGTTCGGGGCCAACCAGCCCTGGCCGCGTCCGAATTACCGCCCGCAGCTGCATGACTCCGATGGCCTGGCCATCCATGCCGGCAACGGCGAGTGGATCTGGCGTCCGCTGAACAACCCGCAGCGTCTGAACGTCAGCAGCTATCGTATCGACAACCCGCGTGGCTTCGGTTTGATGCAGCGCGGTCGCGATTTCAACCAGTACCAGGACCTCGACGACCGCTACGAGCTGCGCCCGAGCGGTTGGGTGGAAACCGTTGGTGACTGGGGTGCCGGTTATGTCGAGCTGGTGGAGATTCCCACACCGGACGAAACCAACGACAACATCGTCGCCCTGTGGCGTCCCGAGAAGCTGCCGGCACCGGGCGAGTCGCTGGATGTGGCCTATCGCCTACACTTCAGCCGTGACGACGCCAAACTGCACGATCCGCAACTGGCCATGGTCAGCCAGACCCGGCTGTCGGAGGGTGATATCAAGCAGGCCAACCTGATTCGTCAGGCCGATGGCAGTACCGCGCTGGTGGTCGATTTCGTCGGTGAGGAGCTGGCCAAGCGTTCGCCCGACGCGGCGCCGACTGTTCAGGTCAGCGTCGATGGCAACGCCGAGTTGCTGGAAGACAGCCTGCGTTACAACCCGGTCAGCAAAGGCTGGCGCCTGATGTTGCGCATCAAGGTCAAGAACCCGGCGCAGCCGGTGGAGATGCGCGCTGCCCTGGTCGAGGACGGCAAGCCCTTGTCGGAAACCTGGAGCTATCAGCTGCCTTCCCATGAATAACACTCTAGACCCTACGCAAATCCAGGAGTATCTGGGAGAACTGCCGCTCGATCATGAGCGGCAGCAGGCCTTGGCTGATCGCGTCGAAGAGGAGGGCGGCGATCTTGCGACACTGCATCGCGCCCTGCACGAGGACGATCAGCTAGCGACCGAGCCCCAGGAGGAAACCCGCGAGATGCTCGACTCGGTGCCAGCCCGCCTGGCATTGGGCTGGCCGGATGCGCTCGAGCGTGGCTGCCGCATCGTGCAGGATCACCAGGGTCGTCCGACTGTCGACTCGACGCCACCGATCACGCGCACGCGTATGGTGCCGGAGCCGTGGCAGACCAACATCCTGGATCGTGGCTGGCGCCGCCTGAAAGGCGAGAAACCTGCACCGCGGCCGCGCACGCGTGAGAGCGAAGACTTCGCCGAAGAACGTTGGCGGCATGTTGCGGCGGTGCGCCGAACCGCGCTGCTGGTGCTGATGATCACGCAGACGGTGGTCGCCACCTGGTACATGAAGTCGGTGCTGCCTTATCAGGGCTGGTCGCTGGTCGATCTTGGCCTAGTGTTCGACCAGCCGCTGCGCGAGTCAGCGCGGCAGATCCTGCCGTACGTGGTGCAGACCAGTATCCTGGCATTGTTCGCCCTGCTGTTCTGCTGGGTGTCGATGGGTTTCTGGACCGCGCTGATGGGCTTCTTCCAACTGCTCAAGGGGCGTGATCGCTATAGCATCTCCGCGAGCAGCTGCGGTGATGAGCCGATCTCGCCACGGGCGCGTACCGCACTGGTTATGCCGATCGCCAACGAACACGTGCCGCGCGTGTTCGCCGGCCTGCGCGCGACGTTCGAATCGCTCAAGGCTACCGGGCAACTCGATCATTTCGACTTCTTCGTTCTCAGCGACAGCAACGACCCGGATATCTGCGTGGCCGAACAACAGGCCTGGATGGAGTTGTGCCGCGAAGTGGAAGGCTTCGGCCATATCTTCTATCGCCGCCGTCGGCGTCGGGTGAAACGCAAGAGCGGCAACATCGACGACTTCTGCCGGCGCTGGGGCAGCAATTACCGCTATATGGTAGTGCTCGATGCTGACAGTGTGATGAGCGGCGATTGCCTGACCCGCCTGGTGCGCCTGATGGAGGCCAACCCCGGGGCTGGCATCATCCAGACCGCACCCAAGGCATCGGGCATGGACACCCTGTACGCGCGCCTGCAACAGTTCGCCACCAGCGTCTACGGACCGCTGTTCACCGCAGGGCTCAACTTCTGGCAGCTGGGTGAATCGCACTACTGGGGCCACAACGCGATCATTCGGGTCAAACCCTTCATCGAGCACTGCGCTTTGGCGCCCTTGCCGGGCACTGGTTCTTTCGCTGGCGCGATTCTCTCTCACGACTTCGTCGAAGCCGCGCTGATGCGCCGTGCCGGTTGGGGTGTGTGGATCGCCTACGACCTGCCGGGTAGTTATGAAGAGCTGCCACCGAACCTGCTCGACGAGCTCAAGCGTGATCGTCGCTGGTGCCACGGCAACCTGATGAACTTCCGGCTGTTCCTGGTGCGTGGCATGCACGCCGTGCATCGCGTGGTGTTCCTCACCGGCGTCATGTCCTACCTGTCGGCGCCGCTGTGGCTGTTGTTCCTGGTGCTGTCGACCTGTCTGCTGGCGATCCATACGCTGATGGTGCCTGAGTACTTCCTGCAGCCCAACCAGCTCTACCCGTTGTGGCCGCGCTGGCAACCCGAAGAGGCCGTGGCGCTGTTCTCGGCGACCATGACGCTGCTGTTCCTGCCCAAGCTGCTCAGTGTGCTGCTGATCTGGATCAAGGGCGCGGAAGCCTACGGTGGTCGTACGCGGGTGCTGCTGTCGATGCTCCTGGAGGCCTCCTGCTCGGTTCTGCTCGCACCTGTGCGCATGCTGTTCCACAGCCTGTTCGTCACCGCTGCTTTCCTCGGTTGGTCGGTGCAGTGGAACTCGCCGCAGCGTGTGGATGATTCCACGCCTTGGAGCGAGGCATTCCGCCGTCACGGCACCCAGGTGCTGATCGGTATCAGCTGGACGGCACTGGTGGCTTGGCTCAACCCGGACTTCCTCTGGTGGCTGGCGCCTATCGTGGTGTCGCTGGTGCTGTCGCCTGTGGTCTCGGTGCTGACCAGTCGTACTGGGCCAGGACTGGCAGCGCGGCGTATCAAGCTGTTCCTGATACCGGAGGAGCACAAGGTGCCAGTGGAGCTGAGCAACACCGCCGAGTACGAGCAATTGAACAGCTCACGGGCTCTGCGCAAGGGCTTCCTGCGTGCAGTGGTCGACCCGCTGTACAACGCCCTGGTCTGCGCCATGGCCCGCGCCCGCCACGCCAAGGTGGTGCCGGCTGCCGAAGCGCTGCGCAACGAGCGTATCGAGGAAATCCTCAGCGCCGGACCTGAGGGTAAGGTAGAGGCGACCCGCTGGCGTCTGCTCAACGATCCTGACGGCATGGCGCGCCTGCACGCGCGCATCTGGCAGGAGCCGCAATATCACGCCTGGCGCGAAGCGCTGCGCGATGCCTGATCAGCACGCCACGCCCGCAGTCGTCGGGGGCGTGGCGTGATGCCTTTCTGACATATCCGCTAACATCTGCAGGCGCAGTCTCGTGCTGCTGCACGGCACCATTGCGTCTGGAACGGGTTTTTGCCAACGATTGGTGGCCCGAACACCGTGTTCGTTGATGACATTGAAGAGGATGCACGATGTCGAATCTGCATGATTGCGCGCAGCGCTATGGCTTGGTTACACGCCTGCTGCACTGGGGTATGGCCATTTTGCTGGGGTGGCAGTTCGTCACCGTACTGGCCCATGTCCTGCTGGAAGACAGCGTGCTGGACAAGTTCGCCTGGGGCACGCACAAGGCAACAGGACTGCTGCTGATGGTGCTGGTGGTGATTCGTCTGTTTTGGGCGTTTTACAACCGCAACCGCCGTCCTGCCGCAGTCAGCATCCCGGCGCGCCTTGGGCATCTGGCCCTGTATGCACTGCTGTTCGTGATTCCTTTTGTCGCGCTGCTGCGTCAGTACGGCTCGGGCCGGGAGTTCGTGGCATTCGGCATGACCGTCATGCCCGGTTTTGACGGCAAGATCGAGTGGATGATCGCTCCAGCTGGCCTGCTGCATGGCAACCTGGGCTGGCTGTTGCTGTTCATGGTGATTGGCCATGCCGCCATGGCCTTTGTCCATCGCCGCCAGGGCGGTGAGGATGTATTGGCGCGAATGATCGGTCGCTGAAGCAGTCGTCTATGGCGAATGTCTTACAGGCGATAACGGCAACCGCCACTGTTGCCCGCGCGGGCCGATCACTAATCTACATCCATCCCCTGCAGCGATGGAGCGCTGAGGATCAAGGAAGATGACCAGGCCAAGATGGCTACCGACAGGATGTCGGATGGTTGGGAGGAAACCCGCTTCGGCGGGTTTTTTGTTGCCTGTAGAAAGTACCGGGTCATAACGAGAGCCCGATCAATCGCCTAGCCCCAGCGTTTTAAGCGTGGCGCTGACCTGAAAAGCTTCGCCCCGAGGCGGGGCTCCTACGCCAGGCTGCTTTGTTAGCTTTTAAGGAAGCGGAGTATTCGCCGGGCGTTCTAGCTGGCCAGGCACTGCGTCGCACCCTGCGCCTTGCGCGTGTACCACAGCACCCGGCTTACGCCACGGGTGATGGCGACGTAGGCCAGGCGCCGGGCTTCGTCCTGCATGGCCTGGTCGTAGCTGCCGGCGAAGAAGCCGCAGTGGGCGTAGAGCGCGTTGCGCAGCGGGTGCTTCTCCACCGGCAGGCAGTCGTCGAGGATGATCGCCACCTCGGCCTGCAGACCCTTGGCGCGGTGGATGGTCATGGTTTTCACTGGCAGCGCCTTGTCCAGTTGCGCGCGCACCTGCTGCAGCGGCTCGTTGCGTCGGCTGAGCAGCAGCACGGCGGTGCGGTCGGCGCCGGGGCGGCTGGCGACATGGGCGCATTGCGCGCGTATCTCTTCGAGCAAGCGCGGCAGGCCGTTGGCCAGGTCGAAGCGCTGGATCAGCTTCACGCCATGGTCGCCCGGTTGCATGGCCCTGGCCGCGATGCAGGTCTTGGGCTGCTTGTTCGTTACCTCCGCCAGCACCTTCTCGCCGTCGCGTATCACCGGTTCGATGCTGCGATAGTTGGTGCCCAGCAGCAGGGTGGTGCTCTTGCCGCGTCCGCGGCTGGGGAAGTGGCGGTCGAAATCGATGAACAGCTCCGGCGAGCTGCCGCGCCAGCCGTAGATCGATTGCCAGTCGTCGCCGATGGCCATCAGGCTGATGCGCTCGCCCGCAGCGTGCAGGCGACGGTGCACGGCCTGCAGCCACAGCACGATCTGCGGCGAGATGTCCTGGAATTCGTCGATCAGCAGGTGGCTCAGGGCGAGCAGGGCGGGGCCGGGTTTTCTATTGTCGGCGTTTTGCAGGTGCTCGCTCAGTTGCGCGAAGGCGCCGTTGAAACTGATCAACCCCTGGCCTTGCAACAGGGCGTTGAAGTGCTGGTGGAAGCGCTGCATGGCCTCGATGAAGTCGCGCTCGCGCGTGGAACAGCCCAGGGCTTTCACGTCCAGGCGGTCGAGACGAATCCCCAGGCTCTCGGCGAAGTCGATCTGCCCGTGCAGGAGCTCGAACAGAGGCAGTGCAGTGAATTCACCGGGCAGTTTGCAGGCATCCAGCGGCGCCTTGGCCTGTGGCGGCTCCTCCGGGGCTGGCAATTTGAGCAGGCGGTGAGTCAGGACGCGAAAGCGTGCGTCCTCGGCGTAGGCGTTCTGGTAGGCCTGCTTGAGCAGGCGCTGCTGCGCGGGGCGCAGGCGCCCGCCAGTGAGCGGGTTGTCCGGCTCCTCGCCGGGTTCGTCCAGTTGCTCGAACCAGCGCGGGTTGCCCAGCTGTTCCTTGGCCAGCGTGGCCATGGCCGCATGGAAGGTGCGCACGCACTGGCGTGCATCGTGCGGGTAGTGCCAGAAGTCGAGCAGACGTTGCAGGCGCTCGCGCAGTTCGTGGCAGGAGGCGTTGGTGAAGGAGATCACCGTCAGGCGCTTGGGGTCGACCTCCAGGTGACAGAGCAGGAACACCACACGCAGTACCAGCGTGCTCGACTTGCCCGAGCCGGCGCCGGCGAAAATGCGCGCCAGCGGCGCACGGCATAGAATCATCGCCCATTGTTCGTCCGACGGTGCGCCGATCAGCCCGGTCCTCACCGCCTGGGCCACGCGCTCGCGCATGGCCTGCACCTGGGCGTCTTCGATCTTCAGCCGAGTAGCGGGGTAGATGCCAGCGGGGCCAGGCTTGCCGCTGGCGGCCTTGCGACTGCCGGCTTTCTTGTTGCCTGCGGACTTCTTCTTGCTCTGCTTGCGCACGGGCTTGCGCGGCTGCGCAGCTTCGCGCTCGGCGCGCAGGTAGGCGGTAGTGTGGGGGAAGTAGCGGGCGAGGGCGCTGGACAACAGTTGTTTGTAGCGCGCGACGGCGGAAAACATGCGGTGAGAATGACCTGACTGATAAAACCCGCATGATAAAGCCTTCAGCGCGATGGCAGGCAGTGATGGCGCGGCGATAAATGCGCAACTTTGTGCAAGCGCCTGGCGCATATCGCTTACAGACTGTGCTCCAGTTTTGGGAGATTCTCGATGAACCTGTCGCTTTACCTGCTGACCGTATTGATCTGGGGCACCACCTGGATCGCCATCAAATTTCAGATGGGCGAGGTGGCCGTCGCTGCTTCCATCGCCTATCGCTTCGCATTGGCCTCGGCAGTGCTGTTCGCCATGCTCTGTTTCAGCGGCCGCCTGCAGCCGCTGGATCGCCGTGGCCAGGGCATTTGCCTGGTGCAGGGGCTGTGCCTGTTCTGCCTCAACTTTCTGTGCTTCTACACCGCCAGCCAGTGGATCCCCAGTGGCCTGATCGCGGTGATCTTCTCCACCGCCACCCTGTGGAACGCGATCAATGCGCGGTTGTTCTTCAAACAGCGTATCGCCGCCAACGTGCTGCTCGGTGGCGCGCTGGGGCTGGTCGGCCTTGGCCTACTGTTCTGGCCGGAGTTGGCCGGGCACGAAACCAGCCGCGAAAGCCTGCTCGGCATCGGCCTGGCGCTGTGCGGCACGCTGTTTTTCTCGGCCGGTAATATGCTTTCCAGCCTGCAGCAGAAGGCCGGACTCAAGCCGCTGACCACCAATGCCTGGGGCATGCTCTATGGCGCGCTGATGCTGGTGGGTATCTGCCTGGTCAGCGGTACGCCGTTCGCCTTCGAATGGAACGCGCGCTACGTGGGTTCGCTGCTGTACCTGGCGATTCCCGGATCGGTAATCGGCTTTACCGCCTACCTGACCCTAGTCGGACGCATGGGCCCGGAGCGCGCGGCCTATTGCACGGTGCTGTTCCCGGTAGTGGCGCTGAACATCTCGGTGTTCCTCGAGGGCTACCAATGGACGACCCCGGCGCTGCTCGGCCTGGGTCTGGTGATGCTGGGCAACGTGCTGGTGTTTCGCAAGCCCAAACCGGTGCTTGCTGAGGCCAGAGCGTAAGCGCGGCCAACCCGGTAGGGTGCGCCGTGCGCACCGTCGATCAGCTCCCGCGAATCAGCTTGCGCAGCATAAAGCGATTGGGGTGGCTGGCCTCCGCTACCTCGCGTGGCACTGGCAGCGGCTCGTTTTCCAGCCAAGCAGCGATCAGTTCGCCTGACAGTGGCGCGGTGATCAAACCGCGTGAGCCGTGGCCGCTGTTGATGTACAGGCCGTGCAGCCAGGGGCAGGGTGCATCCGGCACCTGGCGGGCGTCCCTGGCCAGCACCGCATAGGTCTCGGTGAAGGCTTCGGTATTCGCCAGCGGCCCGACTATCGGCAGGTAGTCCGGGCTGGTGCAGCGGAACGCGGCGCGGCCTTGCAGCGTTGCGGGGTCGACATGATCGGCCTGCAGGAGCTCGGCCAGGTCAGTGGATATCTCCCGAAGTAGCTCCAGGTTGCCGGCGTGCTCGGCGATGCTGGGCGTGAGGTCGTCGCTGTGGAAGTCGAAGCTCGCGCCAAGGGTGTGCTCGCCTTCGCGCGGTGGGGCGACGTAGCCTTCGGCGCAGACCACGGTGTGCAATTGACTGCTGAGCGAGTTGGCCGGCAGGCGGCTGATCTGCCCGCGAATGCGCTTGAGCGGCAGGTTGGTATCCGGCAGCAGGCGAGATATCTCGGCGGCACAAGCCAGCACCAGCACCGGCGCCTCGGCCAGCACGCCGCTCTGCCCGTCGACGCGCCAGCGTTCGCCCTGCCGGCTCAGGCGCAGCGCCTCGTGATAGGGACGCAGTTCGATCAGCGGGTGTTGCAGCAGTTGCCGGCATAGCGCTGGTGGGTGTACCCAGCCGGCATCCGGGTAGAACAGGCCGCCGGCCGGTAGGCCGATGCCGGCACGTTGCTCGGCCTCATCCTGGCTCAGCGCGTGCAGCAGGTCGTTGGGGAAGGCTGCGGCCAGTTTGGCCTGGCGCTCGGCTTCCTTGGCATCGAAGGCCAGTTGCAGCACACCGCAGGCATCCCAATCGACGCCACGCTGCAGGCGTTCGAGCAGGCGGCGGGTATGACCGAAGCCGGCGACGATCAACTGTGACAGCGCGGTGCCATGGGCCGAGAGCTTGAGGTAGAGCACGCCCTGGGGATTGCCGGATGCCTCGCGGGCAACATCGTCATGCCGCTCCAGCACAGTCACGCGCCAGCCGCGTGCGGCCAGGCTGGCGGCCGTGGCGCAGCCGGCCAGGCCGGCGCCGATCACCACCGCGTTTTTTTCCTGAGGGCGAGCGGGGCGCGCGAACCAGGGCTTGCCGACGGTTTGCGGCTCACCGATGAACAGCCCTTTAGCCACTTCCCATTTTTTGCCCAGGCCTGGCACGCGTATCATCTTGAAGCCGGCTTCATTCAGTGCGCGCCGTACCCGGCCGGCGCTGGAAAATGTACCGATGGTTGTGCCGGGGGCCGACAGTCGCGCCAGTTCGGCGAACAGCTCGGGCGTCCACATCTCAGGGTTCTTCGCCGGGTTGAAGCCGTCGAGAAACCAGGCGTCGATACGCGCATCCAGTTGCGGCAATTGCTCCATCACGTCGCCGATCAACAGCGTCAGCACCACCCGACCACCGGCCAACAGCAGGCGCTGGAACCCGGGGTGAATGGCGCGGTATTGAGTCAGCAGTTCTGCGCTGAACGGTGCCAGCTCTGGCCACAGGGCCAGGGCGCGCTGCAGGTCGTCGTGATGCAGCGGATATTTTTCGACACTGACGAAGTGCAGGCGCGCGCCAGCGGGAGCCTGTTGCTCGAACAACTGCCAGGCGCAGAGGAAATTCAGCCCGGTGCCGAAACCAGTTTCGCCGATGTTCAGGCATTCGCCGTAGGCGAGAGCGGCGAAACGCGCTGCCAGATCGTTGTTGGCGAGGAAGACGTAACGCGTCTCTGCCAGGCCATTTTCCTGGGAGAAATAGATGTCGCCGTAGCTGCGCGACAGAGGCTGGCCGCGCTCGTCCCAGTCGAGCTGGGCGTGATGGGTGTCTGACATGGCTGGGTTCCGCTGGATCGTGCGGTGATTCTACCGTGCACAGATGCCATGGCGCTGGTATCAGCGGGCAAAGCATCGGATGTTCCGTTAGGCTGTGAGGATCATTCCAGGGAGGTTGCTTTATGTTCGAGTCCGCCGAAATCGGCCGCAGTATAGACAAGGCCAAGTTCGAGGCCGAAGAGCCGGCGCTGCGCGAGGCGCTGCTGGAGGCGCAGTACGAGCTCAAGCAGCAGGCGCGTTTTCCGGTGATCGTACTTATCAACGGCGTCGAGGGCGCCGGCAAGGGCGAGACGGTGAAACTGCTCAACGAATGGATGGATCCGCGGCTGATCCAGGTCAGCACCTTCGATGTGCAGACCGATGAAGAGCTGGCGCGGCCGCCGGCCTGGCGCTACTGGCGACAACTGCCGCCGAAGGGGCGCATGGGAATCTTCTTCGGCAACTGGTACAGCCAGATGCTGCAGGGGCGGGTGCATGGCCAGTTCAAGGATGCCGTGCTGGATCAGGCCATCGATGCTGCCGAGCATCTGGAGCGTATGCTCTGCGATGAGGGGGCGCTGATCTTCAAGTTCTGGTTCCACCTGTCCAAGCAACAGATGAAGACGCGCCTCGAAGCGCTCAAGGATGACCCGCTGCACAGTTGGCGCATCAGCCCGCTGGACTGGCAGCAGTCGAAGACCTACGACAAATTCGTGCATTACGGCGAGCGCATCCTGCGCCGCACCAGCCGCGACTACGCGCCCTGGTACGTAGTCGAGGGCGTCGATCACTATTACCGCAGCCTGACGGTCGGGCGCATTCTGCTCGAAGGCTTGCAGGCGGCGCTGGCGCGGCAGCAAGGCGCAGTGGGGCGACCACATGCTGCACCGGTTTCCGGACAGAGCAGCGGCCTGTTGGCCAGCCTGGACATGACCCAGGCGCTGAGCAAGGACGACTACAAGGAGCAACTGGCCACCGAGCAGGCGCGCCTGTCCGGGCTGATGCGTGACAAGCGCATGCGCAAGCACGCCCTGATCGCTGCATTCGAGGGCAACGATGCCGCCGGCAAGGGTGGTGCCATCCGCCGCGTGACCGGTGCCCTCGACCCACGCCAATACCGCATCGTGCCGGTGGCGGCGCCGACCGAGGAAGAGCGCGCCCAGCCCTATCTCTGGCGCTTCTGGCGGCATATCCCGGCGCGCGGGCATTTCACCATCTTCGACCGCAGCTGGTATGGCCGTGTGCTGGTGGAGCGAGTCGAGGGCTTCTGCAGCCAGGCCGACTGGCTGCGCGCCTATGGCGAGATCAACGACTTCGAAGAGCAGTTGACCAATGCCGGGGTGATCCTGGTGAAGTTCTGGCTGGCCATCGATCAGCAGACCCAGCTGAAGCGTTTCAAGGAGCGTGAGCAGATCCCGTTCAAGCGCTTCAAGATCACCGAAGAGGATTGGCGCAACCGTGAAAAGTGGGACGACTACGCCGATGCGGTGGGCGACATGGTCGACCGTACCAGCACCGAGATCGCGCCCTGGACGCTGATCGAAGCCAACGACAAGCGTTTCGCCCGGGTCAAGGTGCTGCGTACCATCAACGAGGCCATCGAGGCGGCGTTCGCCAGGGATTGAAGCGTTAATCGCGGCTGAAGCCGCTCCTACGAGTCGTCGCCATCGGCAGGAACGTGGGAGCGGCTTCAGCCGCGATGCTTTCGTGTTGCTCCCGGTGGCCCCGACATCGCCCCGTATACGCCAGATCAATGATGGTCGTACCCGGGGATGGGCTGGATTTATCTTCACGTCATTCGTCATCCAATAACAACGAGGTGCGTCATGCGTGAAGTGGTGATCGTCGATAGCGTGCGGACTGGCCTGGCCAAGTCCTTCCGCGGCAAGTTCAATATGACTCGGCCGGATGACATGGCCGCTCACTGCGTCGATGCGCTGCTGGGGCGCAACGGCATCGATCCGAAGCTGGTCGATGACTGCATCGTCGGTGCCGGCTCCAATGAGGGCGCGCAGGGCATGAACATCGGCCGCAACGTCGCCGTGCTCTCACGCCTGGGCAACCCGGTGGCGGGCATGACCCTCAACCGCTTCTGCTCCTCGGGCCTGCAGGCCATCGCCATCGCCGCCAACCAGGTGGCGTCCGGTTGCAGCGACATCATCGTCGCCGGTGGCGTCGAGTCCATCACCATGACCCTGAAAAGCATGAACATGGACAACCTGTTCAACCCGTTGCTGCAAAAGGACAACCCCGGCATCTACTACCCCATGGGCAAGACTGCCGAGATCGTCGCCAACCGCTACGGCATCACCCGTGAAGCCCAAGATGCCTATGCCTTGCAGAGTCAGCAGCGTACCGCGCGCGCTCAGACCGAAGGCCTGTTCGCCGATGAAATCGTGCCGATGACGGTGAAGTATCAGCTCGAAGATAAGGCGACCGGCGAGAAGAAGATCCTCGACGGCGTGGTCGAGGCCGATGACTGCAACCGCCCTGACACTACCCTGGATTCACTGGCCAAGCTGCAACCGGCGTTCGACCCGGCTGGCAGCGTGACGGCCGGCAACGCCTCGCAACTGTCCGACGGCACTTCCATGACCCTGGTGATGAGCCTGGAAAAAGCTCTGGAACTCGGCCTGACACCCAAGGCCTATTTCCGCGGCTTCACCGTGGCCGGTTGCGAGCCGGACGAGATGGGCATCGGCCCAGTGTTCTCGGTGCCCAAGCTGCTCAAGGCCAAGGGCCTGAGTGTGGCCGACATCGACCTGTGGGAATTCAACGAGGCGTTTGCTTCGCAGTGCCTGTACTGCCGCGACACGCTCGGGATCGACAACGAGAAGTACAACGTCAACGGCGGCTCCATCTCCATCGGCCACCCGTTTGGCATGACCGGCTCGCGCCAGGTCGGCCACCTGGTGCGTGAGCTGCAGCGCCGCGAACTGCGCTACGGCATCGTCACCATGTGCGTTGGCGGCGGCATGGGTGCTACGGGGCTTTTCGAGGCGTATCGCGGATAAACACCGCTGGCACCACCGGCAACACGCATCGCATGAACGAACCGCGGTCCGCGCGGCGTACCCTACGACATCGCTGGCCCCACGACGGCCAGCGATGCGCTGTTTATACTCGCGCTCTGCCCAGTGTACGGAGCGCCTGCCGATGCCCTTTGCCGAAAACCTCATCGCCTTCACCCTGGCGGCCACGCTGCTGACCCTGACGCCGGGGATCGACACGGCGCTGGTGCTGCGTACCGCAGCTGTCGAGGGCCGGCAGCAGGCGTTTCGTGCGGCGCTGGGCATCAATGCCGGTTGCCTGCTCTGGGGCGCGGCGGTGGCCTTCGGCCTCGGCGCGCTGCTGGCGGTATCCGAATTCGGCTACAACCTACTCAAGTATTGCGGTGCGGCGTATCTGGCCTGGCTCGGGCTGAACATGCTGCTGCGCCCGCGCACCTCATTGGCTCCGGCGCAGGCCGGCGGCCAGTCCGGTGCCAACTGGTTCCTGCGCGGCCTGCTGGGTAATGTGCTCAACCCCAAGGTGGGGATTTTCTACGTGTCCTTCCTGCCGCAGTTCATTCCGCAGGGGCAGCCGCTGATTGCCTGGACATTCGGTCTGGTGGGCATCCATGTGGCGCTCAGCCTGGCCTGGGCGCTATTGCTGATCGGCGCTACCCAGCCGCTCGGCCACTGGTTGCGGCGCGAGGTGGTGATCAAGTGGATGGATCGCAGCACGGGGCTTATCTTCGTCCTCTTCGCCGCGCGTCTGGCCTTGAGCCGGCGCTGAGTCCGGAGGTGGCCTCGTCATGAGGTCCGCTGCGTCGGTGTAACAGAAAACCAGGCGGTGACGATGGATCGGTTTCAGGAAATGAGGGTGTTGCTGGCAGTGACCGAGGCCGAAAGCTTCGCCGGTGGCGCCAAGCTGCTGGGCATTTCGCCGCCTAGCGTGACCCGCGCCATCGCGGCGCTGGAGGCGCGCCTCGGCACGCTGTTGCTGGCGCGCAGCCTGCGTTTGACCGAGGCCGGCCAGCGTTATGTCGAGGACTGTCGACGCATCCTGCTGGAGCTGGAAGAAGCCGAGGAACTGGCCGCTGGTGGCAGTGTGCGGCGGCGTGGACGCCTCACCGTGACCGCACCGGTGATGTTCGGCGAGCTGTGCCTGATTCCACGCATTGCCCAGTACCTCGACACCCACCCGGATGTGGAGGTCAATGCGCTGCTGGTCGACCGCGTGGTGAACATGATGTAGGTGGGTATCGACGTGGCCCAGGCGGGCAGCCTGGCCGCTGCTGCTCGCCAGTTGCAGCTGTCGCAGGCCACGGTGATGCGTACCCTAGCTGCGCTGGAAAGTCGTCTGGACAGCACCTTGCTGCTGCGCGGGCCGCGAGGTGTGAGCCTGAGCGCGGCGGGTACCGCTTTCGCCGACAGTTGCCAGCGCATTCTGCAGCGGGTTGAGGAGGCCGAGCGCTAGGTGACCGGCCTGCATGCCAGCCCCGTCGGACAACTCGAACCTCTTCGAGGGTACCGAACGGCTATGGACCCTCGACGTCGAGCAGGTGGTGCTGCGTCCGGCCGCGACCTCATTGCGTTGGGCCTTCGAGGAATATGCACCGACCAGCCTGATGACCGGCACCTGGGCAGAAACCGCTGCGCGTCTGCGCGAGCGTGAGCAGCGCAATCAGTGGCAGCGCTGGCGCGTGCTCAGCCTGCAGCAGGAGAGCGCCGATATCCGCTCGTTCGTGCTGGCACCGGAGCAGGGCGCTGCACCGCGCTTCGCCGCCGGTCAGCACGAAGTGGAGATCGGCTATCTGGCATCGCAGTTGTTACTGCCGCACGAATTGCCGAGGTACGTACCTGAAGGCTCGAGGTTCTTGCAACACATGGTGCAGTGTTTACGTGATTGGCCGTTGAGGGATTGGCGAGGCTTGCGGGTTGCTGAGGGGGCGGCTTCGGTGGCTCGGGTGAGGGCGCAGGGAGCGCTGAGCTGAGCGCCGTCATGTCCGCGAACACCTTGTTCAGGTCCGGCATGTCGCGCACGGCGCCGCCGAGAAAATCCGTCTCGATCGCGCCGGGTGCCACGGTATTGACTGCTATACCCCGGCTGCCCAGCTCCTTGGCCAGGTAGACGCTCAGCACCTCTAGCGCTCCCTTGACGGCCGAGTAGGCGGCAAAGCCCGGGTAGGCGATGCGTGTCAGCCCAGAAAAGATATTGACGATACGAGCGCCGTCGGCCATCAGCGGCAGCAGTACCTGGGTGAGGAAGAACACCCCTTTGAAGTGTACGTTCACCAGTGCGTCGAACTGCGCCACGGTGGTCTCGGCAATCGACGCCATGTCCCCGTACCTGGCGTTGTTGACCAGGTGATCGAAGCTGTCGCGCTGCCTGGTGTCGCGTAGCGCCTGGCGCAGCAATGCATAGCCGTCGTGGTGGAGTTGTGCGCGGTCCGTCATGGTCAGGCTCCCGTCATCCATGCATCCCGAACAAAACAGGTGGAAGTCGAAGAAGAAATCCCGTTCTTCAATGCATGACTCTCCGTCTGCAAATTCAGGCGCAGGCCATGACCAAGACTGAATACAATGGCGCCTGAACTTTCCGCGCCATGCACATGGCTGTATCGAACGAGGAACGCCCCATGGCCTCCCCAGACAAACAGAAGAAGCGCGCCCAACGGGCCAAGACCAAGGCCAAGCAGAACCGCATGGGCAAGCCCAAGGCGCAGGCCAATGTCGTCCACCCGATTCTCGCCAACCCGCTGATCAACGAGCCGTTCGATGATGTCGAGCTCGACCTGAGTACCTTCGATTTCAAGGACATCGAGGAAAACGGCTTCGACCCCGCGCACTTCGATGACCTGTTCCAGGCGATGAAAGCCGGCGAGGGCATCAGCCTGCTCGCCCTGTGCCTGATATTCCTGCAATACCCGGTGCTGGAACTGGTGGTTGCCGAGGAGTCGGAAGAGGCTGCGACCGATTTCATGATGGGCCTGCTGATCGTCTACCGCGGCATCTTCCACGATGAAGACGAGGACGCTGCGATCACCTGGATCGGCAGCGAAGCCTTCCAGAGCGCCTATAACGAAGCGTCGTTGATCCTGCAGAAGAAGAACGCCCGCGTCTGATTCATTTCTGCAGTCTGAATCTGTAGGAGCTTGATGCCGACGCTACCAGAACGAAAAAAGGCCCCCGACGCTGGCGCATCGGGGGCCTCTGAGTGGCGCGCGAACAATCAGAACGCGGTTTGCACGCGCACGTAGAAGGTGCGGTAGGTGCCTTCCTCGGTCAGGCTGTTGCTTTCCAGCAGGCCATTGGCGCCGTAGGTCGTGGCGCGGCTGTCCTCGTTCTGGGCGAACAGGTTGAGCACCGACAGGTTGAGGCTGGTGTTCTGGCTGAGTTGGGTGCGCGCGGAGATATCGACACGGCCAACTGCGTCCTGGTCATTCTCTGCCGTCTTGCCCGAGCTCAGTCGGTATTTCTGGTTGTAGCCGCTGTTCCAGTTGTAGTTGACGCCGAAGGTGGTGCGCAGGCTGGCCAGGTAGTAATCGGCGCCAGCATTGAACAGGTAGTCCGGCTGATCGAGGAAGCGTCGGGTTTCGCCGGTGGCTTCGCTTTTCAGGCGGGTGTGCACGGCGGTGGCGTTGGACCATAGCGTCAGTTGCGGCAAGCCGAGCACATCCAGTGGCGCGCGTGCTTCCAGTTCCAGGCCGCTGGCCTGGCCGTCGCCGGCGTTCTCCGGGCGGCTCAGCCAGCGGCCGTTGTCCTGCTCGCTGAGCACGTTTTCGATCTTGTCACTGAACTGGCGGTGGAACAGGTTGGCCGAGAGCAGGCCGCGCTGGTCGTTGAAGAAATGATCCAGCCCCAGGTCGACGCCCCAGATGGATTCCGGTGTCATCCCCGGGTTACCACCGGTATCGGGCCGGGCCAGGGTGCCGGAGTCAGTGGTGACGGTCGGGCTCAGCTCGCGCAGATCGGGTCGGCGCAATGTGCGGGCGATACCCAGGCGCCAGTCGGTGTTGGCACTGAGATGGCCGAGGTAGCTGATCGACGGCAGGGGGCTGAGCTTGCTGGTCTGCTGCTTGGCACCGTTGAAGTCGCGGGTGCGGGTGTGGGCGTCTTCCAGGCGCAGGCCGTAGGTCAGGCTGTCGCCCCAGGGCAGCAGCCAGGTGTCCTGGGCGAACAGGTGAGTGATGTCTTCACGGATCTGGTAGGTGCGCGCGGCATTGATGGGGCGGACGGTGCCGTTCTCAATGTTGCTGTTGTCTTCCTCGCGAGTCTCGCGGCGCGCTCCGGCGCCCCATTCGAGGCTGTGGGCGTCGAGCAGCGTCTTCACCTTGAGGGTCGGCGAGACCGAGGTCATGTGGATGTTCTCGTCACGCAGGCGCGTGCGATCCAGGGTGCCGTTGGCCCGGTAGCGTTTGGCGTCGCGGGTGGTGTCCTCGTCGGCCTTCTGCAAGTCGAGGCTCAGCAGCAGCTCGGTGTCGTCGCTCCACTGGTGCGTCCAGTCGCTGAGCAGGCCGAGGTTGGTGCGCTTGCGCTCGCGATCCTCGAACTCGGTTCGACGCACCGCGTTCTGCGCAGTTTCCAGCTCGGCGGCGATGTCGTCGCGGTATTCGGTGGTCTTCAGGTAATCGAGCTGGAAGTTCAGGCGGTTGTCGTCGTTCAGGCGCAGCTCCAGCGACGGCAGGAAGTTGCCTTGCTCGAAGCGACGCTCGTTGCTGCCCAGTTCACCGCCATTGGCGCCGCTGTTGCTGAACACCAGCGAGTCCTTGCTTTCGTTGCGGCGCTGCAATTGCACGCCGCCGGCCAGGTTCAGCGTGACGTTGTCGTTGCCCAGGCTGTAGAAGACGGTGGCATCCCCCAGGCCACCGTTGCTTTCCATATGCCCGGCGCCGATACCGATCTCGCCATTACCGCCCTTGACGCGCTGCTTGAGAATGATATTGACGGTGCCCGCAGCGCCCTGGCCCTCCTGGCTGGCCAGTGGCGAGCGGATGATCTCCACACGCTCGACCAGCGAGCTGGGGATGCGATCCAGCTGCACGCTGCGCTTGGAGTTGGCATCGAGTATGCGCCGGCCATTGACCAACACCTGCGCATACTCCGGGCCGATGCCGCGCAGTTGCACTTCACGGGCACGGTTGGCGCCGGCGAAGGAGACACCGACCAGACGGCGCAGGGCATCGCCCAGCGGCTGGTCGCCAAACTGGTTGAGTTGCTCGGCCTCGATCACCGTTTTTGAATGGCTCGCATTGCGTCTTTCCGCGTGGGCGCGCTGCACGGCGTCCTCGATGGGGGCGCTGGAGATTTCCATGGCTTCCAGGCTGATGACTTGGGCGGCAAGCGGTGCGCTGCAGCTGGCAAGCAGAAGACCCAGCAGAGCGTTCTTATTCCTGTTGTGCATGATGGCTCTTATCGTTTTAGATTTAATTAATGATAATTATTACTAAATGTATAAATCAATCATGCGCATAAGTATTTTGCGAGGCGGCGGGCTGAGGTCTGTGGCCGAGATCGCGGGACTGATCGATGAAAGCTCCAGACGAAGCCCCCGTCGCGGTTAGTATTGGCTGATCGATTTTTCACTGCCTCTGGAGCCTTGTATGACCGCTTCACTGCCTGCCATCGCCTTCGCCGGTATCGGCCTGATGGGTCTGCCGATGACCCGCCGCCTGCTCGCTGCCGGCTACCCGCTGACACTCTGGAACCGCACGCCAGACAAATGCACGTCGCTGCTGGAGCAGGGCGCGTACCGCGTGGAAAACCCTGCCGATCTGTGCCGCGATGCCAATGTGGTGATGCTGTGCCTGGCCAATACCGAGGTGGTACGCGAGGTGGTGTTCGGTCCGGGTGGGATCGTCGAAGGGGCAAGGCCGGGGCAGCTGCTGGTGGATTTCTCCAGCCTGGAGCCGGCTGCTACCCGTGAGATGGCCGCTGAGCTGGAAGCGCGCACCGGTATGCGCTGGGTGGATGCGCCGGTTTCCGGCGGTACGCCAGGGGCCGAGGCTGGTATCTTGGCGATCATGGCCGGTGGTCGTGAAGAAGACGTGGATCGCGTGCGCCCGATTCTCGCGCACCTGGGCCAGCGCCTGACGCGCATGGGCGAGGTCGGCGCGGGGCAGGTGACCAAGGTGTGCAATCAGATGATCGTCGCTTGCAACGCCCTGGTGATCGCCGAAGTGGTGGCGTTGGCCGAGCGCTCGGGCGTCGATGCCAGCCTGATCGCTCCAGCACTGGCCGGTGGTTTCGCCGACTCCAAGCCGCTGCAGATTCTGGCGCCGCAGATGGCGGCCAGCCAGTTCGAACCGATCAAGTGGCACGTGCGCACGCTGCTCAAGGACCTCGATACGGCGGTCAAACTGTCCCGCGAGCAGGGCAGTGCCACGCCCATAAGCGGCCTGGCCGCACAGTTGATGCGCCTGCACGGCAGCCAGGGCAATCTGGAGCGTGACCCGGCCACCCTGGTGGAAATGCTGCGGGAGCAATGCCCATGAAGATCGCTGCCAATCTGTCCATGCTGTTCACCGAGCTGCCACTGCGCGAGCGTGTGCTGGCGGCGATGACGGCGGGTTTCGAGGGTGTGGAAATTCAGTTCCCCTACGAATTGTCAGCGGTCGCGCTGAAAGAGGTGCTGGAGTTGACCGCGCTGCCGTTGGTGCTGATCAACGTACCGGCGGGCGATCTGATGACGGGGGGGCCCGGCCTGGCAAGCGTGCCGGCGCGGCAGGTGGAGTTCGACACCGCGCTGCAGGAGGCGCTGACCTACGCCGCCATGGCGCGCCCGGCCTGCATCAACGTGCTGCCCGGCCGCCTGGCTGAAGGCGTGAGCCGCGAGCAGGCGCTGGATTGCCTGGCCGCCAACCTGCGCAAGAGCGCCGAGGCTTTCGCGGCGCTGGGAATTCGCGTGCTGGTGGAGGCGATCAACCCCATCGACATGCCAGGTTTCCTGATCAATACACCTGAGGATCTGGATGCGCTGCTGCGCGCGGTGGATCACCCGAATCTGGCCGCGCAGTACGACCTCTACCACATGGCGCGCCAGGGAGTCGACGTGGCGGCAGGCATGCGCCTGCTGGCTGGACGCATCGGCCATGTGCAGTTCGCCGATATGCCGGGGCGCGGTGCGCCGGGGACGGGGGAATTGGCCTTTCCGGCGCTGCTCGGTGCGTTGCGTGACAGCGGTTACAGCGGCTGGCTGGGCGCCGAGTACAAACCGGGCGAGGTGGGCACGCAGGCCAGCCTCGGCTGGTTGGCGCAGTGGCAGCAGCGCACCTAGGGGCGCTGTGCGCAGCGCGATTCACATGGTGGGTGGCTGGACCGGTGATGGGTGTTTGGCTCGGTGCGCATGGCACACCCTACGGCGTATCGGCGTATCGGCGTATCGGCATTTGGGTAGGGTGCGCTGTGCGCACCGGATGTTTGCTCAGGATCCTAGAACCGCGTGCCGACCCGCTCCAGCGGCCGGTAATGCGGTGGGAATAGGGCGACAATTTCATCCAGCGGTACCGGTTTGCTGAACAGATAGCCCTGCACCTGGTCGCAGTCGCGCTCCTGCAGGAACGCCAACTGTTCGGCGGTTTCCACGCCTTCGGCGACGACCTTCAGGTGCAGGGCGTGGGCCATGGCGATGATGGCGTGGACGATCTCGCGGTCCTGATTGGAGTGGGCGACGTCCTGGATGAAGGAGCGGTCGACCTTCAGCGTATCCAGCGGTAAGCGGCGCAGGTAGGCGAGCGAGGAATAGCCGGTGCCGAAGTCGTCGATGGACAGGCTGACGCCCAGCGCGCGGATGTCTTCCAGCAGGCCGATGGCGCGGTTGATGTTGCTCAGCAGAGCGCTCTCGGTTACCTCCAGCTCCAGGCAGTGCGCGGGGCAGCGGGTTGCGTTCAACAACTGCTCGATGCGTCCAGGTAACTGGTCGTTGGCCAGGTTCAGGGCCGAACAGTTGACCGCGATCTTCAGCCCTGGATAGCCCATGTGATCGAGGCTGTTGAGGTCCAGGCAGGCGCGGCGCAGCACCCAATTGTCGAGCAGGTCGATGAAGCCGTTGGCCTCGGCAATGGCGATGAAGCGCTCCGGTGTGAGCAGGCCGTGCTGCGGGTGATGCCAGCGCACCAGGGCTTCGAGCTTGCTCAGCTCGCCGCTGCGCAGATCGATGATCGGCTGGTAGTAGAGAATCAGCCCGTCATCCTGTTGCAACGCCTGGCGCAGGTCTTCTTCAAGTTGCAGCTCGTACGAGGCTTTCTGCTTCAGGTGCGGGTTGAAGAAGTGCACCACATTGCGGCCGCTGCCTTTGGACTGATACAGCGCCAGATCGGCATGTTTGAGCAGTTCGTCGGTGCTGCTGCCGTCCTGTGGGAACAGGCTGATGCCGACGCTGGTGGTCATCACGATCTTGCGCCCGGCCAGGCCAATTGGCTCCTTCATGTGCTCCAGCATGCGCGCAGCCAGGGCGCGTGGGTCGGCAGTGCTGTCGAGGCTGGCGACCACGCAGAACTCGTCGCCGCCGAAGCGCGCGATGATGTCGCGCTCACGCAACGCGCTGCGAATGCGCTGTGCCACCACGCGTAGCAGTTCGTCGCCGGCATCGTGGCCAAGGCTGTCGTTGATGCGCTTGAAGTGATCGACATCGAGAAACATCACCGCCAGGCTGCGGCCGGTCACCGCGTGCTCCTCCAGGGTGGCAGCGAAAACCCGGTTGAAGCCACGGCGGTTGAGCAGCTCGGTCAGTGGGTCGATATGCGCCACTTGCTCAAGCGAGGCCTTGGCCTGATCGAGCTGCACCAGCAAGGTGTTGACCCGCTGCAGGTCGCGCTCCTTGTCGTCGAGCTTGCGTCCAGCCCAGGCTGCGGCCAGGCTCAGGCCGAGAATCAGCAGGGTGATGGAGGCGACGATCAGCACCAGTTGCACGCTATTGTCGGCGCTGCGCAATTGCAGTGCAGTGCAGTGCCGTCCGGCACCACCAGGTTGAGCGCGCTCATGCCGGTGTAGTGCATCGAGGCAATGGCCGCGCCCATCACCAGCGCTGCCGAATATTTCATCCAGCGCTGTCGACGCGGCGAGCCATGGCGTACATAGCGGTTGAGCAGCAGCGCGGCGAAGCTGGCGCTGATGGCGATGACGATGGACAGGGTGAACAGGCCGCCGTGGTAGTAGGCCTGAGCATCCGAGCGGATCGCCGCCATACCGCTGTAGTGCATGGCGCTGATACCCAGGCCGATGATGCTGGCGGCCAGCAACTGTCGGCTCAGGCCGGGGCGCGGCATGACCATGTAATAAACGGCGAGAAGGGCAGCGGCCAGGGCCACCAACAGCGACAGCACCGTGGTGGCAAGGTCGTAGCGAATGGCGACAGGCGCCTGGAACGCCAGCATGCCGATGAAGTGCATGGACCAGATGGCACCCGCCAGGCACAGCCCGCCGAGCAGGCCCCAGATCAGACGCATGCTGCGTCTTTGCACCTGGTCGAGATGGCGGGCGATGGTCAGTGTACTCAGGCTGCCGACGCTGGCGATGACGTACGAAAGGGCCACGAGCCAGGGATCGTGTTGGCAATCGAGCAGGAGCCGTCCCTGTTCGGGCATATCGACAAGAAAGCGGATCGAGAGTCCTTCCATAGCCATCTCCCCCCGCCTCGCGGCGGTGTGAGCGTCCAATTCGATGAATTACAGACTTACATTGCCAGTCAGTCGGGCATTGGTCAAAAGATGACCGGCTCCATTGTTCTAGCACGGAATAAAGCCCTCTGCCTTATGTCTGCCGGCTATCAGCTTGAGTGGCGTCTGCCGACATTGGCTTGCATAGAACGAGGGCGTGGCTGCAGGCGTGTTGCGCCAAGGACATGGATATCCGTAAGCCGGGTTCAGGCCCAGGAGGATGGCGCCAAGGCAGCGGGTGCAGGGCGCATTGATGTGCATGAGAAGCGGGCCGCGTTATCACGGTGGGCCGGTGAACGGCGCGCCCTCAGGAGGTAGGCGCACCGTTTGAACGTCGGAGTCAGGGTGCGCTGCCCGCACCAATCACCCGCGGCATCAGGGCACCAGCAAAATCTTGCCGTCGCGCTCGCCGCTGGCGGCTGCAGCCACGGCTTCCTTGATGTGTGCCAGATCGTAGGTGGCCGCAACGCGCGTCTTCAGCTTGCCGCTGGCGATCAACTGCACCAATTCGCCGAACACCTTCATCTGCTGCGCCTGGCTGGCCTGCTGGAACCACTTGGCCAGCCAGAAACCGCGCAGGGTCACGTCACGGAACACGAACGAGGCCGGCGATACCTGGCAGGCCTGTCCACTCATCATGCCGTAGTTCACCAGCACGCCGCCGTTGGCCAGGGCTGCTGCCAGGTTGTCGGTGCTGACGCCACCGACCGCGTCGATACCCAGGCGGACTTCAGCGCCGCCAGTGGCTGCGCGCACGCGCTTGGCCAGGTCCGGGCCATCCACCAGCACCAGGTCACCGCCCTCGGCCTCGACAGCGGCAATGGCCGAATCACGGCGCACCACGTTGATGGTCTTGAAACCGCGCAGCTTGGCCAGCTGAATCAGGTAGCTGCCGACACCCGAGTTGGCGGCGTTCTGGATCACCCAGTCGCCTGGCTTGAGGTCGACGAACTCGCTGAGCAGCAGCGAGGCGGTTGGCGGGTTGACGGTAAGCATGGCCAGTTGCAGCGGGTCGGCATCCGGCAGCGGGATGAGTTTCTCTGCCGGGGCGTTCAGGGCCGTGACCCAGGTACCGCAGCCGACCGGCAGCAACACGGTCTGGTCGACCTTGAAGTTGCTGACGCCTTCACCAAGTGCCTCGATCTTGCCGACGCCTTCGTTACCGCCCACGGCCGGCAGTGGCGGCAGCATGCCGTAGGCGCCGGTCAGGGTCAGTACGTCGGACGGGTTGATCGGTGCAGCCAATACCTTGACCCGCACCTGCCCGGCAGCGGGCTCCGGCAGTTGCAGTGGCACTGCGCTGATCACGTCTTGCGGTACCGGGCCGCGCTGTTGGTATTCGGCTTTGAGCATGGTCTTGGTCTCCTGAAGGCAGGCGCAAAATGCGTGCAGCCAGTCTAGCCTCGATAGGGCAAAGCGGAATGAATCAGCCGGCATCCACTCTGGTTATGACGGTGGTCAGGCGTCTATGCTCTGGCGGGTCCGATAACGAGGTAGACGATGGTCAGATGGTGGCTGGGATTGATGCTGGCGTGCCTGAGCGCAACGGTTGCGGCCGAGGTGCTGCATGTCGGCTTTGGTACGCACAAGCCGCCTTATGTCTACGAAGGTGAGCCGCGCGGCCTGGAATATGAGCTGGTGGAGCGTGCTGCGCGCAATGCCGGTTTTGAGTTGACCGCCTATTACGCGCCCATGGAACGTCTGCACCTGATGCTGCGCCGTGGTGAGATCGACGCCATCACCACCACTCATGAGCGCAGTGGCGTGCAGGCCTTCTATTCGGACGTCTACATCCATTATCAGAACGTGGCAGTGGCATTGGCCAAACGCGGTTATCACATCGAGCAGATTTCCGACCTCGGCCAGTACGCGGTCAGTGCCTTCCAGCGTGCACGACTGCTCATGGGCCCCGAGTTCGAGCGCATGGCCATGAACAACCCGCGCTACCGCGAGGAGGCGCTGCAGATCAATCGCAACCGCCTGCTCTACAGCGGCCGTACCGATGTGGTGGTGGGCGACAAGCGCATCATCCGCTACCTGGATCGCGAGGTGAACGACCAGGTCGACGTCACCCAGCCACTGGCCTGGTTCGAGATATTTCCGCCGACGTCATACCGCGTCGGCTTTCGCCGGGATGAACAACGTCGGCGCTTCGACGAGGGGCTACGCCTGCTGCGTGACTCCGGCGAATACCAGCGTATCGAGCAGCGTTACCTGACGGACTGAAACCTGAGGAAACTTTTACGGGGCTGCCACGGCTCGGGGGCTGTTGCACTATGGCCGCTTGTCTGATGCCTGGAGACGCCACGATGCCGCGCCTGAAACCCCTCGCAGCCCTCGGTCTGGTCGCCCTGTTCGGTTACCAGTACAGCTTCGCCGAAGATCGGCAACTGAGCTCCGAGCTGGGGCCGCTGAGCGTTCACACCGTCGCTGAAGGTCTGGCCAACCCCTGGGCCGTCGCCTGTCTACCGGAGGGGCAGGGGTATCTGGTGAGCGAGCGGCCAGGCGCCTTGCGTCGGGTAAGTGCCGAGGGCGAAGTGTCCGAACCACTGCGCGGCGTGCCCAAGGTGTTCGCCGTTGGCCAGGGTGGCTTGCTCGACGTGGTGTTGTCGCCGGACTTCGCCAAGGATCGCCTGGTCTATCTGTCCTACGCCGAGGAGGGCGACGGCGCCGCAGGTACGGCCGTAGGGCGCGGCAAGCTGTCGGCCGATGCCTTGGCGTTGGAAGGCTTCGAGGTGATCTTCCGCCAGCAACCCAAGCTGTCCAGCGGCACGCACTTCGGCTCGCGGCTGGTGTTCGACCGTGACGGCCACCTGTTCATCGCCCTGGGCGACAACAACAATCGCCCTACCGCGCAGGACCTCGACAAGCTGCAAGGCAAGCTGGTGCGGATCTTCCCGGACGGGCGCATTCCTGAGGACAACCCCTTCACCAGCCGTGACGGCGCGCGCGAGGAAATCTGGTCCTACGGCCATCGCAATCAGCAGGGCGCGGCACTCAATCCCTGGAGTGGCCGCTTGTGGACCCATGAACACGGCCCACGTGGTGGCGACGAAATCAACATTCCCGAGGCCGGTAAGAACTACGGCTGGCCGCTGGCGACCCATGGCATCAACTATTCGATGCTGGCGATTCCCGAGGCCAAGGGCAAAACCGTGGAGGGCACCGAACCGCCGCATCATGTCTGGGAAAAGTCACCGGCCATCAGCGGCATGGCGTTCTACGATGCCGAGCGTTTCCCGGCCTGGCAGCACAGCCTGTTCATCGGCGCGCTCTCCGGTCAGGCGCTGATTCGCCTGCAGCTCGACGGCGACAATATCACCCATGAGGAGCGGTTGCTGGAGTCGCTGAACGCACGGGTACGCGACGTACGGCAGGGGCCGGACGGCTATATCTATGTGCTGACGGATGCGCCGAAAGGGCAGTTGCTGCGCCTGGGGCTGGCGAGCGAGTAAAGCAGGAGGGGGAGAGGCTGGGTGCGCATCGCGCACCCGAGGCGATCACTTCTTGCTGATGGTGATCTGGCGAGTGCCGCCGTAAGTCTGGCCGCTGACGCCCTTGGCGATCTGCTGGATCTCGCCGCCGCCCTGCAGGAAGGCAGCAATCTGCGCCTCGATGGACTCGCGGGTTTCCACGGCAGGGGCGGGTTTGCTGACTTTGCTGGAGGAGGACTTCACGCGCAGGGTGGCCATGACCTTGATCTCTTTCAGATGGGCGGCCGGCCATTATGCCTCAAGCAGTCTCTTTCTGCTTGGTTAATCGCCATGATGAATACCATAACGCCGCGCATGGGCGGCTTTTCGCGACAATTTATGGCTTGTTTCCCAGTTACTTACGCCACCAGTCGAGCGGCCGTCGATTCGCCACACCGTCAGCCCGGTCGAGGATTAACTCGGGTAGAATGGCCGGCTGTTTTGGTGAGGTGAAACGCGATGGCCTTGATTGGGCGGATGAATTCTTTGCAGGTGGTCAAGCACACCGACTTCGGTCTGTACCTGGACGGTGGTGCGGACGGCGAAATCCTCCTGCCCAAGCGCTACATTCCCAAGGACACGCCGAGCGAAGTCGAGGACTGGCTCAACGTGTTCCTCTACCTCGACAGCGAAGACAAGCTGATCGCCACTACCCTGAAACCGAAGATCCAGCTCGGTGAGTTCGCCAGCCTCAAGGTGGTGGACATCAACCGCGTCGGCCTGTTCTTCGACTGGGGCCTGCCCAAGGACCTGCTGCTGCCGCATTCCGAAGAGAAGCGCCCGCTGCAGATCGGCGACTACTGCGTGATCTACCTCTATCTGGACAAACGCACCCGCCGCCTCACCGCCACCGCGCGCCTGGATCGCCACCTGGACAAGGTGCCGGCCAACTACCAGGTCGGCCAGGAAGTCGACCTATTGGTGGTCGAGCGTACTGATCTCGGCTTCAAGGCCATCATCGACGGCAAGCACTGGGGCCTGATCCACAAGAACGAGCTGTTCAAGTTCATCCGCAGCGGCATGCGCGAGAAGGGCTACATCAAAGAGCTGCGCGCCGACGGCAAGATCAGCCTGAGCCTGCAGCCCATCGGTCATGAAGCCGCCAGTGGCCTGGCCGAGCAGATCATCGAACGCCTGCGTGCGCAGGGTGGCGTGTTGGCGCTGGGTGACAAGAGCCCGCCAGAGCTGATCTCCGAGCATTTTCGGGTCAGCAAGGGCAACTTCAAGAAGGCCATCGGCGGTCTCTACAAGCAGGGGCTGATCCGCATCCACGACGACCGCATCGAACTACTCGACAGCTGATGCTCCAGCGACTTGAGCGCGAGCGTGGCAACTCGCATAATGCCGACGTTTTCCCGCCGGTGTAGCTCAGTCGGTAGAGCAGCGCACTCGTAACGCGAAGGTCGCAGGTTCGATTCCTGTCTCCGGCACCATAAAAATCAAGGCCTGAAGCGATGCTGGCCTTTTTTGTTGGCCTCTTTTCGATTTTTTGTCCAAATCCTGTCCATCTGGCTTTATTCTGTCCATCTGATCTAGAGGGCAGTCGATGGCGTCTTTCCGTAAACGTGGCGAGCTGCAGTGGCAGGCTCGTATCAATCGCAAGGGCTTTCCTGCGCAAGTTAAAACCTTTTCCACCCGTGCTGAGGCTGAGGCCTGGGCGCGCCAAGTCGAGTCCGAGATTGATCGCGGGGTCTTCGTCAGTCGTGTTGAGGCTGAAGCTACATCGCTTTCGGAGGCTCTTGAGCGTTACGAGCGGGAGATATCTGCATTCAAAAAGGGTGCTGTCCAGGAGCGCTCAGTAATTGTGGTCTGGAAGGGCACCGACTTAGCCCGCAGGTCGCTAGCTGCGGTGCGCAGCGCTGACGTGGCCAAGCTGCGGGATGAGTGGTTGAAAACCCATAAGTCAGCCACGGTATTGCGTCGCCTGGCCGTGCTGTCGCACGTGTTTACCATTGCTCGTAAGGAATGGGGTATGGAAGGTCTACTCAATCCTGTTGAGTTGATTCGTAAACCCCAGGTCAGCAATGCCAGGACTCGGCGTATCTCCACCGAGGCGTCTTCTCCTGCTGATGCCTCTGGCGCCGAGCGTCGCTTGGGGGATGAGGTCGAAAGGATTCTGGCCGCTACAGGGTCGGACATTCTGCCGGCGATTGTTCGCCTAGCTATTGAGACAGCTATGCGTCGTGGCGAAATTGTGTCGCTACGTTGGGAGCATGTCGACCTTAAGCGGAGGGTGGCTCACCTGCCCAGTACGAAAAATGGCAGTTCGCGTGATGTTCCGCTCTCATCCAAGGCCGTTGCGGCGCTGGAGTCTGTTCGTAGGGATACGGGTACTGCGGTAGGAAAGGTCTTTGATGTTCGCGAAGACACTGTCACTCAGGCTTTTGATCGCGCCCTCAAACGGGCGCGCTCGATCTACCTGAGCGAGTGCGAGGATGTGGGTGAGGGGCCTGACGCTCGGTATCTGACAGACCTTCGCTTCCATGATTTGCGCCATGAGGCTACATCAAGGCTGGCCGACATTTTCCCGCTTCATGAGCTGACCAAGATTACAGGCCATAAGGACACACGCATGCTGATGCGTTACTACCACCCTCGAGCAGAGGATCTGGCAAAGAAGCTTGCTTAAGGATTATGAGTTGCCTAGAAACACTGCAAGCCCAGTGAAATCGCACGCAGCTTAGCGTAGGTACAGTCAGTTGAAAGTAGCGTAGTAGAGCGGGTTAAGCGTAATTGAGCGAAATCTGTAAGAGCTGGGCACTGTACCGTTAGCGTACCGTCTTTTGTACTGCGAAACGGTCAGTTTTTGATTATCTACCGAGAAATATCCGCGTAGATTCTGATGGCTGCGATGAATATGAGGCGTTTACACGGCAGTTTCTAACAGCCACTGTAACCATACGATTTACAGGCCCGCCGTTTCGTAAAGCGTGTATTTTCAGAATTTTCCTAGCTTGAGAGACTAATGAAGTGAGGAAGTACTGTAAATGCAGCACCGATCAAGCCCACAGTCATAAAAGCAACTCTGAAACACCTGCCATAGCTCCAAACAGAAAATAGGCCGCTGGAGGCATTACTGTCTGAGTCGTTAGAGAATAATGCTGCAACAGAGATAATGCTTTCTTTCTCAATAACTCGAAGGGCGACCTCAGATTTCTTTATCATTTCAGTAACGCGCTGATCAAGCTTCCAAAACAAGAATGAAACCAAACTTAAAGCCACCCCTAACATTGATATTAATGCAGAAAAACCAACGCCCTGCTGCAAACAAATACCAATGCCCGCAGCAATCAACCCGGAAATAGCTAGGTAGAAGTTAAACACAGTCATTCGTTGCTGTGCATGCAATTCAAAATAGCGCCAAGCATGTTCCATAGACCGCTGGATCTTAACGTCAGAATCCATTATGCGCCTCCAATGCCAATGCAGCGGGTACCATATTCTTCGAATAATTTCTGAAGCACTCGTACGCTTGCAAAGGCAGCATAGCGCTGTGCTTCATTATCTTTATCAGGATCGGCATAATCACAAACTCCTTTCAATGCAAAGTATCTAGGTGCAGGGCTCGAGGTATAGCTGGCCGCATAAAGTCCATATATCTCCATTTCAACACCAATAAGCTCTCGCTGCTGCTGCTCTTTAATGCCCTGGATGGTTCGCCCGTCAGCAAGAACAGCAGAGCCTGATGCAACAGGGCCGATTTTTACTTTAGTGGTGTATTTGCACGTTTCTCCGTAAATCAAAGGCAAACTTTTGAGGAATGCAGAGTCAGAGCGAATTAGTTCTACTAAAGTACGTATTCCATACGAAGCGGGGAGGTGATGAGGTGAAATAATGAATTTAAATACATCGCCGTCTCGCACATGTTTGCCATTTTGGAAATCCCAAGCTGGGTCGGCAAATAAAACATCTCCAATTGTCACCTGGCCAGGCACGCCAGCACATATGCCTGTCATCCCTATGGCCTTAGGGTTTAGCTTGGATATTATAATAAAACTCTTTAGAGCGGACTCCACCATGCCCATTCTGGTGGCATATGCAGCCGCGACAGTGATTTTAGTGCCTTTAGAAAAAAACCAACCATCGCGAACAAATAAATGATCATGTATTGGTCGAGCAGGAGACCAGTTCCAAGGTAATTTCATAAGCTCTTCAAACTCGGGCGACTCAAGAGCACAAATCAAAGCCAAGTCTACGCGCTCTGCATTGTCACAAGCACATGTGCGAGTATCAGTCTCCTGTCGAATATATCGTACGCAATTCAGTATTCGATGCTGCCACTCATCATCTGTCTGTGAATAAGGGATGATGGACCAAGTGCTTTTTGCAAAAGTCTCGCTCGCTACACCGGCGGCATTTATGTCCGCAGTAATTCCTATAACTTTTCCAGGCTTAATAATAGTTTCGTCGTTATTGATTCGAAAGAGAATTTGAAGCGAGTTCTCATGGGAAACATCATCATCGGTAGCCCAAAGAGGTAGTAGAATATCAAGCACTAGAAGATCATATCGCTCTCTCTCAAGCGCGCACTGGGCTTCATCAGCACTCCCGACAAGATCAACTTGTTCTTTGGGGATTCCCAGTTCCTCAAGCTGTATGAGAAGTTTTTTATATCTAGATTTACAGTCATCAGCAATTAAAATTCGCACGGCTATTAACTTTCCTTGTCAGACTTGAATCTCTCAAAAGCCATCTTGAGTTCTGATTTCCAAGTCTCATATGTAGAGTTATAATGGAGCACATCATGCAAGATGTTAGGGAACTCCTCCTCGAGCTCCAATCTAAGCTGAGTAATATCTAGCCCTCCACCTTCTCTAGGAAATGCCTCATACCCGGTGATCACAATGGTTGGACAAGAGATGGATGAGTACTTCATATGTCTAAGCACCTCAATGCCGCCAAAGCCCTGAGGGCGACCCCCGCTCTCCTTATTTGATATATCAACATCAAGGGTCGGTAAAGACATATCCAGAAGGAGTAGATCTGGTACCTCATCATCTAGGCTATCCAGTGCTGAGTTCACTGATCTTGCGGATCTTATATTCATTGGGATGCATAATCCGCGCAAAAACAACTCAATTTGAGTGCTTTTTGGAACCTCATCCTCCACAATAAGTATGCTCAGATGGCGATCACTCATATGGCCTCCTCGGGCTGAACTGATTCCCCTAAAAAGTTATAAACGACAGTGATCTCAAAGTCGCCATCAGGAGTGAAGCCAAATGAAAGATGTCCTTTTGATGACTGCTTTACCACAGCAGCTATTTTATACAGTCCGCTGCCGCCTTCAATTTTAGTTTTTGAGTCAAACTCTCCCTTATCTATATTCTCTCTTATTGCTGATAGCTTTCGCTCCGCCTCAGCTCGTGCACTCTGCTTTGCAGAGCACAAAACATTTATAACAAAGCGCTCGTTCTCTAGGTCAGGATCAACTTTAATAGTGATCTCAGGAGTTTTTAGGCCGGAATGAAATCGTGCGTTGTCTAGCGATATAAAAAGGACATCGTGTAAGAAAACAAGAGTGCTAGGCATGACCATGATGTCTGTTGCTGATTGTGCTATGTTTATCTCAGGATTGAAATCCCTCAGGCATTTTCTAGCGGCCTCAATTGATATATTAACAGCTTGCTCAATTTTAAAAGTTCGTCTAAATGCATCTTGGTCATTCGTCTTAGAGAACCAGCTGCTTGCGTCATCTAGGGCCAGCTGAACTTGCACTGAACTCTCCCCAATCAAGCGGTCAAGCTCTAGATACTCCGCGCGCCCCTCTACAAGGCTTTTTAGGTTGGCGCGTAACTCATCGAATATGGAGGAAAGCTTGGACTTAAGTTCGTTTGATATGTAATCCCTGACATCGCCTAGGGACTTGTCAAGAAGCGCCCACATTAAGCTTACTGAGCTTCTTACAAAGCCGGTCATGTTGCTATCGCTCAGTACAACTCTGGCGACAGGTACTATTTGTGGATTTAGGTCAAATGTAACTAATCCATGTGGATGTTCTTTTGAGCGGATTTGTATTATTTTGTCTTTCGTTTCAATGAGTGCAGCGTCGAATGAGGCCGAGAAATTCTCAAACGCCTTGCTAAGTCCATTAAGAGTGTCTTTGCTGCACTCATTGAACCTCTCGAGAAGCATCACGTTTTTATTATAGTTTGCGCCAGCTGAGTCTTTGGTTGTTATAAGTCCTTGCAACTCAAGCGGTCCGCGTATAAGACCTACGAAGGACTGATGTCGGATTCGTTTACTGAGGTAATAATCGAGCCCGAAAAGAGAGTTGTTTAAGAATTCTGATCCGATCCTAACAAGCATTGAGTACAAGACCGCGTCAGCCTCACCAAACTCAGAGAACTGAACAGGGATCTGGTTCTCAATTAGAATATCCCGCATAACATCATCAAATTCCATGGGCGTTACAACCTCAGCAAGATCTCTATATCTATAGAACTCTTCTGATAGTTCTCTAGTTGCCCAGCGAGTTAAGGCGTCGGTATCAACATGGATTCTTGTTCGATCAACAATCCACTGGCCATCACTCATTAGCTGTCTGTTGGATATTTCATGTATTTCATCTAAGTACTCAGAATCATTATCTGGGTCGAGATCTCTGAGTACGGCACAAGTTTTTTGTCTTTGTTGTAAAATCTCAGCTGTAGTTTTAGCTACTCGAGCTTGGTCAACTAAATTAGGGATGCATAAATCTCTTAAGAAGTATACGAGCTGATGAGTCGGGAGTAGGTGTTTTTGGTCAAATAGCTTTGCAGGCTCTCTGACGTCGATTCGTCGAATAACCTGGCCAATTTTAAATCGCAGTCGAGAGCCTACCTCATCGTCTTCGGTAGCATCCCAAAGCATATGCAAAGCAATAGATGGTGCGAGCAAGTGAGTAACTCTGTTGTAATCTTCATGGCTGTAACCTCCTATAGTAGCCTCTACAGGTAGTAAGTTTTTCCGGCTAGTACAGCGTGAGCCTTCGTCTGCAATAAGCTCAATGGCACTTTGGCGCATTCCAGCAGAGTAAAGTGCATGTAGTAGAAGCGGCAGAGTAATCGCAGGAAGTATTTCTGGAAACGCTTGGCGCATATTAGAAAGGAGTTGTATTGCAACATCCATTTCGTTTGCTCTAATTAGTCCGCAAGCGCGGAATATTTCTACTGCAGCTCCACTAGCGACATTGGTGCGCGCATGATGGTCTTTTAACAGCCCCCAACACTCCCCCCCAGGTGTCTGTGGGTTCTCTAAAATGACATCATCTTCAAAGCCCAGAGCTGGGCAATTCAAAGAAACTAACCAAGGTCGCCACTCTTCATCTGGAAATGTTCTATATATCATCCCGATAAATGTGCGTATAGCTGCAGCAAACGGCAAGCCACCTAGATTTGTAGTAAGTTTAAGAAGCCCTGAATATGCCGTAGCAGAATCATTGTCTTGCCTAAGAAATTGAGCAATCAGATGGTGCACATGTTTAAGCAGTGTTGCTCTTGCTGCCCTTCCTCTGAGGCTTAAAGCCACACCCGAATAAATATATGCCCAGGCATCAACTGCATCATCATTATGGCTCTGTGGGTTCCTGGCCATTAAAAGTGCGGTAGGGAAATCCGAAGTGCATAAGGCATCAACTATACTACTGTTGCGTGCATTAAATGAGCAGTTTACTGGTAGATCGAACGCGATGCAGACTTTTGTAATTCGATAGTCATCAATGCAGCTCAATTGCTGTAGTGCGAGCTTAGTTGCTGATTTGAGCTCGTCATTGTGCGCGCACGACAAAGCATGCTGCACCAAACTCACAAACGTCTCATAAACATCAACCAGTGAGTGGCTTTGTTCCACTCTTAAGACGTCAGATATTTCGCTGTTCTCAGCTGGCCACTCATTCATCAAGCGGTGTCGCATATAGCGCTTAATTGATTCGTCATATTTGCTGTGGTCTGAGATTCTTTGTCGAATGTCCTCCATGTACTTTTGTATACTAACGCGATCTTCGTTTCTTACGCTTGTATTGTATGCAATAAAGTTCAGGAGCCCATTTCTATAGATCGACCGTACTTCTGCCGTATATTTTTTCTGCCCCTCTAGCCCCCCCGCCATCCCTTCTAATGCAATGCGAAGCTGGACTGACCAAAAGCTGGCACCCTGCATCAGCTCTAGGTCTTTTAGTAAGTTTATTGCTTGGTTCAATTCATTCTCTACTACTAGCTTCTCAATTTCTTGGGCAACTAATCTAAATAAGTTAATAGAGGAGTGATCTTCTTTAACTCTTGCGGCAATCCAAAGAATTTCACGCTCTAGGGATACTTTTGGGTTTTTCCATGAAACACCCTGTAGTTCGTCATATCCTGTGGGGTAACGTTTCAATTCTGGAAGTTGATGCTTTACATGGAAGCTACACCATTTAAGATACTCAGAGAATAACGACGGGTGTAATGTTGATCTCGCCTCTAGCATTAATTCTCTATAGCCGCGCCTGAATATGAATGAATGATCATTGCGTACATTTTTTTCGAATTTTTTAGATTTGAATTCTGCAACCAATCCTCTAAATTTGTGCTGGCACGCTAAATAAATTTTTTTATGCTGCCCATCAATATTCATTATTTTTCCTTGGCATTTATTACTGCCCCCCCCCGCGTTTTCTAACAACCGAGGACTCTGGTTGAAACGGGACGAAAGAAGGGGGCTGATTTATTTTCTATTCGGGGACTTCGAGGTAGTCTTTCTACGCTCCCTCAAAGGCTCTGCATGGTTCGGCACTTAGGAAACGCCGAGCATCCCCAAAACTGCTGCCCCGCTTTCGCTCCTGATTTCACCGTGCGAATCAGCAGCGCACTGCCACATTTCGGGCATTGTCGTTCGGCTGTCGGATCGCTACGGCGCTTGAGGTTTTGCACGTGCTCGCGATGGGTGGCGAGGGTTGGCGCGCGGCGTCCGGTTTGCAGGGCGTGCAGCATGGCGTCGACTTCAGCCTCGCTGAATACCGGCTGCTGGAATGACTTGATATAGCGGATAAAGCCAATGCCCTGGGTCACATTGGCCGGCACTTCGGTTTTGAAGGTGCTACCACCGACGAAGGTGATGACCGAGTGCAGGTGCTCTGGGTTAACGCCAAGGGTGGCTTCCAGGGCTTTGAGGTGCTTGTAGTTCTGCCGCAGTGGGTTCTGGAATTTGAAGGTGTGTTTGTAGAGTTTCTGCGTCCACTGCGCTTGCTTCTCGCTGCCAAAGATCCAGCCGCTCATGTTCTTCGTTTCCAGCACGAAGATGCCGTAGGGCGAGAGGAATACGTGGTCGACCTGCGTGGTGCCGTCCGGCGTGTTCAGGGTGACGTTGTGCAGGCGGCGATAGGTCTGCTTGTCCAGCTGCCAATGGGCGAACAGCCGCACCAGGAGTTCGCCCATATGACCCTTTGCCCATGGGGACTTGAGCAGGCCGATCAGCAGTGCGGCTGGGATAAACCAGGCCAGCATGCCCCAGACCTGAGCGATGATGGGGGTGAAGTCCATTTCCTGTCCTTGGTAATCCTGAGTTAACCGGATAGTACCGAAAGTCAGCGTAAATGGACGAACCTATTCAATGGCGACAATCGGCTCATTGTGTGAGCCGAATATTCCGGCTATTCGGCTCACTCGGTTCTAAGCCCCCGTTCAGGCTTGAGCTTCAGGCGCCGCGTTGATTTTTGCTGAGGTCGGCACAGTCACTATCGCTGCAGGCTTCGTTTCTCGCTTGATTCATCGCCTTGGCTCGCTCCGCCACTTCTCGTGCCCGCGCGATGTAGCTTGCATCGCCGGTTTCTTCCGCGTCGGCCAGAAACACCGCTATATCCTCATCATCGGTCAGGTATTTGGCAGGGTCATAGGGTGTCAGCAGCTCGCTGCTCATGGCGATATTCCTCGCTGGTCTAGATTTTCGCGTCGCGAAAATGAGGGCGTGACTTTATGGTCATGATTTTTCGCGTGGCGAAAATCCGCAGCGGGTGATGACCTTTACCTGATTTGGCACTCACCGAGGCTGTGAGCGGTACGTCCACTGTCCATGGACTGAGGACGGCTATCCGTGCGGCTAGTCACGCCAGTATGTCACGGGTACGGAATTTGATTCTTTACTCACAACCGGAAGAACGTGGGTAAAAAATTGGGAAATTTACCCACGTACCGTAGACGGCAGACTGTTCACGTTGCTCAACAGGGGGACGATAGAGAAAACGGGCAAAATCGTACGCTAGAGCCAAAGAAAAACAGGGAGACACACCATGACCGAAGCCGAAAAATGGGCTGCATGCGACTCTGCCAAGCAGTCACTACACATCATTGCAAGCCACTTGTCAGCGTGCATATACGCAGAAGAGAAGAGGGAAGCCCCCGACCAAAAGCAGATCGACGAATGGATTAAAGAACGGCACGCAATGATCCTTTTGGCCCGCTCGCTCACCGTCGATGACATGGCCACTATCGGCCGTGTCAGAGAAAATTACGACCAGAAAGCAATCGAACTATCGAAATAGGACTAGACCCAGGATGGCTAGCCGTGACCGATGACCTACCCAAGCCACTGCTGTGAAGCCGCACGATCAATGAGAGCCAGGCTCGACCCCGGCTGCGGCGGCTAGCTGGATCACGCCGCGAGCCTTAGCCACGTTACTCAGCGCCAACAGAAAGGCGTCTGGATTAGGGTCTTCTAGGGCAGCGCTCAGGTAAGCCCGAATGGTTTCTGCGTCGATCAGATGTGCCGACACGTCAAACGCTTGAATAGCCATGGCTGTTACTCCTTGCCCTGACCGCTGCTCGTTGAGGATGCCTTCAATCGTGCGTTGGTGTCCTGCCTTAACCAGCTTCAGTTCATAGCCAGCTGCTGCGAGCAGCCGAACCAGCACCGACACGCTCATATCACCTTTGGCCAGTGTTTCCATGCGCGCCACCGTGGTACGCGCGACACCAGCACGGCTGGCCAGCGCTTGCTGGCTAAGCTTCGCGCCTCTGCGAGCCTCTTTCAGCATCTCGGAAACATCGTGGAGAGAAGTCATTTGTAGCCCCTGGGCGTCAGAAACGGGTGAAGTGCCGAAAGATGTAGCTCTTGGGCTACAGGCTAGCTGCGTCGGCCAGGCAAGACGTGGGGAGCCCTCAGAATTCGGAAGAAGCATACGCTAAGCATCGTGTCTTCCCTTGCTTGAGTGCCAGTGCGTAGATTTGTGATAATGTGAATACACGTATCGCATGGGGTTATTAGACATGGCCACTTCCATCAGATTGGCACCCGAAGTTGAGCAGCGCCTAGATTTTCTGGCGGCCAGCACTGGGCGTACCAAGGCGTATTATCTGCGTGAAATCATCGATAACGGCCTGGCTGACCTTGAGGACTACTACCTCGCGGCTGAAGTCCTGGAGCGTGTCCGTAAAAAAACAGAGGCCGTTCACTCTGCTGCGGACGTAAGGAAAGACCTTGGCTTGGACGATTGATTACACCGACACGGCCAAAACACAGTTGCGTAAGCTCGACAAACAGTCAGCGAAGCGCATTCTTGACTTTATGGATGAGCGGGTGTCCAGCCGGGATGACCCGAGAACCACTGGCAAGGCGCTTACAGGCCCATTGGGTGGCTTGTGGCGGTATCGCGTAGGAGACTTCCGGGTGATCTGCGAGATTCAGGACGGGGCCTTGCGGATACTCGTCCTACAGCTTGGCAACCGCCGAGAAATTTACCGCTGAAACCAGCGTAACCCGCTTGCGTGCAATTGAAGAGCTTCTTTGGCGCATGGTGTAACGCAAGAATAAAAGCACAAGGCCCGGATTTACCGGGCCTTGTGCTGAGCAGGAAAGCTGCCTGGGCTATTGAGCGTAGCGCTGCGCGAAGGCAGCGATTTTCTGGGTGTTCTGATAGTCGACCAGCTGCAGGCCGCGTTCCTGGATGCTGTCCTTGGCTATCTGCACCGCTCTGCGGTGGCGGGGCGAATCGCTCTCTGCCGGGGCCGCAACAGGTATGAGCACGTTTTCCAGCTGAATAACCCCTTCCCGCTCAGCACGCGCGAACTTCATCAGCCACTGATCGCAGTGGTCGAGGATTGCGCTTGGTTCGGCCTGATCAAAAGCTAAAGGCTTGATGGCGGCAACGACTTCATTGCGGTGAACCAGAGGTAGGTGAAGCTTGGTTAGATCACCAGTCAGGGTGTCATCGCGGAAGCTACGGATAGAAGCTTCCGTGAACAGGGTGCGAATTTCACGCACCATGACTTCCTCACGACGATCACGCGCCATGCCTTGGCGGTCGATATAGCGGCCAAACAGCTCATCAAGGGTCGCGTCAAAGTTTTCCACCAGGATCGAGCGCATGGCGCTGAAGCGAATCAGCGATTCCTTGGGCTCTGTCAGGAAGCGGAAGTGGTTAACGATCTGCGATTCCTGAGCTTCTTTCGTCATCGCTTGCACGGCGTCCAGTTCGTTCTGGGCTATTTCCATGGCCTTGGCGAACAGGTTGTTGCACTCGAAGAAATGATTGACCCGTTTCAGGTTTTTACGGGCGAGCCTGTACTCCATGCGGCCGATAGCCGGGGCCGAGAGAACGATGCCGACATTGGCAAACTCTTCGGTTTCGGCAAAAGGCGCGAAGCGCACGATGCTGTAAAGACAGGCGTATTTCATTGCAGGACGCTCCAGAACTCGTCCGAATTGCAGCGCATCAGGTTACTTTCGATTTCTTCGAGCAGAATGTCGAGTCCCTGTTCGCCGATAGATTCACACCATTCATCGGGTATGTCTGAGCATAGGTCACGAAAGCGTTTGGCAGTTTCGTGCATCCGCTGGCTGTATTCAACTTTGTCGACCAGATCCAGGTGCCATGCCCGATTGCTTGGGCCAAACACATGGCTTTCAGCAAACTCTTGGGCATCCTGCGGCCAGTGAAACGCCTGGTTGTGGTCGATCAGCTGCAACTGATTGTCTGTGCTGCACATCAGCAGATTGGGGCGGCCGCCCAGCGGCCCTAGCTGACGATCACCGTTGCCAACCCAGTAATCAAAGGTGAAAACAGCTTTTTGCAGGTCGACAGGAACCTGCAGTGCTTGCGAATAGAGCAGGTCTGCAGCGTCCGCGACATAGGCCAAGGCGAAGCTGTCACCAGGCCCCAGGTCGCTGCGTGCTTCTGGGTTGTAGCGCAGCAGGGCGGGGTCAATGTAGATATAGCCGTGCTCGGGGATGGGCAAGCCGAAGTCAGCGGCCAGGCGGGCGCACAGCAGCTCGGCAATGCGTTCGGCGGGTGGTAGCTCCAAGCCCTTGGCCACATAGTGTTTACCGTTGCTGGCTCGGCATAGGAAGGGGCGTGTCATGCCGCCCTCCAGTCGCCGGATGATCTCCACAGCTTCTATGTAATTACCCTCGGCCATTGCCGACTCCCTTATGCATCAGCTGGCCAGACGATACTGGTCTGCGTCTTGCTGCACCATGCCCAGCTCTTCCAGGGCATCCAGTACGGCCTGAACAGCGACCTTGGGTGAGCGTTTGAACTGGGCGGCGAGGGCGTCGGCTGGTAGTGGGCTCTGGCTGAGTGCGTGGCGCACGGCAGCAACCTGTTCGCGCATTTGCTTGGGCCAGGTGAGCTTGCCGCTGGCGGCTGCGGCGGCAGGGGTGGATTCGAAATCCGTTGTGTCGTCCAGCTCGGCTTCGCGTTGCTCCGGCGCGACGGCGGCGCTCGGGTTCTGGTACTCGGGGCGCAGCCAGCGCACCAGGCCGCGAGCTTCCTCGGCAGCGCGCTCGGCGTTGAGGGCTACCAGGCGGCGCAGCAGTTCTTCCTCGGCTTCGGCCTGCGCTTCGGATTTGTCCGGCAGCGGCGTGGTGGCGCCGGGTTTGCCCACCAGTTGCTCGGCCAAATCATCCCAGCCATAGGCGGCGAAGACGACTCGATCCAGTTCGTCGTGCAGCTCGCGCAGTACGGAAATCAGGCCTTGCTCGTGGATGGTCTTGTCTTTGGCGGTCAGCGGCTCGCTGGCACGCAGCTTTTCCAGCACGTTGTACATGCCGGTCAGGGTCAGCTCAGGGTGCTGGGCCTGTTGGCGTTTACGATGCGCGTCGAGGCGTTCGGCCAGGTCGCGGATTTGTGCTTGTTGCTCCGGCGTGGCGTCCGGGAAGGGAAAGGTTTCGAAGCAGCGAGTTTTGATGTAGCGCGAATCATTACCTACGCCGAGATAGCTGCCGGTAGCCAATGCCCATGTAACATGAGCGCGGCTTGAGAGTATGCCAAGGTGGAATGGGTCATCGCTGGCAATATTGATCAAGGCGTCATCGGGTAGCATGTCAGCGCTGAGGAACTGAAAAATACGATGTTTGGTTGTGACTACAGTGGCGGTATAGCGTGAGAGGCCCGCTGCGGCAGCACGCCAATCACGTCGAGACTCACCAAATAGCCACCAGTTTTCGCGATAAGTGGCACGATTATTTTGATCGCGTTCGGGTTTCACATTGTTCAACGCGTGTTGATAAACCGCAGGAAAGCGCTCGCGGGCTTCATCAGCAGTCACCCCAAATAGGTCAATCACCATCACCCCGCGCGGTGACTGAGCGAGATCGCGGCCATTCCGATAAGCGCGGATATGCTTTTCCAGTCCAGGGACGGTGCCAAGTCCCAAACGCTTAGCTACCTCTTGGGTAATGATGAAGCCTGAGCCATGAAGCTTCACGCCCGGTGAGCTGATATTGAGGTTGGCTGAAAGAGAGGTGGCCCCAGCAACATTCACTCCAAGCTTCAAGTCTGCGTAAACCGGCCCGCGCTGCTCTTGTAGGTCAACCTCAATCTCATCTTGAGCGCTAAATCGCTCGTCATACACTTTAAGCAATCGCCCTTCTTCATTGCCCGCAGAGCCAACGGTCATCGCAATGCGCACTTGAGCACCGTCCGCTGAATCCACCCAAGGGTGATCGGGAATGGCAAAGGCGAGTAACAAGGGTTTTTTGCCCTCCAAATGCTCTTGAACAACGCGGCGGTTGAAGGTTTGCTTGATGCTATTGGTGGTGATAAAGCCGAAGCGACGTGCTGTGTCTGCCCGCACTATATTTGCTGCGATATGCCACCAGTACATGACGAAGTCCGCTGACTCAGGCACCTCTGGCCAAGTGTGGCGAACGGCATCCGAGTAACCGTCGCCCAGTGCGGCGCGCATTCGTTTGGCACCTATAAACGGCGGATTACCAACTATGTAGTCCGCTTGCGGCCACTCGGCCTTGCGCGGATTGCGATAGATGTACTGCTCGACCTGCGCCGATTCATCCGGCACCTGTTCGCCGGTAATCGGGCTGGTCTTGGTAGTGATGCCGTCCCAACGGGTGATGGGCTTGCCGCTCTCGTCGCGCAGCAACTCCACCGCGTCATAGGCAATCAGCGCATCGCGGTGCTCGATATTGTGGAAGTCACGTAGCACCGGCTCAGGCGGGTTTACTTTGCCGTGGGTGCGGAAGTGCCATTGCAGGTAACCGATCCACAGCACCATTTCGGCGATGCGTGCGGCGCGCGGGTTGATTTCCAGGCCGAGGAACTGGTGCGGGTCGACGGTGACGCCTTCCAGTTCCAGCAGCCCCTGGGATTCGCCCAAGTCGTGCAGCAGGTTGAGCACTTCGCCTTCCAAGCGCTTCATGTGCTCCAGGGTGACGTAGAGGAAGTTGCCACTGCCGCAGGCTGGATCGAGTACGCGTACCTCGCACAGATGGCGGTGAAAAGCGCGGATCTCGGCGACGGCCTCCTTGTGCTTGCCCTGGCCTTCATAGGTGAGCGCGGCAACCTGCACTTCCTTCCACTCGGCGCGCAACGGCTCGATGACGGTGGGCAGTACCAGGCGCTCGACATAGGCGCGGGGCGTGTAGTGGGCGCCGAGCTTGTGGCGCTCGCGAGGGTTGAGCGCGCGTTCCAGCAGGGTGCCGAAGATGGCCGGTTCGACATAGCGCCAGTCGGCCTCGGAGGCCTTGAGCAGCAGCTCCATCTGGTCGCGGTCAAGAGCAATGGCCTGGGCTTCGGCGAACAGACCGCCGTTGAACTTGAGCAGGGTGCTTTCCAGAATCGGCGAGAAGCCGCCGCTGTTCATGGTCTGCCAGAGGTGTTCGAGCATCGGCGCGAAGGTGTCCGGCTTGTTCTTCAGGCGTTGCAGCAGCTCGGTAAAACCACGTTCGGGGAGCAGGCCCACGTCCTCGGCGAACATGGTGAACAGGGCGCGCATGAGGAAGCTGGCGACCAGTTGCGGCGGATGGCCATCGGCCTCCAGCGACTTCGCAAGCTTGGCCAGCTGATCGGCAATTTCGCGGGTGACCTTGGCCGAGCGGCGGGCAGGGTCGAGGCTGAGCGGGTCAAGCCAAACGGCGCTCAGACGCTCGCGAACTTCTTCCTTGCGCAGGTCTTCCAGGCGAATGCGGTGGCTGCGTGAATCCGGGTAGGGCGTGTAGGTGGCACCGGAACGACTGAACTCGGCATACAGCTCGATGTTGCGGCCAACATCCACGACCAGGATGAACGGCGGGCGACCTTCTTCGGCGGGCAGGGCGCGGGCGTACTGGTCGGCCTGGTTGTGGGCCTTGAGCATGGCCTTGTCCCAACCGGAGCTGTCCAGGGTCTTGCCGGTTTGCTTGGCCTCCAGCACGAAGCTGCCGCGCTTGTAGAGGTCGATGAAGCCGTTGTTGCTGCTGCCATCCGGCTGGTTGATGACCACGCGGCGCTCGAACACATAGGCGTTGTCGCGGGTGTCGTCGCCGGCCGGTTCCGGCAGTGGCAGGCCGAGCAGGCTGCACAGCTCGGTGAGGAACAACTGGTAGTTGGCGCGCTCAGTGCCACCAGCCTTTTGCCAGCGGGACAGGAAGGTGTCCAAGTGTTCCATCACGGTATTGCTCCGACTACGAGAAAGGCTTGGATTCTAACGGAGAGGTTAGGTCTAGGGTATGGCACCGCAGAGCTGCGTAGTTGAGCGCAGTTTGCGATGCCACTTTGCTCAGTGCTGCTCGTCCATTTGCTGCAGGCGGTTTAGCACTTCTTCACAGGATCGTGGGTAGTAGATCCAGTTTCTGAACTTGGGGTTGTACTCGCCGCCCAGCTCGTTACGCCAGGATTTGAGCAGATCAGTGATCTGCGGGTTGAATGACCATGAGCGTACTGCCACTGAACCTGTGGGCAGTATCCGGGCAGACACCCACATGCCCATGATCGTATAGCGGTGCTCGATGCATTTGACTAGGGGTTCCGCTGCAAGGGGCTTGGCCGGAATGGATTGCCAATCGATTGCTGGTAGCAATGGCATTGGTGGCGGTTCGGGGTAGATCCACGATTTGTTGTGCGTCTGCTTCAGGATATGGGCTGTGACCTCTTCCGAGGGAATAGGCAGCTTGCTGTAGAGCAGCTCGCGCAGGTCTATTTCGACGGTATCAATGCCGACGTTTTTGATCCGCTCCAGCTTTTCCTCGCCAATAAACGAGGTGACTGCGATTTCAATGAATAGCTGGCTGCCGTCTCTAAGGTGGGCAACCAGGTCTGGTTGGAATCCCGGCTGCGGGACTTCCTCATCCACCCGTTCGAAATCCCACCAGCTGGTTTGATCTTCGCTCTCCGGCCAAGTGCCTGGCATTGGCGGCAGTTGCAGGCCGAGGTGAGTGCGGATGACTTGCTTGGCGTAAAGGTGCAGTAGGCTTTCGCGCTGGATGAAGCAGCTTTCCTTGTTTGAGTGATGGGAGAAGTGATGCTCACGAATCGGACCTTTGCGAGCGACTACCGGCTCACCGCAACATACACAGCTGCAATTGCAGGCCAGTCCGCGTATGGCGTTTTCAATAGTGATCAGCTGGCCGTCTGTATCGAGTGCAACGAACATGCTCATGGGCTAAGCCTCTGGTGTTAAGACGGCTTCAAGAGTCATGATTCGAGCAGGTTAAAACCTCCCCCGAACCCTGCATAAAGGGTTCGGGAGGGTTTATGGAGATGCTTGGGCCCCTTTATTTACGGGGCCTCTGGAGGGATTGTGCTGGACGTGATGCGTTGTCTGGATGAAGAGCTGCGGCAGTCGCCTGCTCCCGATGTAAAAGCCTATAAGGTGATCCGGGTTTTGCTGGAGGCCAGCATTAACGCACTGGAAAAGGGGAACCATGACCCACAGACTTTTGATCGCGCGACCTTACTGGAAATCTGCGACCCGAAGATGAAGGCAGCCGGCCGCGATCCTGCGCGCTGGCTATCAACCGCCAATTTGGAAGCATTCCTGGACGCCCGAATGAACTCGATTCGGCGGCGTGCGGAGCAAATGGGCTTGAAGCATTTGCCGGTGATTGCCAGCAGTGAAGCGAAGGGCGGAGCAGGCAACCAGCGGATCTATTGGCTCGCAACTCGGCCGGTAGAAGCCAGTGATGGCGGCCCGTTGGTAGGGCCGGCGCATCGGCAGATCATCTACACCAGGACGGAAAATGGTGAGGTTCAGCCGGCATTATTTTTACGGCTGATTTTCCGCAAGGGTGTGCTGGAGAATCGGAGTTGGCGTGGCTTGATGATGTTTATCACCGTTCTGTTCGGTATGGGCTCTCTGCTGCTTTGGGTATTGGCTTCGATATGGAGCCTTTCCACGATTGATCAGGCGCTTACGCTACGTCAGCTAGCCAGCAGTGTTTTAGTGGTCTTTCTTGCTTGGTTCATATGGCGCGGTGTCCATCAGCCGTGGGTCGAATTGGTGGACAATCGGGTCGTGAAAGCAGCAGCTCCACTTCTTGCACTCAAGGAGGACTCTGCCGAACTCGAAATGTACCGTGATGACGCGAAGAGACCCTGGACAAGGTTCGTGCGCTTTTCCAGTGACTGCCCATTCTGTGGTGGCCGGGTTTTACTGGCAGAAGGAAAGCCCGATCACCTGATGCCTCTCGTTGGTCGGTGCGGTGAAAGTCCACATGCGCACGTATTCAGTTTTGACCGGGCCAGATTGTCGGGCGTGTATATCGGCCCGCCTTTGGGGTGACCGCCTATGGCATCGCAAAGCTGGCCTAATTGAGCGCAGTTTGTCGCAATGTATTTTTTCGCGTGGCGAAAATTTGGGCCTGGCTAGAGATTTTCGCCACGCGAAAATGAAACTGCTGCGGTTTATGCCGAGTAGATGTAGGCGCTACTGATGCGAGTGCCAGAGGTCGTAAGCTGCCTGTTCTGCAAGCCAGGTACGAGCCATACCCAGCCCGGCCTGCTCCAGGCATTGAGCAAGACCGGCGCTGATCGGGCTGCAGCTGTTCAGTACGGCAGCAAGTCGCTCGACAGGATATCCGAGGTGTTTAGCGAATTCTGCTTCGGTCATACCCAAGGCCGGCAGCACGTCTTCGCGTAACGCTTCGCCAGGGTGGGGCGGGTTGTGCATCGGCATTCGCGAACTCCTTTTGCAGCAGTTATCGGTGTGGCTGGCCGTCTTGCGGTGTTGCTGGGTTTGTCGGGGGTTGAAGACGAGGGGCAAGTGGGGTGCTCATTTTTGCCTCTCGATGATAATTGGAATTGTACGCAGCCACTGTCTGTTCGACTCGTAGAGGCGCTTTTCAGGGTTTCAAAGGATCTCCTTTGGCGCGGGAATGTATACATTCCATCACGTGCCTATTTGTAGAAATAGCACTAGTTCCTTTTCTGTGCATTTGTGTTGCTCCTTAGGGGCTTCTGTGTGGCTTGTGTGTGGCTTATTTGGTGCTGTTGTGTTGCATTAATGTGCGGATGTAAGTCTTTTCTGTTCTTTTATGGTGTTAATGTATGTCTTATACATAGCAGTAATAAGGGTTCGGTTATGACAAATCCCCACCTTCGGGCATTACTAGAAAGGCATCGGGCACAACTGGAAACCGGCCAGTATTTCGGTCACAAGCGCGACTATTTCCAACGAAATCTAAAGCAGATTCTGGAACTGGTAGCAGCAGGTGTGCCGCAAGAAGAAATCCTCGCCGCTTTTGAGCAGGACGGCATGAAAATGAGCAAGCGCTACTTTTCCAACTTGCTTAATGAAGTGCGTGAATTCGGCCACCTGTCGCCACCATTGCGGCAGCAGGTTCCCCAAGTGGAGGGTTGAATGAGTTTTTGGATAACGGTCTACCGGAACCCGGACGAAGAAGAGCGCAACGCGGAAAATACCCTGGCTACGTGGGAAGGCTCCCTGCACCGTTGGGGCGACGTGTTAGACGACTTGATGAAAGCCGGAAAACTCACGCAGACGCGCTCTGACTATTTCCCAGGCCTGTACAGGGGGCTGGCGCGTGACCTGCTGCCCATCCTGCCTGCGAATAGAAAACCCCGATACTCGATCCACTTCACGCCCGAAATGCTCCAGGAGCGCATCGACCAATGCCCGCCCGATGCTGAGCTAGGCATCATGATTTGGGATATGGGCTGATGCCCACAGCAAGTGAGGTCGCCCCCGTACTGATTTGCCCGCAAGTGAAACGCACAGGTCGAATGCAGTGGCATGAGGGCGCGAAGCAGCTCTTGCGCTGTGCCAACTAAGAGGCTTGGTATCCGTAGGACGTGCAGCGATTCGGAGGTCGCCACGTCTGGATGAGCGTTTGGGCACCACTAACGCGCTTCTCTTGTTTGGCGTCCACCAGCACCGCGCCTGCTTCGCAGTCACTGCACTGATAGCCGCCTCTTATCAGGGGCGGATACAGGGCTAATTGGGGGAAAGACTCCGGCTGTTGAAGGGGGGGCTGCAGATCACCTGTACTGAGCTATTTATCGTCTGGCTCATAGGCAGAACAAGTCTGCACCGTTCGGTCATTGTCATGGCTGGTATATACCTGCCGACCTAGGGCGCTGCAGAAGGCCGCCAGAACGTCTTCAGGGGGCTGCCCGCAACCTGTGTACCAGATGCCTTGTTGGCAGCTCGCGCAGGGCGTTTCTGGGCGTTCTGAGGCGGGTATGTTAGCTAGTACGGGATTCATTGGCTCAATTCCTTGGTTTTTACGCTACACGGTGACTACTCATGGGCGGGCCGGTTTGGTCATTGCTACCTTTGCCGTGTAACCGTCCTCCAGTGCATCGACGCCCAGTACGCCAGGGCGTTCGCTTGCGGCTTCTCTGAGTGCTTTCGTTCAGTGGTTCAGTTCTACAGGTGGTGGCGGGTTTCATGACCTGATAAACATCTTTTGTCGACGTCCCGTCTGAATTCGATGATGCAAGGCTTAGCGCGCACACGCGCCCGGTTGAGCGGTCGGCCGGTTTTTTGGCCGAGCGTGATTTATCCGGGTCTTAGCGCCCGCAGGGTGGCCGTAGGCCAGGGCAGGCCAGCTTTATCGGCCTGCGCCGCTTAGACGGGCTTCTACACAGACCATAAGGGCGCTGCGTTGTTTTTGACAAGGCGTGGCCCACTCCAGGGCTTTTGGCTTACGTCAGCAAGGGCGGGGTAGATTAAAGATAAAGAGAAGGTAGAAGGCGTTTGGCCTCTCTGCTGTCTTAGTCTCCCGATGCTCTTGGTTAATGAAGCGGAATGCTATGCCGATAAGGCGGAACGCAACGCCGATAAACCGGAATGCTATGCCGATACAGGTGGAACGCTATGCCGATGACTTTTCGACCTGTGCACGAACTTTTGCCAGCGGGCCTGCTCTTTTCCCTTGGTGCTATGTTCCAGGCGAGCGTCAGCAATGATTTCGAGCCGCTCAAGCTCTTCCAGGGCTGACAGTAGTGCACCCCTGAATTTTCGGGTGGGGCTGGTGTACAGCAGTTTTGCTTTGAGCCAGTCGAGTGAATAACGTTGTTCTATGTCTGCCGACGTTGCGACTAACCGCTGAATCGCTTTGGCCATATCTTGACCTTGAGAAATTTGTAAGCGCTTGTCCCAATGGATCAGGGCGAATTCTCTGTTGCTATACAGCTCACCCCATCGAGGATCAATCCGGTACGTATACGCCTCTAGTTCATCGTCGTAATCGAACCCCTCGATCAAGTGCAATGCTCTTGTTCGGCCTATCTGTAGCTTGTTGACCCCTGCTTTCGTCGCCTCGATGGTGATCATTCCAAAACTGAGTTCCAACATTGCCTGGTGTAACCAGGCGTATTGCGTTGAGCCAGTATCCCGGCCAATTGCGCGTAAAAACGCAGCCCTATTGAGGGTTATGGTCTCACCTAGTGGACCGTGCTTAATTGCTTCGTGCATTGCGTGTAGCCAAACATCAGATTTGGCTTCATCTAGCTGCTCGCCTGAGTACTTGATGACCGCATCTCTTCGGCTTACGAGCACAGTGTTCTTGTGTTGTATTTTTCTTCCGCGTGCTAATGGCGCGAATAAGCTCGAGCGAGCGATGTGATTTGGCATTGCCCGCATGAAATCCTCCAGCCCGGGTAGGAATAGGGGAGCTGATTTCTCACGCACACAATGTTTTTGTGCTGTCGGGTTAGGTGCGTTCTGGGCAGAGCATTTTTGCTCGAGCAACCGAATGCCTTGGCTCAGTGTTGCTATGCGCGCACGCGGGGGCTGTGCTGGCTGATCAAGGGGCATGATTTACCCCTGATTGATGTTGTTAAGAGCTGATCCGGTAATCGGCGTGCCGCTCAGCATCATGGCCTGCTGCTGTACTTTTGTTGGTCGCCCCCGTTTACGGCGACGGTTGATCGGGTTGCTTGGGTCTATGGCGCATAAGCCGTCGATGTAGGTCGCAACATCAAGCAGGCGAAAGAGTCGCTTACTGCCGAGCTTGAAAGACGGGATCGGGTATTTGCCCTGACTGATCGCGTTGCGAATCGTTTGCTCGTTCTCGCTGGTGATTTCACTCACTTGTCGAACGGTCAGTGTTGGCGGGTAGATAGGGGTCAAGAAGCTGATAAGGGAAAGCTCGGCTAATGCCATGATCGTTACACCTCTAACAGCGACCGCAGCACTACTGCTGATCGCATCTGAGAGAGGTGTGTGATCCGGTTTCTGCCTTCCCTTCGAACGCGGGATGGTTCACGGCTGTTCGTGTTTTTTACGAAGAGACCGGCGTAGCTGAGAGAGGTTGAACAACACCTTACTCTCAGCCCAGGCAGCAGAGGTTTCTCGATACTCTGCCTTGGCTCTTCTCCACGGGGGCTAGCCCGCGCTAAATCTCAAGTCGCTTTTGTTTGCCTTATCCACACGGTTTCAGTGGCAAACTCAACCGTCATGCTCGCTCTGAAAGTCTCTAGGCCCGCTCCCCATGACGGATTTCTCGAGTTCGCGCCACTCTGCGAGGCTTTCAGTTGGCCAATTATAATTGGCCCTAACTATGCACTGTCAACGCAAGCAAAATCGCTTGTCATGACGGGAATCTTGTCCAAATCTTGTCCATCTGAGGGCATGTTCTTACCGGTAGGACTGCCTATAACTGCTTCTAATTGGTGCTACTGAAAATTATGTAAGCCACTGATTTATAAGTGATTGATCGTGGATTTATTGTTTTAAATCAATGGTTTGGGAAGGCCTGTTGGTGCACTCGTAACGCGAAGGCCGTAGGTTCGATTCCTATCTCCGGCACCAAATGATTGACTCTATCTGTCTATAGAAGTCTACAAAACCCAGCAAAGCCGGCCACTTGAGCCGGCTTTGTTGTTTCTGGCTATCTACTCTTGTCTCTACACATATCCAGCTTTTAGGGGTATGTTTCGGGGTACGTTGGTTCGATATGGAAACGTACCCTTATGGCCCGCGCCGTTACCCCGTTGTCAGACCCCAAGTGCGAGGCTGCCAAGCCCCGTGACAAGGACTACAAGCTCTTTGATGGTCAGGGGCTGTTCCTGCTGGTGAAGCCCTCGGGGGTGAAGACCTGGCGCCTCAAGTACCGGCGCCCGGATGGTCGGGAGGGGCTGGCAACCTTCGGTAACTACCCAGCTCTTACCCTGAAGGCCGCCCGTGCTCGCCGTGCTGCTGCCCTGGAGCTGCTGGCCAATGGGCAAGACCCTATGGCAGTCGCCAAGGCCACCAAGATCAGCGAAGCAAACGCCCGCGCCAACACCTTTCGCGCTATGGCAGCGGCTTGGCATGAGGCATGCGCCCGCAAGTGGTCGCCTGGGCATGCTGCAACGGTGTGGCGCCGGATTGAAACCTACTTGCTGCCCGGCCTGGGTGATCGCCCTATCGCCGATCTGAAAACCCGCGACCTGCTGGCGCCACTCAAGGCGGTTGAACAGCGCGACACCTTGGAAACAGCCGGCCGGCTGCGCCAGTACATGACGGGAATCATGCGCCTGGCAGTGCAACACGGGCAGATTGATACGAACCCAGCGATTGACCTGCAGGGCAGCGCCGCAACCCGCAAGACCGAACACCGCCCAGCCTTGCCGCTGGATCGTCTGCCCGAGCTGTTGCAAAAACTTGATGCCGACACCGGCCGGCCGCTTACTCGCCTGGCGACTCAGCTCGCTTTGCTGGTGTTCATCCGCTCCAGTGAACTGCGTTTCGCTCGCTGGGGGGAGGTCGATATCGGCCGGGCTATGTGGGAAATACCGGGGCAGCGTGAGGCCATCGAGGGGGTGAAGTTCTCCAGCCGTGGCGCCAAGATGAGCACGCCCCATCTGGTGCCACTGAGCCGCCAGGCGCTGGCCGTGCTCGATCAGGTACGGCAACTGACAGGCCGCTTTGACCTGGTGTTCGTTGGCGACCACCACCACTGGAAGCCCATGAGCGAAAACACCATCAACAAGGCTCTACGCCGGATGGGTTACGACACCAAGGCCGATATATGCGGGCATGGTTTCCGCACCATGGCCTGTTCTGCCCTGGTGGAGTCGGGGCTATGGTCGCGGGATGCTGTCGAACGGCAGATGAGCCATCAGGAGCGCGACACGGTGCGGGGTGCTTACATCCACAAGGCCGAGCACCTGCAGGAGCGCCGGCTTATGTGCCAGTGGTGGGCGGACTACCTTGATGCTAACCGGCAACAGCACGTCCCCCCCTACGACTTCGCCCACCGTTGGGAAGGGGTGGGCAACGTGGTGCCGGTCAACTTCGGCAAGGCGGTTTGAGTATGCGAACCCGTACCCCTCGAAAAACTGGTGTTCCCGGTGTTCTTGGTGTTCCTCAATGGCTGGAAGCCAGTAACGGCGGGGCTTTCGGCGATGGAACACAATTGCGCAGAGGGTGGAACACGTGGTGTTCAGAACACCAATTGTGTTCCGTGACCAAGGGCGCCAGCGCCCCACCGAACGGAACACGACACAAGCCCAGCGCTGCCCTGGTGGCCAATGCGGGCGAGCTGGACGATAGAACACAAGCAAGCGCTGGCGCTGGGCATAGCGCACAAACTGGGGCATGGGGGGAGCCATGAAAAGGAATACAAAAGGCAGGGCTGGGGAATCAATTGAGCTTCTGCCTGATGCTGAGACGCTTGATGGTTTTAGAGATCGTGTGCTTGCGCGCTTGGCCGAGTTGAATGCCCGTCCATGGCCTGAAGATGTGCGCCGGCTCATTATTGAGAATGGGCCTTGTCCGGTATTGCTGAAGTCAGTTATCCCCGCTCTGCGCGATCACGGGTATACGGATCGGCTGGATACGCTTAGCGATGCCACCCACGCCGTGGAGTTCTACCGAGATGGCTATGTCTACGATCAGCGCGGCATTGCCCTAGCTGACGCGGTGCTGATCTTAATGATGTTCAGCGACCCTCATTTCCAGATGGACAAACCAGATGAGTATTTGTGGCGGCTTTGCTACCGCCTGGCCTTTCTCGCTGCGCTGGAGCGGGATAGGCGCCGCAATACGGATGAAAGCAGGTCGAGCAAAGGAACTGCAGGGCGAACGGCGGGCGGTTGGGAAAAACAGGCAGCACAAGCCTATGCAACACGCCATGCGCGCTTGAATAGCGGACGCTTAAAGTCAAAGGCCGAGCTTTCAAAGGCGATATATCAACACCTATGGGATTGCCATGAGCTGCCTGGTCGCCCCTTCAAGCGGCCCATAGCGTATATGGATGGCAGTGGTCGGCCCGTCTATACAGAGGCAGCATTAAGAACCATACAGGGATGGATCAAGCCCCAGTACGATGCACAGAAATAAGTGATGCACCGTAAGGTGCATCAGACGATTCCTTGTGGTGCGTTCTTCTCAGGTGACTGTCGCGCCATCAGCCTCCATGCCGTTGCAGCTATGCACGCATGGAGATAGAAATGGAAAAGATACCCGCCGCTACACCTCACCCGCTGGCAGATGCTGTGCGCCAGCACCCTGGTGACGTTGCCACCCTTACCCCTGGCGCCCTCCTGCCGCCCGAGCAGGCCGCCGAAGAGCTGGGGCTATCGGTCAAAACCCTGGCCACCTGGCGCAGCACTGGCCGCCACGCTCTACCCTATATCCGTGTTGGTGCGCGTATTCGCTACCGGCGCGCCGATCTAGACGCCTGGTTGGCCAGCCGCCAGCGCACCAGCACGGCAGCGCAGGGGGTGGCAGCATGACCCAGCGCAAGCCCCGAGCGACCAAGCCCAGCCCTTCCCCTGTCGGCCCGGCCCTGAGTGCAGCCAGCAACGTGCATCACCTGCAACAGAGCGCCAGCACGCCGCCAGTTTTCGACCCCGCTACCATGCTTGTTAGGATGCCGGATTTGCTGGCTATGACCGGCCTGCAGCGTGCGACGGTGTACAAGCGCATCAAGGATGACCCGACCTTTCCACGCCCTGTCCCTCTGAGCGATAGCGCAGCCCGTGGCGCCCCGGTGGGGTTCGTATTGGCCGAGGTACAGGCATGGGTACGGGCGCGAATCGAAGCACGGGAGGCCGCCGCATGAGAACTGTCCGTGTGCCCTTCCGTGGCCCGTTCTTCGACCTGTACCGCATAGGCTTTAGCCTCTACCGCACGGGTGAGCGCAACTGGCGCCAGCGTACCCTCGCCGGTGTTAGCTGGAACGCCCGTGAGCGTCAGGCCTATTTCTTCAACCCGGACGGGCTGGCGCTCCCGCTTGAGCCGCACCCGTGGGAACTGCCGGAAATGCTGGGTAGCCACACCATCCGGCGCGAACTCGGCAAGGTGGCTGGCGCCGGCCTATTCGCCATGCCCGCGCGCCAGCGTAACGCGCTGACAGCCGATGGCTTGGCAGAGTGGGTAACGTGCTGGCTGGTCGCCGCCGATGCTCTCTATGCCAATGACCCTGAAACCTGGGCGACCTATGTCGAGAGTGATTTAGCAGCCGAGCGACGCGCTTGTGAGGCGGCTATCGCTATTGGGCAGGGCATCGCTCATGAGGCAGCAGCGCCAGCAGCTGCCGAACAACAGCTACAGGCCAGCATCGAAGCCCGCCGTCGCTACCTGCAGGCCGAATACGCCTATGAGACCGCCGAGGATAGCCGCATTGCGCACTGGCTGCGCGGCGGTGGCAGTGAGCCGCCGTTGCTGGCGCTGGTGGAGGGAAAAGCCGCATGAGCAGACCGCATGTTTTCCCCCATACCGCTATTGTCGAGTTCGTGAAAAGTACGGAGCTGGGCGCGCCTGAACTGCGCCGACTCTACTCGGCCCTGACGGATGCGCTAGGAGGTGGTGCCCGCGTGGTGCTGCTGCTTTGGGAAGCGCCGGACTGGCAATTGCTCGCTGTTCAGCCGCCCGAGGATACCGAGCATTTGAGCACGCCCGAGGTGCTGGCCCTTGTTGATGGCTGGCCCGAGAAGGTTGCGCTGATGCTCAGCAAGTCCCGGCGCGGGGCGCATTACACCTGTATTGAGTTACGGCGCCAGCCAGCCCACTCCGACACCGTCCACTGAAACGACAACGCCCCCGGCTGCAACCGAGGGCGTTTGAGGTGAATCACTATGCCAGCCAACTCTATGCCGCGTCCTGCAGCCGTGCAACCTAGTCGCGCCTTGCTGCTTGCGCAGCGTCAATGCCCGCGCTACTCTGCGTCCGTCGCTGTCAATCCAGCGGCCGGGCGTCGCGGCCCGATCAACGTTAGGCGCACAAGCGCCCCCAAGACCATTGCAGGCGCTTTTTTTGTGCTCGCAATGCCGCTCTATGGTGGCCGTGCGTGGGACACCTTCGGGTGTGCCGGGTGCCTAACGTCCCGGTCCGCGAACCCGCGCACGGCTACCGCCCATAATCGCGTCGCGGCGATTCGCGGTAGCTCCGACACTACGTTAGGAGCACCACCTATGAAGCACCCGCACGCCCTCAATCCGTCCAAAGCACGCGCCGCCGCTCATCGGGCGATGGCCCTTGCTGCACTGCGTAGCACTTCCTCCCTTGCCGTTCGGCTCAACCGCTACAACCACCACCGCGCCATCCAGCGCTCACTTGAATCCCGGGCCGATGCCTGCGACTGGCTGGAGAACTTGGAGGGTGACGCCTGGGCCGATGCCTGCGAAGAGATCGCCACTGCCCTGAAGGCCCGCACCCTGAACGTGCAAGGGGGTGCGCAATGAGTATCGAAAAACCAACGCTCTGGCACGCGGCTAATGACCTGAACACGGCGGCCTATGTGCTCCGCAACCTGCACGCGCTGTTCACCGCCATGGCGAAGTCTGAAGACCGCACCATAGCCGGGCTGGCCCGCATTGGGCAGGGCATCACCGAAGAGTGGGAAGACGCATTAGGCGAGACGGCTGACAAGCTGTTTGCCGCCGACAAAGCGCAGAAGGAACAGGTAGGGGGTGGCCAATGAATCGCCTCACCGCTGTTACTCGCCAAGAAGGCTTCGCCGGCCGCGCTGGCGCCCCGCTGATGTCGGTCAATGCTGGTGTTCCGGTCACGGATGCTCTTGAGCATGCGTCCTGTCTGGTGGACTTCATCGAAACCCTGAGTGGCGCAATGGGTCATGAAATGCTGTCAGCCTCTGAGGGGGCTTTCGTTATCCAGTACCTGGCCGAGCAGGCAAAGGCTCTGATAGATGCCGCCACAGTCGGCGGCCAGGCTCACGAGCAGGGGGAGCCGCATGGCCAAGACGCCTGACGACAAACGCCAACACCCGACCTTTGCCGAGGTGAAACGCGCTGCCCTGCAGGCCATCGACCGGGTGCTGTCGCACTGGTTGCCCGGTGGCAAGCGGGTGGACGGCGGCAAGGAATACACAGCACCCAACCCAACGCGGGCCGACAAGCATGCCGGCTCACTCAAGGTGAATATGGCCAAGGGGGTCTGGCGCGACTTTGCCACCGGAGACGATGGCGACCTGATTGACCTGGTGCGCTATTTGGACGGCGGCACCGATGTGGACGCTTGCAACAAGCTGGCGGACTTCCTGGGCGTTACGCCCGGCACTGTCAGCGCCAGCGCGCCGGCCAGCAACAAGCCCAAGGCGCCCGAGTGGGTGCCGGTGCTGCCGATTCCTGATGAAGCCATGCGCAAGGTACTGCAGACGCACCGCCAGCACGGCAAGCCGTCGAAGGTGTGGATCTACCGTGACGCCGATGGCCAACCGTTGATGGTGCTGTATCGCTTCGACCTGGGGCCGGATGAAAGCGGCACGCCGCGCAAGGTGTTCGCTCCACTGACCTGGTGCAAGCACTCGGGCAATGGCTCGCTGTCCTGGCGCTGGCAGGGGCTGCCCGAGCCGCGCCCGCTGCTGCGCCTCGATGAGCTGGCCGCCCGAGCGGCTGCCCCGGTGGTGCTGTGCGAAGGCGAGAAAGCGGCAGACGCTGCCGCCGAGCTGCTGCCCGGTTACGTCGCTACCTGCTGGCCCAACGGCACCAACTCTTGGCAGAAGGCGGACTTCACCGTGCTGGCCGGCCGTGATGTGTTGCTGTGGCCGGACAATGACGCGCCCGGCCTCAAGTGCATGGACGCACTGGCCGATCACCTGCGCCAACTCGGGGCCGCCTCTGTGCGCCTGCTGGCGCTGACGGTGTTCAGCCGGCGCCCCGGCCTCGACGGTGAACGCCCGACCTTCGCCCCTGGTGGCGAATGGGGCGATGGTGACGATGCAGCCGATGCACTGGCCAAGGGCTGGACGGCGGCGCACCTGGCTGAGCTGGAACGCACCGGGGAACTGTTCACCCTGGCGCCAGCAGCTCCGAGCAAGCGCACCAAGGCCAGCGCCAGCAGCAAGCCGGCACCCTCCGAGAAGCCCGCACCGACGCCGGCCGGCTTTCGTGTCACTGCCGATGGCGTGTTCTATGCCGGCGAGGATGGCGAGGCGCGGCCGGTGTGTTCTCGCCTGGAAATCCTGGCACGTACCCGCGATGAAAAGGGCCACGGTTGGGGGTTGCTGGTGGAGTTCGACGACCCGGACGGCGCCAGCAAGCGGCTGAACATTCCCCAGCGCAGCATGGCCGGGGACTTCGGCAAGGATGTGCTGGGGCCGCTGGTAGATATGGGTCTACGCTTGGCACCGCTGCGTACGGCCCGCAACTCCCGCAATGACCTGCAGAGCTACCTACAGGGCTATGACAGCACCGAGCGTGCCCGCTTAGTCACGCGCCTGGGCTGGCATGGCGATGCCTACCTGGTGCCGGATCGCCAGATAGGCCAGAGCGTTGAGCACCTGCACTTCTACGAGGCCGGCGCCCAGCTCCCGCCGATCAGCCAGGCCGGCACCCTGGAGCAATGGCAGCAGCAGATTGGCGCGCTGTGCGTGGGCAACAACCGCCTGGCGTTCGTGGTGTGCGTGGCCTTCGCCGGCCCGTTGCTGCACCTGCTGGGCGCCGAGTCGGGCGGCTTCCACCTCTACGGCGACAGCTCAGGCGGCAAGACCACGCATCTGCAGGTGGCCGCGTCGGTGTGGGGTGGCCCGCGCTTGGTGCGTTCGTGGCGCTCGACTGACAACGCCCTGGAGAGCATCGCCGCCGCACACTCTGACGGGTTGCTGGTGCTCGATGAAATTGGCATGTGTGACCCGAGGATCATCGGCGAAACGGTGTACATGCTGGGCAATGGCACTGGCAAGGCGCGCGCCAATGATCGCGGCCAGGCCGGGCGCCAGGTGCAGGAGTGGCGCTTGCTATTCCTCTCCACTGGGGAGAAGACGCTAGCGCAGCACATGGCCGAGGCGCACAAGGAACTGAAAGCCGGCATGGAGGTGCGCTTGCTGGCTGTGCCGGCTGACGCCAGCAAGGGGCTTGGGCTGTTCGAGGCGCTGCATGGCTTCGACGATGCCGCCGCGCTGTCGGACGCGCTCAAGGCGCGGGTAGGCAAGTTCTACGGTTCGCCGGCCCTGGCCTTCCTGTCGGCCCTCTGCGAGCCGCACAAGCTGCGAGCTTATGCGGCCATGGTGCGTAGCACGGTGGAGCGCTTCACTGCCGAGGCATTGCCAGCCAGCGCCAGCGGCCAGGCTCAGCGAGCGGCTGCGCGGTTCGGGCTTGCTGCTGCAGCCGGGGAGCTGGCCACGGCGCTGGGCGTCACGGGTTGGCCAGACGGTACGGCCACCCACGCGGCCAAGGTCTGCCTGGGCGCCTGGCTGGCCGAGCGGGGTGGCGCCGGGAATCTGGAAGGTGACGCCATCGTGCAGCGCCTGCGCCTGACCATCGAGCGCTATGGCGAAGGGCGCTTTACCCGCTGGGATAAGATCGAGGCCAAGATTGATGAGAACTCTCCACGCACAATTGACCGCCTCGGCTTCCGGCGCACCATCGACCACGGTTGCGGCGATATGCTCTACACCACGTCCACCTACTACCTGCTGCCTACCGCCTGGCGTGATGAGGTGTTCAAGGGTATGAACCTGCGCAACGTCAACCGGGTGCTGGTGGAACGGGAGATATTGCAGCCCGGCAAGGATGGCAAGGCCGCCCAGTCCATCGCGCTACCTGGCATGCCCAAGGGGCGCGCCTATGTGGTGGACGGTGCCAGGCTGTTTGCCGATGAAGAGGAAACCCTAGCTGCTGCCTGATATTGCCGGCCAAGGTTCGCCCTGGCCGGCGCTTTCCCTTGCTCTGCCCGGTATCGTAAAACGACCGTTTATTGATACCAGCAAAACACCCTGCCTAACTGGTATCAACAAATACGGGTTTACTATTTGTTGATACCGATAGATAATGATCCCACCTTAAGCGATACCAGCAGGGCACACCATGAATCGCATCTTTGCCTACGGCCGCGTCTCGACTCTAGAGCAATCCACCGACAACCAGTTGCTGGCTCTACAGCAGAAGGGCTTCGATGTGCAGCCGCACCGCTGGTTCGCTGAACAGGTATCCGGTGGTGTTCCTGCCCTGCAGCGTCCAGAGTTCTCCAAGATGGCGGATCGTATGGAAGCTGGCGACGTGCTGGTGGTGCTCAAGCTGGATCGCCTCGGCCGTGACGTACAGGACGTGCTGTCCACCATCGAGGTGCTAGCCGCTCGCTCCATCCATGTGCGCAGCCTAGACCTAGACGGCGTAGACCTGACCAGTGCAGCCGGTAAGCTGCAGCTCACCGTCTTGGCGGCCGTGGCTGCCTTCGAGCGCGACCGGATCAAGGAGCGCACCAAGGAAGGCTTGGCCCGTACCGACAAGAAAGCCGGCCGCCCCGAGGCAGTAGAGACCACCAAGGCCGTGCAAGCCTGCAAGGCCAAGGGTATGAGCCAAAGCCAGGCGGCTGCCGAGCTGGGGCTTAGCCTGCCGACAGTCAAGCGTCATTGGAACAAGTGACGCCAGCCGCCCGAGCCGCTTGGTTCGGGCACTATGTCTCCGCCCTTCCTCCTGCTGGCCAGCACCTAACACATGGTGTGGTGTTCCATCTGGCGCCTCTGATCACGGAACACCATTGGTGTTCAGAACACCAAGTGTTCCACCTTCCTCGCAATTGTGTTCCATGGCCACAAGCCCCGCCGTTGCTGGGCTGCAGCCGTTGCGGAACACCAAGAACACCGGGAACACCAGTTATTCGAGGGTTACGGGTTGGCGTACCCCTGCGCCCCGCTAGGGGTAGTGCCGCCAGCGATGGGAATACATGCGCCGTGCTGTACAGCTACCCATGACTGCCATGGGTAGGGGGGTGCCAATCCTTCGGTGCTCCAGACTCCCGAACGACGAATGGAGGCATGTGCACCCGCGCGGCAGAAAAACAATAGGGGGGGGAGTCAAAAACATCATGGCGCCATGGTCTAGAACGACGAATGGGAACGCGTGCGCAACGCCGGGAAAAATGGAGGGGGTGGGCTTTGCTCGGCCATATGCTAGTGGGTGAAAAGCATGGGTGCTTTCGGCTTTAGGGGTACGTTTGGGGGTATATCAGCAATATCGAAACGCTAAAGGCCTGTTTTCACGTGGCCTTGAGTGGCTATGTTCGATTCCTATCTCCGCACCATGTCCAGCAAAGGGTCAGCTTCGGCTGACCCTTTGTCGTTTCAGGCATGAAAATTCCCTCGTGTTGTTGTCAAAGCCGGTGTGATGATGGTTTCGGGGTTCAGGCGGGCGATGCTTGGCCCCGCTCAGATGGGAGGTACTCATGTTCATTCGTTCGCTTGTGTTGATCCTGACTACGATGTTGGCCGGTGCTGCGTTCGCTGATCAGCCGCAGACTATTCGCGTCATCCCCAAGAGCTACGTCAGCCCCGGTGCCAGCGGCAGCGTTTCGGGTTCGTCGAGTTATGAGCAGCACAACCTCTATGGCGGGCAGCGTCTGCCGCAGGGCAGCGTGCGTCAGGAAAGCAGCTATGGCAGCTATTCCAGCGAAACCCGTGGTGGTATTCGCCAGAGCACCGAATATCCGGGCGGGCTGATCATCGAACGTCAACCGGGCAGTGGCAGTTATCAGCAACAGCGCAGTCGCTGATCTATCAGGGGTTGGCGGCAGCCTTGTTCTGATCGCCCGGCGCATCGGCGATCACCGCGCGATTGCGCCCCTCGCTCTTGGCTCGATACAGGCATTCATCGGCGCGCTGCAACCAGCCTTCCCAGTGTTCACCACTGTGCAGAATGGCGCCGCCGATGGAGACGGTCACCGCGCCGCCCGGGCTCTCCAGCTCATTGGCGACTCTGCTCAGCAGGTTTTGCGCAGCGGCGCGCAGGCCTTCGGCCTCGGTGTTGGGCAGCAGCAGGAGAAACTCCTCGCCACCAAAGCGGAACAAGCGATCTTCCTTGCGTGAGCAGCGTTTGATCAGTTCGACGAAGGCCACCAGCACCTGATCGCCGACGTGGTGGCCGAAGCTGTCGTTGATCTGCTTGAAATGGTCCAGATCCATCACCAGCAGGCCGTAGCTGCCGCTGTGGCGGCGATGGCTGGCCATGGCGATCTTCAGTTCTTCATTCATCGCCCGGCGGTTGCGTGCGCCAGTCAGTGGGTCATGAATGGCCAGCGATTGCAGCTGGTCGCGCTGGGTGCGGGTGCGGAAGGCGAAGATGAAACTGAGCACACTGGCCATCATGCAGGTGACCAGGAACGACACCATCTGGTAATGGCTTTCGAACACGCTGCCGGGTACCAGAAGGGCGTGGCTGACCAGGCTGATCAGCACCACGGAGGTTGCCAACAGCGCCTTGCCAGGCGTGACCATGAAGAAGTTGAAGAGAATGAGTGGGTAGATCCAGAACAGGCCGTTGACCCCCAGGTTGATGGCGATCAGCGTGGCGCCGACCGAGAACACGGCGGCCAGGTAGATACCGGGTTTGACCGTGTCGCGGGTGACCCAGGCGTAGAGCACGGCGAACAGGGTGGAAAAGACGATAACGGTGTCGGCGATGCCGACCAGGTAGTTGCCGTGCAGCAGGCGGTAGACGGCATAGGGCGAGATGCCGATGACCCCGAACAGCCCCATCAGGGTGATGATCGACAGCTGGAAGTCATTGCGCAGGCGCTTCAGCAAACGAGCAGTCTGGGTAGCCATAGCGTTTCTTTTCGTTGTTATGGAACAAGCATGCAGAGCTTTGACCGCTAATGGCAAGGGGCATTCCTGAGCAAAGTGCCAGTATTTTTGCCCTTGGCGACAGGTTGCTCAGTGGATACGCAGCGCGACAAGCGATTTTCCGCGTTGGTAGCGGGCCAGCCGTTGGGCTAACTCGGTCGGCAGGCTCTGACAGCTCTCGAAGCCCTGGCGCTGATAGAAGGTGTGCAGCTCGGGGTGACAGAACAGCCAGACTGGCTCGGGATGTAGCGCCAGGCTGTGACTGAGCAATGCTGCTGCCACGCCTTGGCGCCGCAGCGCGGGGGCGACGAACAGGCCAGTCAGCCACTGTCCTCCCGCTACAGCACGAAGACTCAGGGTTGCGACGATCTCGCTGGCGTTTTCCACCACCCACAGTTCATCCCCCGCCTGGCTGCGCATCGGCGAGCGGTGGTCACGGTAGAACTTGTCGACCAGAGGTCGCAACTGGAGGGGCAAGCGGCGAAAACGCGGTGAGGTCATGGGTTCAGGTGGCGGATCTGGCGGCTTATTTAATCATCGCATTTTGGTTAACGGTTGCGCATTTACGGCCTTGCGGGCGGTGACAGCCCGTTCGCGTCGCCGCATCATGGGGAATCGCATTTTGCTCAAGGATTCGCCGCGTGTCTCAGTCCTCCCCTGTATCCGTGGTGTTCGCTGCGCAAAGCGTTGCCGGCCAGGTACGCACGCATAACGAGGATGCTCTGGTCTGCCGTCCCGATCTGGGGCTGTGGGCGCTGGCCGATGGCATGGGTGGGCACGAGCGTGGCGAGGTGGCCAGTGCCTTGGCGCTGGAGGAGCTGGTTGGCGCCTTGCAACAGGGCGAGGAGCTATTTGCAGCGGTGCATGCAGCCCACCTGGCTATCACCGCGGCGGCGCAACCTGTTGCGGGCGGGGCGGGTATGGGCAGTACGCTGGTTGCCGTGCGCCTGGACGGGGATGAGTTCGAGCTGGCCTGGGTTGGTGACAGCCGCGCCTATCGCATCGGCAGTGAACATATCGAGCAGCTCAGTCACGACCACAGCTGGGTTCAGGTCATGGTCGATGCTGGCCAGATGAGCACCGAGGAGGCGCGTGAGCACCCACGCCGTAACGTGATCGTGCAGTGCCTGGGGCAGGTTGGAGATGCACCTGATGTCGGCCTGCTGCGCGTCCGACTGGCGCCGGACGAATTGCTGCTGCTGTGTAGCGACGGGCTGACCAGCGAACTGGACGACGCTGCCATCCAGCGCTGTTGCGCTGAGGCGGCCACGCTCGAAATGATGGTCGAGCAACTGGTGGGGCTGGCCAATAGCCATGGCGGCAGAGACAATATCAGCTGTATCGTCCTGGGCCTTGGCCCGGCTGCCGAACCCCATGAAGCGTCGTCCCTCGGCCTGCTGCGCAAGCTGTTCAAATCCCTTAAACCCTGAGCGCCAGTCGAGCCGCATGAGTCAGCCCACCATCAGCGTACCCGGTTACAGCATTCACCACCGCCTCGGCAAAGGCGGCATGGCCGAGGTCTATCTGGCTACCGAGCAGGCGCTGCAGCGCCAGGTGGCGCTCAAGGTGCTGTTGCATCGCGAGGACGCAGCCTTCACTCAGCGCTTCATCAAGGAAGGCCATACCGTCGCGTCCCTGCAGCATCCGTCGATCATTACCATTTACCGCATCGACCAACTCGACGATGGCCGCCATTTCCTCGCCATGGAGTACCTGGCAGGCGGCGATCTGGCTCAGTACAAGGGCCAGACTCTGGAGCCGGCGCGTGCGCTGCGCATCGTCCGGCAGATCGCCAGCGCCCTGGCGCTGGTGCACGACAAGGGCCTGGTGCACCGCGACATCAAACCGGGCAACATCCTGTTTCGCGACGATGGCACTGCGGTGCTCAGCGATTTTGGCGTGGCCAAGGAGCTGCAGCTCGACAGCGAACTGACCCAGTCGGGCATCGCCGTTGGCAGTCCGGCCTACAGCAGCCCCGAGCAGGCGCAGTGTCAGGCGCTGGACGCGCGCAGCGACATCTACAGCCTGGGCGTGATCCTACTGGAGATGCTCAGCGGGCATAACCCCTTTCGCGGCACTAACTACACCCAGACCCTGATGAATCAATTGCAGCTAGAGGCGCCGCCGCTTCCGGAGTCGCTGAGCGAGCTGCAATGGCTACTCGACCGCATGCTGGCCAAGGACCCGGAAGATCGCTTCGCCGACTGCCACGTGCTGCTGGCCAGCCTCGATGAGCTGCAGAACGCCGATCAGGACCAGACCCGTCTTAGCCCGGGCGTCAGCCTGCCGCCTCGTCCACCCCGGCGGCGCTGGCTGCCCTGGGCCGTGCTCGGCCTGTTGTTGCTCGGTATGGGCAGCGCGGGCGGCTACTACTGGCAACTGCAGCAGCGCATCGCCGGGCTGCTCGTGCTCGCTGAGACGCGGCTGAGCGAGGGGCACCTGCTGACCCCGGCGCAAGACAACGCCGACTACTATTTTCGCCAGACGCTGGCCCTGGACGAGGGCAACCAGCAGGCCAACGACGGTCTGCAGCGCGTGCTGCAGGCACGTATCCAGCAGTATCTCGACCTGGCCGAGCAACGCCTCGGCGAGGGCTTGCTGATCCTGCCGGAGGACGACAGCGCGGTGCATTACTTCCGCCAGGTGCTTGGCTGGGAACCGGACAACCTGCTGGCCCTGGCTGGCATCAACCGGGTGGCGCAGCGTTTCATCGAACAGAGCGAGGCGGCCTATGCACGGCGCGAATACAACCTGGCGCTTGAGCAGATCAAGCAGGGGCTGGAGGCCGAGCCCGACAACGAACGCCTGCTGGCGCTTTACGACGGTCACCAGCAGCGCGTGCGCAGCAGCCAGGCGGCGAGTCGGCCGCGCAGCGCGCCGCCGGTCCAGCAGAACCCGATCAAGCGCTTGCTGAACAATCTATTCGACTGACCCGAGGCGACCACGATGCTCAGACTGCAGTTCCTGGATAACCGCCAAGCGCCGGTCTGGCTGACCGACGAACGCCTGACCATCGGTCAGGACAGCCGTAACCAGCTGGTGCTTGGCGATGCCGGAATCGCCAGCTTCCACGCCGAGATCCGCCAGGATCACGGCTACTACTACCTGAGCGATGCCGGTCAGGGCGCCACCTGGGTCAACGACCAGCGCGTCGGTACACGCTTTCAGTTGCGCGACGGTGATCGCCTGCGCCTGGGCGCCGTCGAACTGCAGCTGGTCGACCCGGCGAAAAGTGCGGCCAGACCCGAGGCTGCCGCGCCGCGCTGGTTTCTGCAGGTGATTCAAGGCGAACACCAGGGGCGCAAGTTTCATCTCCACGGCTCTATGACCTTCGGCCGTTCGAGCAAGTGTGAGCTGTGCTTCAGCGATCTGGAATTGTCGCGCCGGCATTGCGAGTTCTTTCTCAAGGACGACGTGCTGGAGGTCAAGGACCTCGCCTCGGCCAACGGCGTGCTGGTCAACCAGCAGAAGGTCAGGACCGCCGTGCTGCAACCGGGTGATCAATTGAAGATGGGCACGGTGACGCTATTGGTGATCGGGCCGAAGGTCAGCGTGAGTGATGCACCCGACGAGGATGCCACCCAGTTCATGCGCGTGGCGGACCTGCCGCCAGCTTTGGCTGCCAAGGCAGCTGGCGGCGGCGCTACGCAGATCGCCCCGGTGCCGCAGGCAGCACGCGTCAGCGCCAAGACTGCGACGGCGGCGGCCAACCCCCTGCGTGCGGCTCAAGCCCGGCCTGTACCTGTTGTCGCGCCACCTGCGGCCAAGCTGTGGCTGGGTGGGATCGTACTGCTGCTGATCGGCGTAGGCCTCGGTGCTGTCGCCATGCGGCTATTGGGCTGAGGCGGCGCGCGTCACCCGATAGAGCCGGCATGGCGGGTTGCACCCGCCCTACGGGGTAGCGCTCGTGGCGTAGGGCGGGGGTACCCCGCCGTTGTGGTCCCGGTGGGTTGGTGCGCACCGAATGCCTCGAAACACGCTGAATCTCAGGCCGGCGTCAGGCGTCGCCGCTCCGCACGGATCTCCGGCAAATCGCTGCGGCGCAGGTAGACGCGCAGCGGCTCACCGAGATTCACTCGATCATCGATGCGTTGCTCCTGCAGCCAGGCCAGACGTTGGCGATCCAGGCGCATCAGTTCGCCCTCGTCAGCGTGCCAGACGTATTCGCAGGTAGGCGTGATGGTTTCGGCCGGTACGTCGAGACCGAAGCTGTCTTCGGAGAATCGCAGCAGGTACTGCTCGGTCTTGGCGTTGAAGCCGACGAAACCCTGCAACTGGTCGGCAGCCTCGCAGATTTGGGCGGACGTGATACTCATGGCAAACCTCGTTTCCTGTGGGGTTTGCAGGCAAGGCGAATGGTTTTGTTTATCGGCGCAGCCTAATCGCTGGTGTTGTCACCCGCGTTGTCGTGGATCAAGAAACTGCCGCGAGCGGTTTTGATGCCGCGAGCAACGCTCTTACACTGACGGCAGCCGTTTCAGGGTCGGCAGCACCTGATCGCGCAGAAGTGGCGCCAGGTCGTCAGGAAGGGGCAGGGAAGTATCGAGCCAGCGCAGTTCCTCCAGCTCGGCGGCGGGCTGAACGGCATGGGGGAGGGCGGCGCGAAAGATGTCTGCCTGCACCCAGGTATCGGCTTCGTTGGCGGCGGGCGCCTGGAACTGACCGAGTGGTTGCAGTGCGCCGGCCTGTAGTTGCAGCTCCAACTCTTCGAGCAGCTCACGCTGAAGCGCAGACAGCGCATCTTCGCCCGGTTCGCGTTTACCGCCAGGCAGCATGAAGAATCGGGTGTTGCGCTTGCGCACGAGCAGCAGGCGGCCTTGTTCGTCGAACAGGCAGGCGGCGGCAATTTGCAGGGTGGTTGGCATGGGAGCAGCGTTGGGCGCCCAATTCGGGCGCCCAGCGAACATCAGCCAGCGAGGCCGACATAGACGTTCTGCACGTCGTCATGGCCGTCGATGGCTTCGAGGAAGGCTTCGACTTCTTCCATCTGCTCCGGCGTCAGACTGCTTACCGGGTTTTTCGGGCGGTAGCCGAGCTTGGCCGAGTTGACGGTGAAACCCTGTTCCGGCAGTGCCTTGCACACGGCGTCGAGGTCGGTCGGGTCGGTGATGAACAGGGTCGAGCCCTCGTCATCGGGCACGAAGTCCTGGGCGCCGGCTTCGATGGCCGCCAGTTCCGGGTCAGCGCCTTCTTCGGTAGTGGCTTCGATCAGGCCAACGTGGTCGAAGTCCCAGCTGACCGAGCCGGAAGCGCCGAGCTGGCCCTTGCGGAACAGCACGCGAATCTCGGCGACGGTGCGGTTGACGTTGTCGGTCAGGCACTCGACGATCACCGGCACCTGATGCGGGGCGAAGCCCTCGTACTGGGTGCGCTCGTAGTTGATTACTTCACCGGACAGGCCCGCACCTTTCTTGATTGCACGCTCCAGGGTGTCCTTGGGCATCGAGGCTTTCTTGGCCTGATGCACGGCCAGGCGCAGCTTGGGGTTCATGTCTGGGTCGGCGCCGTTGCGCGCGGCGATCATGATTTCCTTCACCAGCTTGCCGAAGATCTTGCCTCGGGCATTGGCGGCGGCTTCTTTGGGTTTGGCTTTCCACTGGGCGCCCATCTGGGGTCTCCTGGCCGATAGGTGAGACGGCGTCGCGCGAATCTGGGCGTGACGATCGGATAGGCTGAGGATTCTAGTGCCTTGCGCGGCTATCGGCACCTGCAATTTCAGTCGGCGGACTCAGAGGTAGCGCCAGATCAACTGCACGCCCGCCAGCAGAATGCCCAGACGGGCGATGCGGTAGAACCACAGGTGGTTGACGCGTGATTGCAGCCACAAGCCGCTCCAGACGCCAAGCGGCACGATGGGGGCGAGCATCAGACTGAGCAGCAGATTGTCCTGGGTGAACTGACCCAGCGCCGCGTAGGGGAACAACTTGGCGGCGTTGGTCAGCAGGAAGAACAGGTTGATGGTGGCGACGAAGCGCACCTTGTCCAGTTGCTGCGGCAGCAGGTGCATCATCACCGGCGGGCCACCGGCGTGGGCGACGAAGCTGGTGAAGCCGGCCAGGCTCGACAGCAATGTGCCACGGCCTTTGTGCAGTGGACGTGGTGCCTGGTTGCCAGCCAGCAGGCCAAGGCCGACGAAGGCAATGGCGATGGTGCCGATCAGCAGGCCGATGGCACGCTCATCGAATAAGCCGAAGGTCAGCGAGCCGATGCCGATACCGATCACGGCACCCGGTAGCATGACTTTGAGGTTGGCCCTATCCCACTTGCCCCAGTAGGCCTTCAGCCCGACCACGTCGGCCAGGCAGAGAATCGGCAGCATCACCGCCACGGCCTGTTTCGGCGAGGTGGCCAAGGCCAGCAGCGGCACGGCGATGCCGCCCAGGGCGCCACCGAAACCGCCTTTGGACAGGCCGGTGAGAAATACCGCCGGCAGGGCGAACAGAAGGAAATCGTGCAGGGTCATGGGCTTGGCGTAACGGCACTGAAGCGCGCAGGGTAGCAGCCGCTTGTGGCTGTGTGGCTTTTTTCCACGGCCTCTGTGTCTGTCTGCGTTTGGGCGAGGCTGCTCTAATGCCTGCTCATTCAAGGCGAGGCTCGTACCCATGACACCCAAGGATCTGCTGCTGGCGCTGCTGGTTATCGTCGTCTGGGGGCTGAACTTCGTGGTGATCAAGGTCGGCCTGCATGGCATGCCGCCGATGCTGATGGGCGCCCTGCGTTTTCTGCTCGCGGCCTTTCCGGCGATTCTCTTCGTGCGCCGGCCGCAGGTACCGCTGCGCTGGATGCTGGCCTATGGCATGACCATCTCGCTGGGGCAGTTCGCCTTTCTCTTCTATGCCATGTACGTCGGCATGCCGGCGGGCCTGGCCTCGCTGGTGCTGCAGTCGCAGGCGTTCTTCACCCTGTTCTTCGCCGCGCTGTTTCTCGGCGAGCGGTTGCGTGGCAGCAACCTGTTCGGCTTGCTGGTGGCGGCCAGCGGCCTGGTACTGATCGGTCTGCAGGGTGGGCAGGCGATGACTCTGGCCGGTTTTGCGCTGACCATCGCGGCGGCCTCGATGTGGGCGCTGGGTAATGTGGTGACGCGCAAGCTGGGCAAGGTCAACCTGGTCGGCCTGGTGGTCTGGGGCAGCCTGATTCCGCCGTTGCCGTTTCTAGCTCTGTCATTGTGGCTGGAGGGGCCGGAGTTGATCAGTCAGTCGCTGCGCACGCTCAGCCTGGATTCGCTGCTGGTGTTGGCCTACCTGGCATTCGGCGCCACCATTCTCGGTTATGGCCTGTGGAGCCGGTTGCTGTCGCGCTACCCGGCCAGCCAGGTGGCGCCGTTCTCGCTACTGGTGCCGGTGGTGGGCATCAGTTCCGCGGCGCTGCTGCTGGGCGAGCGTCTTGGCGGTCTGCAGATGCTCGGCGCGGCATTGGTGATGGCCGGGCTGTTGATCAATGTCTGGGGCGGGCGCCTGCTCGACAGCTGGCGCCAGCGCGCGCCGGGGGCTGTTTGAAGCTCCTGGATCAGGGCTCGGCGCGTTTTTCCGGCAGGCGCGCGAGGATCTCATCCAGGCGCTGCTGGATCTTCTGATCGACCTTTTCATGCAGGCGCATGATTTCCAGCTCCGCACGCAGGTTCACTTCGAAGTCCAGTCGCGCAGCGAGGCGATCCTTCGCCGCCTGGCGGTTCTGGCTCATCATGATGATAGGTGCCTGGATCGCCGCCAGGGTCGAGAGCATCAGGTTGAGGAAGATGTAGGGGTAGGGGTCGAAGGCCATGCCGAAGTGCGACAGCACGTCGGTATTGATCAGCATCCAGCCGAGCATGGTCAGCGAGAAGCAGATGATGAAGGTCCAGGAGCCGCCGACCGCGGCGACCTTGTCCGACAGCCGCTCGCCGAAGCTCGACTCTTCATCCGAGGCATCGGCGGCATCACGGGCGATGGGGCGGCGCTGGCGAATTTGTTCGAGCACATGGGTTTCTTCCGGCTCGAGTTCATGCAGGGGTTTTCCCAGCAGGGTCTGGGCGAGTTGTTGCAGAGGGTGCGAGGTGTCATTGCTCATTGTGGTCGATCATCTATGGCAGACATTTGCCGAGGATGCTGAACCGCTTCGGCCGACTTGTCACCTGTCCGCTGAGCGTTGAACCATGGCGCTTTCCAGGCGGTTACGACCCTTGGCCTTGGCCCGATACAGCGCCTGATCCGCTGCGTCGATCAGGCTCAGGGCGCTTGTGGCGCTGTCCTGGTGGCCGGGGCTCAGGCTGGCCAGGCCGATACTCACCGTAATTCTCTGGAATGGACTGTTCTCATGCGGCAGTGCGCTGTCCTGCAGGTTTGCCATGAACGCGAGAGCGATGGTTTCGGCGCCCTCGCTACTGGTGTTCGGCAGAATCACGGCTAGCTCTTCGCCGCCGTAGCGTGCCGCCAGGTCGCCGGGGCGACGCATGCAGCGCTGGAGCAGGTCGGCGACGCTGCGCAGGCATTCGTCGCCGGCCAGGTGGCCGTAGTGATCGTTGTAGCGCTTGAAGTGGTCGATATCGAGCAGCATCAGGGTAAGGTCTGAACCCTGGCGCTGCGCACGGCGAATTTCCACTTCCAGCGCCTGGTCGAAGCTGCGGCGGTTGGCCAGGCCGGTCAGGGCGTCCTGCGAAGCCAGTATTTCCAGGCGGGCATTGGCGTCGAGCAGTTCTTCCCGGGCGCTGAGCAGTTGGCGCTCGGCGCGCGAGCGACGGTGCATGTCGACAAGTAGCCGCTGGCCGATGATGGCGACGGCGAGCAGCAGGATCAGAACCACCGTGGCGAACAGTCGTGCATCACGGCGCCAGGCCGTTAGCGCCTCATCGCGGCCCAGCGCGACCACGGTGATCAGGGGGAGGTTGCTGTTATGGCGGAACGCGTACAGGCGCTCGATGCCATCGATGCTGGAGACCTGTGTGGTCGTGGCCTGTTGCTGTGCGCGTACTATCTGAAAGATCGGCGAGTTCGACCAATCCAGGCCCACATCCTGTTCACGGAAAGGTTGGCGAACCAGTAGGGTGCCATCGCTGGTTGAGAGGCTCATTGTGCCTTGCTGGCCCAGATCGAGGCTGCCGAACAGCTGGAGGAAATGCTCCACGCTCAACGTGATGGCCACCACGCCGGAGAAATTGCCGTCGGTATCGTTCAGGCGCCGGCTGACGGTGAATATCCACCCGTGCGCCAGGCGGCTCTTGATGGTCGGGCCGATGAACGTCTCGGGCGAGGGATTGTCGCGATGATGGATGAAGAACGCACGATCGGCGGCGTTCGGGCGCGCATTGATATCGCCCCGCGATACCAGCAGGCGGTCACCCTTGGCGTTGTAGATGATGATGGTGCTGGCCAGCTTGAACACCCGGCTCTGTTCCTGCACGACCTGCTGCAGGCGATCAAGATGTGCCCGACCCTTGCCTTCCTGCTCCAGGCGTTCTGCCAGCTCCACCAATACCAGCTCGGATTGGCGAATCACCCCTTCGCTGTAATTGTCCAGGGCACGCGCCAGGTTGAGATTGGCCACGTTCAGCTCATGCAGGGCACGCTCGCGGGAAAACCAGATCTGCCAGGCCGTCAGCAATGCCAGCGACAGGCATATGAACACCAGCAGGATGAAGGTGAGGCGAGTACCGCGTTTCATAAAGCCAGAGCCCTGCCGTGGGACTGAACAGCGTGGGCAACGGAAAAACCACCGGCGGGTGGTTTTTCCATTGCGAGAGAATCAGTCCTGGCGGCTGGTGACTTCCAGCAGGTGATAACCGAACTGAGTCTTGACCGGGCCTTGCACCACTCCGACCGGCGCGCTGAACACCACGGTATCGAATTCCTTGACCATCTGGCCCGGGCCGAAGGAACCCAGATCACCGCCGCTACGGCCGGACGGGCAGGAGGAGTTGTCGCGGGCCAGTTGGGCGAAATCGGCACCGCCCTCGATGGCGGCTTTCAGTTCGTTGCACTTGTCTTCGCTGGCAACCAGGATGTGGCGGGCAGTGGCGCGGGCCATGGGAGTACCTCCTATCGAATTGAGGTGCAGAGCCTAGCGCAATCATCCCGCCAAGCAAACGCCAAGCCGTTCGTCCGCTGCTCAGGAGTCGTATCGTCGCTTCGCTTGTCCCACCTTGTGTAAGCGGGCGGTGGCCCTGAACTCAGGTTCGACTGAGGAGACGGCAGATGAATACGCTGAGCATCGACGGTTGGCGCAAAGCCGACAATGACAGTAAATCCATCCCGATCGGCACGCTGCAGTTTCATGTCAGCGAGGCTGAGCACCTGCGTCTGGAACAGGCCGAAGAGGAGCTGCAACGCAGCGGCTGCCGAGACACGATGATCGATGCTGACATGCAGACGCTGGCGCTGGTGATGCCGGACGGTTTCGGCCCGCTGAGCGAATGCAAGTGGCGGGTTTATCTGGGCGGCGAAGAGCGCCGCGGCCAGTTTCACCTGGTTGGCTATAGCCGCGAGGATGCTTGCCTGGTCTACAGCAATGCGGTGATGGTCGACCTGTTGGGTTGATGGCGCTGGGCAACGTCTTGCCGCGGCTGGCAAGGCGTTGCCGTTCGCATCTTCAAGGCCCCTGTAATAAGCGGCCTGCAACGGCTGGCCCGAAATCTGCTTTGCCTGTGGCGAATGCTTTTGGCGGGAGGCCATATGACCAGCATCAACAACAGCACGCCAGCCATGCTCAGCTACTACGGCAGCCAGCTCGCCAATCGCTCCAGCACTGCCGGTGGCGAAACCGACAGCCAGGACCCGCTGGGCGATCTTCGGCGTTTCGCCAAGCAGGTGGTCGCGCGCAGTGAGGGCGGACTGCTGCGTGCGATGAATGGCGGCGCGGCGACGGCCAGCAATGCTGTGCAGCGCAGTGCCGGCAATCAGGCGGCTGCACCCTCGGTGATCCAGTTGCCCGACGTGACGCAGCTCGATCGTGACGATGCCGCCAAGCTGCTGCAACAGGTTCAGAAAATGGTCGATGCCGGCCTGGACGGCAGCGTTCGCATCGCCGGTCACAATGGTGACAAGCAGACCGACTCGCTGGAAACCTACCGCCAGTGGCTGCAGGAAAAAGGCGGGCTCAGCGTCTACGCCTGATCAGCCCGGAACCGCTTCACTGCCGCCCACGTCTTCCCGGGTGATAACGCGGTTGCGTCCGGCACGCTTGGCGGCGTAGGTACGCCTGTCTGCCGCCAGCATCAGTTCATCCAGGGACTGGCCGTCCGCCCTGAAGCTTGCCACACCGGCACTCAAGGTCATGGGCAGAGCGATGTCATCGAACCTCAACGGCTCCGCTGCCAGGCGCTCGCGCAGGCTCTCGGCGATGTCGCGGGCCTGCTCCGCCGCGCTGCCAGGCAGCAATACGGCAAACTCCTCGCCGCCGAGGCGACAGAACAGATCATTGATGCGCAGCCGCTGCGCCAGCACCGTGGCAAAGTGAATCAGGGTACGGTCGCCGACCTCGTGACCGAAGCGGTCGTTGATCTGCTTGAAGTGATCGATATCGAGAAATACCAGCGACAGCGGGGTACCGTTGCGCAACGCATGGGCGCGTTCGCGCTCGAACACCTCTGCCATTTTCAGCCGGTTCGGCAGGCCGGTCAGTGCATCGGTGGTGGCCTGTTCGGTCAACCGCGTTTCATTGAGAATGTGGCTGCGCTCGTAGATGTGGGCGAAAATCATCACCGCCAGGCTGGCCAGGCCGAGATTGGCGATGATCTCGACGTTTTGCAGCAGGCTCTCGGAAGAAAAGCGTCGGCTGAAGACGAACAGGCCGATGCCGACGAACAGCACCGAGCCGTACATGCCCAGGCGCAACCCCAGCAGCAGGTAGCAGATGATCGGAATCGACTGGATCCAGGCGAACACCGCGAAGCTGGTGTGGGTCTGAGCCAGCGCCACGATCATGATGCTGAAGAACGGCAGCAGGTAAACCGCGGTCAATAGCTGCAGGTTGCGGGTTCGGTCGATGATGGTCAGCAGGTACAGCGATACGGCGGCGTAACCGATCTCGAGGCCCGCCAGCAGCCAGTTATCGTGCAGCAGATTGACCACCGAGAAGAACAAACCACCGCTCAAGGTGATCTATAGCAAGGCTTTGAGGACCAGGCGTCGATGTTGCTCGTTCTTGGCGAAGTAACCGGGCATCAGTGTTCTCGAGCGGATTCGGGCAAGTGCGTAGGTGGCGCGATGGCGGCAGGCTGTATCATGCAGGAACCCTGCCGATAGCCAGCGGGTCCAGTGTTTGCGGGCATTCGAAGGGACGAGGAAACCGGCGATGATGATGCGCCGGGAAGTACGTCAGAATCACGACGTTAGTTGGGAGAGGGCTGTATGACAACAACAATGGACAAGCGGAGATGGCAACGCTGCCTGCTGGCGCTGCTGCTGATGGGGTTTTGGGGCGTGGCTCAGGCCGCTGAGGACCTGGCGCTGATCGAGACCATCAACACCTATCGCAGCGAGGTGCAACGCTGTGGCGTGCAGGCTTCCGAACCTCTGCCACCATTGACCAACGACCCGCGCCTGATCCTCCCTGCCAATGGCACCGCGGATCTGCAGGACTCACTGAGCGCCGCCGGTTATCCGCTGGTCAATGTCCAGGCCATCACCCTGTCCGGCCCACGCAATGCGCAGGCGGCGATGCAGGCGTTGAGCGAAAGTTTCTGCCGCGTGCTGCTCGACCCGCAATTCATCGATATCGGCGTCAGTCAGCAGGATCGAGACTGGCGCATCGTACTTGCCCGGCCGCTGCTGAGCGGCCGCCTGCAAACCTGGCAGACCGAGGGGGAAAGTCTGCTGCTGCTGATCAATTCTGCCCGCGCCGAGGCGCGTCAGTGCGGTGACCAGGCGTTTGCCGCCACGGCGCCGCTGGTGTGGAACGCTGCACTGGGCAGCGCTGCCGAGAGCCACAGTCGGGCCATGGCCAATGGTAATTTCTTCGCCCATCAGGGGCGTGACGGCCTGACACCGGGAGATCGCGCCGAGTTGGCGGGGTACGGCGGGAGCAAGATTGGCGAGAACATCGCCGCCGCGCTGGATACCTCCGCCAAAGTAGTCGAGGGCTGGCTGGCCAGCCCCGGGCACTGCGCCAATATCATGAACCCTGAGTTCAGCGAGCTGGGCGCTGCTTACGCCAACGACCCACAGAGCGACGCCGGCATCTACTGGACGGCGCTGTTCGGCGGGCAATGAGCCGCGGCTTCAGGCGACGCCGAACACCCGGGCCAGGTGCTGCTCGTAGCGCGCCACGTCGCGCTCGATGTCCGGCACCTTCATCACGTCGTTGCAGATGAAGGTGGGCAGGGCGCTCATGCCGAGGAATTCGTTGGCCTTGTGGAAAGGGAAGTACACCGCGTCCACGCCCTTGCCTTCGAAGAAGTCGCTCGGGTCCTCGAAGGCCTGTAGCGGGGCGTTCCAGGTCAGCGACAGCATGTATCGCTTGCCCTGGATCAGCCCGCCGCTGCCGTACTTCTGCGAGGCATCGGAGCGCGTGCGACCGTCGTTGGCGTAGAGGCTGCCGTGACCGGCGGTGAACACCTCGTCGAGGTACTTCTTCACCGTCCAGGGTGCGCCCATCCACCAGCCGGGCATCTGGTAGATCACCACGTCGGCCCAGAGGATTTTCTGCACTTCTTCGTCGATGTCGTAGCCGCCGTCGATGAAGGTGGTCTTGATATCGAAGCCGGCGCGGTCGAGGAAGGCCACTGCGGCGTCGTGCAGAGTGGCGTTGTACTGGCCTTGGGAGTGGGCGAACTGTTTGCCGCCGTTGAGCAGAAGGATCTTTTTCATCGGGGTTCTCCAAAAAAGTGGCGGCAGGTTATCCAGCCCCGCGCGTGCGAAACACCCCGAAACGGTCAAATCATTATTGACTGAAAGTCATGAATTTCAATTTGAGACGTGCTTTATGGTAAGGCAGTACGTTATCAGGAGCCTTCCCATATGCATGCCTTCATCCTCCACGCCCATACCCGACCCGAGCAGGCCGAAGCCTTCGAGAAACTGTTCCGTGCTTACGTCGAGCCCAGCCGCGCCGAACCCGGCTGCATCGAATATCACATGCTGCGTGACGCCCAGGACCCGACCCTGTTCATCTTCTACGAGGTGTGGGCATCACGAGAGGCGCTGGCCGAGCACACGGCCCTGCCGCACATGCGCGAGTTCCATAACCAGCGCATGGACTACCTGCGTCGTGATTTCGAGATTCGCGAGATCGAGATGCTCAGCCCGGGGAGTACAGCGCGGGCCTGATTCGCGATCCGTAGGAGCTTGCTGGCGATGGTTGTTGTAGCCCGGATGCAATCCGGGACATACAGGCGCATGCCCCCGGATTGCATCCGGGCTACCGATAACAGGCGAGGCTGGGCTCAGTGGCTATAGCCCGGCTTCTGGCGGATGGTCTTGAGCAGGTCGTCCGGGCTGATGTGGCCGACCACCTGGGCGGCGGCGCTGCCCGGCTGCGGCAGGTCGAGGATGTGGCCCTTCATCTTGCCGATCACGTGCATCTCGCACGGCTTGCAGTCGAACTTCAGGGTCAGCACTTCATCGCCGTGCACCAACTGCATCGGTGCCACCTTGGTGCGTACGCCGGTCACACCCTTGGCCTGTTTCGGGCACAGATTGAAGGAAAAACGCAGGCAGTGCTTGGTGATCATCACCGGCACTTCGCCGGTTTCCTCGTGGGCCTCGTAGGCCGCATCGATCAGTTGCACGCCATGGCGATGGTAGAAGTCGCGCGCTTTCTGGTTGTAGACGTTGTAGAGGAAGCTCAGGTGCGATTCCGGGTACACCGGTGCCGGGTCGGTTTCGGCCTTGCGGCTGCCGCGTGGGTGAGCGGCGACGCGCGCTTCGGTCAGCGCCTCGATGGCCTCGCGGCGTAGCGCCTTGAGCTGCGAGTTGGGCACGAAGAAGGCCTGCGGCGCATCCAGTGTCACGCTCTGGGCGTGGTAGATGGTGGTGCCGAGCTGAGTGAGCAGGTCGCGCAGGCCGTCCAGCGCCTGTTCCGGTTTGTTGGCCGCGCCGAACGGGCCCGGCAGGGCGACCTCGACACTGATGCCTTCTTCGCTGGTGGCGGTGAGCGTCAGGGCATCCTCGCGCAGCACGGCCTTCCAGCTCACACCGATGCGGCGTTCGGCGCTGGTGCGCTGCAGCGCCTGTTGCCAGTTGTGGTCGAGGTTGCGGCTCAGCGGGTGATTGGGGCGCAGGCGCAGCAGCCCTTCGGGCATCTCGTTGGGCTCGACGCGGTAGCGATAGCGCTTCTCGCCGTCCTCTTCGAACTCGCCCTTGAGTTCGCAGATGTTGGCGCGGAAACCCACCACCTCGCGCTTGACCAGCACGTTGAGACCATCGCCGTTGGACAGCGGCTCATGGGTGACGGCGATCAGGTCGCGCTTGTTCACCTTCTCGACATGGCCAACCGGCAGGCCGGTGAAGGTCGGCGAGTCGAAGGCGCCGATGTCCACCTTGCGCTCGGTGACGAAGTAGTCGGTGCTGCCACGGTGGAAGGTCTTGTCCGGGTCGGGCACGAAGAAGTGCGCGGTACGGCCGCTGGAGGCGCGGGCCAGGTCCGGGCGGTCTTCGAGAATGGCATCGAGTTCGCGGCGGTAGTGGGCGGTGATGTTCTTCACGTAGGCCACATCCTTGTAGCGGCCCTCGATCTTGAACGAGCGCACGCCGGCCTCGACCAGGGCGCGCAGGTTGGCGCTCTGGTTGTTGTCCTTCATCGACAGCAGGTGTTTTTCGTAGGCGATCACGCCGCCTTTTTCATCCTTGAGGGTGTAGGGCAGGCGGCAGGCCTGCGAGCAGTCGCCGCGGTTGGCGCTGCGCCCGGTTTGCGCGTGGGAGATGTTGCACTGGCCGGAGAAGGCCACGCACAGCGCGCCATGGATGAAGAACTCGATGGCTGCGTCCGTGGCATCGGCAATCTGGCGGATTTCCTGCAGATTCAGCTCGCGCGCCAGTACCAGTTGGGAGAAGCCGGCCTGGTCGAGAAACTTGGCCCGCTCAAGGGTACGGATGTCGGTCTGGGTGCTGGCATGCAGCTCGATGGGCGGAATATCCAGCTCCATCACCCCCATGTCCTGCACGATCAGCGCATCGACACCGGCGTCGTAGAGCTGGTGGATCAGCATACGAACCTGTTCCAGTTCATCGTCGTGGAAGATGGTGTTGAGCGTGGTGAACACCCGTGCATGGTAGCGCCGGGCGAATTCTACCAGCCTGGCGATATCGCTCACTTCATTGCAGGCGTTATGCCGCGCGCCGAAGCTCGGGCCGCCAATGTAGACGGCGTCGGCGCCATGCAGAATGGCCTCGCGGGCGATTTCGACGTCACGCGCAGGGCTGAGCAGTTCCAGGTGGTGTTTGGGCAGGGACATGGTGGTTTCTTTTATCAGGCTGGCACACGGGCAAGGCGCGCATTGTACCGGGCTGTGGCCCGCTGGGCACTCGCCAGATGCCGGACGGCTGGCAATACGCGCCGATGCAGGTACAGTACCGGCCTTTTTCAGGCGGAGGCGTGGCGATGGACAACAGAGGTTTGGAGAAGCTCGATCAGTGGCTGCTCAAGTACGGCAACGATGACTCGATCCTCTCGGCCAGCGAGCTGGACGGCTTCTTCGCCGCTATCGTCTCCGCGCCGCGCCAGGTCGCGCCGGCCGTGTGGTACTCGGCGATCTGGGCCGATCAGCCGCCACAATGGCCGAGCGACAAGGATGGCGAACGTTTCATGAAGCTGGCCGTCGAGCTGATGAGCGAGGCTGCCTACATGCTCGCCGAAGAGCCGGACGACTACGAAGCGATCTTCCTGGCCGACAACAACGGCAAGGGTGAGAAGCTGATCGTCTCGGAGTGGTGCGCGGGTTACCTGCGCGGCGCTGCAGTGGCCGGCTGGCTCGATGCATCGCTGCCGGAGTCGGTGGCGGCAGCGCTGAAGCTGATCACCCTGCATGGCGATGAAAGCGGCAGCGCGGCGCTCAAGGCCATGTCCGATGCCGAATACGACGCCAGCACGGCGCTGCTCGAACCCGCCGCCGTCGAACTTTTCCAGTATTGGCAGGAGAACCTGGACCCGCTGCTGCCGGTGCGCCGCGAGGAGGCTAAAGTCGGGCGTAACGACCCCTGCACCTGCGGCAGTGGCAAGAAGTACAAGCAGTGCTGCATGCGCTGAGTCGTGACCCCGGGCACGGGCCTGCGCGAAAACGCGGCGAGTTGGCCAGGCGCAGTACCTTGGCAGCGATGACCGGGTCGCGCTCGATATTGCGCGCCACGCTTTCCAGGCTCGAAGACGGGTTGTCGAACTGTTGAATCAGCTCCTGCGCGACCTTCGGAATGCTGGGCAGGGTGTGCAGTCGAGCGAACAGACTTTCTATATCCATGGCAACTCCGATAGGGAAGAACGCTGCAGTTGCGTTGGATGAGAAATAGCTCTCTGAGCACAGCTGTGCTTAACGCCTCAGCCAGTCCCATAGTTGCTATTTAGAGCCTTTTCCATGGGGGGTACCAGTCTGAAATACCCGCCCCGAGGGGTAATGCTGTTCACATAAGCAACGGTCGGACGCGATTAACCGTCGGCAGCGGCAGCGGCAGGGCGCAGGCGAGGGAGAGCAGCGGCAGTTGAGTCGGTTCATGATGATTACTTGCTGAAAGTCCTTTTGGGCCGTCCGTGATGAGGGAACCGCCAGGTCGGCGGCGCAGCACTGACCGTTGTGGACAGGCCAAGTTTCTGCGCTTTCAAGCCCGTGTGCCGCTGTCAGCTCAGCGTCAGGCGAACACGAAGTACTTGCGCACCGTTTCCACCACTTCCCAGGTGCCTTTCATACCAGGCTCGACCACGAAGATGTCGCCGGCCTTGAGGTGGATCGGCTCCAGGCCGTCCGGGGTGATGATGCAGTAGCCTTCCTGGAAGTGGCAGTACTCCCACTTCACGTACTCCACGCGCCATTTGCCGGGCGTGCAGATCCAGGTGCCCATGATCTTGCTGCCGTCTTCGGAGGTGTAGGCGTTGAGGTTGACGGTGTGCGGGTCACCTTCAATGCGCTCCCACTTGCAGGCATCGACGACGGGCATCGGCTGGGTATCGCGCAGAACGGTGATCGGTTTGTGGGCCATGGGGCGCTCCGGTGAGTGATCAAAGTGGCGTTCACCATAGAGCAGGGACGGGGCTGTCGATTGTCTGGAGTCGACACGGTGTTGCTCATTCCCGCAGTGCGCGGGGCTTTCTATTCCTGAAAAAACCAAGGCCGGCTTATCAGGCCGGCCTTGTGGGGTTGCGCGTTCCATCGAGTCATACGACGTTCTCGATCAGTTCATCAGGAAGGTATCAGGCGGTGCGGCTTTCGATCAGACGGTCAGAGCCACCTTCAGCGACGCGGTTCTGGATGAGGCGGTCGGAACCACCTTCGGCGATGCGGCTTTCGATCAGACGATCGGAACCACCTTCAGCAATGCGGCTTTCGATCAGGCGATCAGAGCCACCTTCGGCGACTAGGGGTTGGGCGGAGGAGGCGGCGAATACGTTGGCTGCCAGTACGGAGAAAGCAAAGCTGAGGATGAGTTGGCGTTTCATGATGTTTTGCTCCAGCGGTGTTGTGGTTGGGTATGGAGCAGATGTTACGCACTGGATTTTTTCAGAGAACTTCATTGGCATGATGGTGAACATCGATGCCGCTGATAGCTGGTGAAATCCACGGAATACAAAGCCTCCAGCTGTTTCATGAGCGTCGCTGGGGCCAGTTCATGGTGAGCGTCGGGCTCGACCAGACCGCTGGCATAGCGACGGCAGCGATAGTGATTTTGCCCATTCGCTGCCTGAGCTATGATGCGCGCCCTTCGTCCTTGCGCCCCTGTCATCATGTCTGGCAATGCCCTCTATACCGACCTGTCGGGTTACTACGATCTGATGTGCGCGGACATCGACTACGCCGCCCAGAGTCATTGCGTGCACCGCCTGCAACAACTGTTCGGCAACGGCGGCAAGCGCCACCTCGATCTGGCCTGTGGCACCGGCCCGCATGTGCGCCATTTTCTCGATGCCGGCTACTCCAGCAGCGGCCTGGACATCAACCAGCCGATGCTCGATCGCGCCGCCCAGCGCTGCCCCGAGGCACGCTTTGCCCGGCAGGACATGTGCGGTTTTCAGGTCGACGAGCCGCTGGACCTGATCACCTGCTTTCTCTATTCCATCCATTACAGCGCCAGCATCGAACGGCTCAAGGCTTGTATCGTCAGCGTGTACGGCGCCCTGGCGGTTGGCGGGGTGTTCTGCTTCAACGCGGTGGACAAGCAGCGCATCGATAACGCCTCGTTCGTTACCCACAGCGCACGGCATGCCGAAGGGCAGTTCCGCTTCAGCTCCGGCTGGTACTACCGCGGTGAAGGCGAACAGCAGGCGCTAAGGCTGCGTATCGAACGTACCTTCGCCGAACAGACCGAGGTCTGGCACGACGAACACCCGATGGTGGCGGTGAACTTCACCGAGCTGCAGAGCCTGCTGGCGCCGTACTTCGAGGTGCAGGTGCTGGAGCACGACTATCAGCGGCTGGCGCCGTGGGATGGCAGCTCCGGCAACGCGCTGTTTGCCTGCACCAAGCGCTGAGGCGAGGCAGCGTCATCCTCGGCCTGGCCATTGCCTCAGGCTGGCTCCTCGACGCGCTCGGTGTGCAATGAACGCTGCAGCTCGGCCACCAGCGCATCGACCTTGGCCAAGGCCTGCTTGACGGATTCGGCGAGCAGTTCACCGCCGACTTCCTGGCCTTCGATGGCAATCTGGTGTACGCGGGTGATGCCGATGAAGCCGAGCGCGGTGATCAGATTCGGCTCCAGATGGTTCGGCGGCCGTTGGCGCCCAGGGCGTGGCGCTTATGAGTCGGCAACTGATCGAGGATGAGCTGAGAGAGGGACGATTGGTGCAGCCTTTCGGCCCGGAACTGGAGGGCAAACCGTTCTTTCTGGTGTACCCGGAGAGCCGTATAAATGACCCGACCATTCTCGCGGTGCGGGAGTGGATCATGGCGGTGCCGGGTGGGTTGTGTTCGCTGTGACGACTTTATTCAGGCGGTGCCGGGTGACGAGGTAATGAAGAAGGCCAGAGCCCTGATTCGATGAAGTATTTTTTCCACCCGGCAGCGGAAGCCGAATTTCTGGAGTCAGTCGGTTACTACGAATCGAAGGTTCCTGGATTAGGTGGGCATTGATCAACAAGTTTCAGGCCTTGGCTACATTGATTGGCGAGTCTCCCAAAGCCTGGCAGGTTGAACTTGAGCCAGATATTCGCAGCGTTCCCCCTTCGGCGTTTTCCGCTATCGATCATTTACCGGCCAAGGCCAGACGGCTTTCAGGTTCTGGCCGTTACCCATTACCGCCGCCGTCCGCAGTACTGGCTTGGCAGGCTCTGATTCCGGGCTTTCCAGCTGTCTCCCATGCGGCTGCATGGGAGTCGCCCTGTGACCTGGTTAATGCCAGACAGCAGAACTCCTGAGCGTTGGACCGCGATTTCAATCAGTGGCCACTGGGCTGAAGGTAATAGGCATCCCACAGCTTATTGCGGAATTTGTTGCTTGGGTCGACGCGTTTTTTCAGCGCGAAGAATTCCTCGGCGCGGGGATAGGCGGCGAGGAATTGCTCCCGGCTGGCGTGGATTTGATAGGGCAGGTAGTAGCTGCCCTGGTGGGCGATGGCGAGATCGATCAGTTGTCGTGTCCAGTCGCCTACGGCGGCGCGCTCGCTGGGTGAGACGCCCTGGCGGTAGTAGATCACCAGCGCGAAGGTGTCTTCGCGGGCCCAGGCCAGCAGCGTACCCGGGTCGGCCTTGGCATGGCGGATGGAGATATTGGCGACCTTGACCTTGTGCGCTTTGAGCACGTCTCTCATGCCCGCGACAAAAGGCTCCAACTGGGCTTCGGGCACGAAATATTCCTGCAGCACATAGCTGTAGTCGGTGCCGGAAATTGGCTGCAGTTCGCGCACATCCAGGCTGGCCTCATGGTTGCGCCATTGCACTTGCGGTCGTTTCAGCAGCAGCGGGTCGACGACGCTTTCACGGACCTTTGCGCCGCCATTGCTGCTGGCCACTGCCAGCGCGGCGCGCATGGCCTTGTAGTCGCGGTCCAGCGGTACCAGGCGTTCGGTGACGGTCAGCGGCGCATCCGTACGCAGGTAGGACACGGCGCGTACGCTGTCGTAATCGTCGGTATAGAGAATGCCGTTGTGCATCACCATGTCCGGGTTGCCGCGTACCTGGCTGGCGAAGAACTGCGCATAGTCTCCAAGCGGCATGAGCTGCGTCTGACGCACCAGCTTGCTGTTCTCCACCAACGGCAGGGTGGCCTCGACGATCACGCCGAGCCCGCCGTAACCGCCTATGGCGCCATGGAACAGCTCGCTGTTGTGCGTCGGGCTGGCATCCACCACCTGACCGTCAGCCAGCACCAGGCGCAACGAACGCACGCCGAGCACCAACGGCCCCTGGCCGACGTATCGGCCATGAGCGTTGACGCTGAGGGCGCCACCGACGGTGAAGTTGGCGTAGGACTGCATGATCTGCGGCGACAGGCCGTGCGGGTCGATGTACTCCAGTATCTCGCGCCAGGTGATGCCGGCCTGCACACGAATCTCCCGGCGTTCGGCGGAAAATTCCAGCACCTGGTTGAACCGGCGCATGTCCAGTTGCAGGGCCTTTTCGGTGGCGGTCTGCCCGCCCATGCTGTAGCGCCCGCCGCCAATGGCGATGGGGCCGGCATGCCCGCTAACGGCTGTGACGATCTGCTCCAGTTCGGTGGGCGCCAGTACCTGCGCCACTTGGATGGGGTTCATGCCGGTGACGTCGTTGACGGTCTCGGTGGCGTGCACGCAATGGCACAGCAGCAGCAGAAGGACGAGGGCGATGCGCATGGAGCTTCCTTGTTCGCAGCGGAGAACGAATGGCTTGGCTGATGGTGCGTTGTGGCGTGTTCAGGTGGCAATCGCCAGTGGGCCATTCAGGATGCTTCATTTTCAATAGGTCGAAGAAAGTATTAGCGCGTTCTGTCGGTGTTTCTTTTCGATTGAATGGACAAGGATGACCCCACTCCACAAAGAGTGAGATGAAACCCATGATCAAACACCCGAGTCTTTGGCTGTGCGTGCTGCTGTTCACTGCCCTCGCCGGGTGCGCAAGCCAACCCATCGAACGAGTTAACACCATGAGCAAACCATTGGTATCCCTTGCCGTACTCAAGGCCAAACCCGGTAAACAACAGGAACTGAAAGAAGGCTTGCTGAGCCTGATAGCACCCACGCGGGCCGAGCCGGGCAATCTTGATTACGTGCTGTTCGAAATGCGTGATGAGCCGGGCGCCTTCTACATGCGTGAAGCCTTCAAGGATCAGGCGGCCCTGGATGCGCATTTTGCGACGCCCTATTTTCAGGCGTTTGCCGCCACCGCTGATGAACTGCTCAGCGAGCCATTGCAGCTGATATTCCTCGAGCAGGTATCCAACTGAGTCGGACCCATGGCCATTGCTTGATGCAGGGGGATGCCCGTTGGTTCGCTGATGGTCGCTCCCACGCCTCTAGATGGGCCGCCTGGTGGTCTGTGCCGACCGGGCGAGAGCCTTGTCGTAACGCTTTATCCGCGTTGGCGGGCGTTCAACGTCCGCCAACTACGCGTGTGCATGCGTGGTGTCGGCTGACCGCCACAGGTGATTGCAATCGGCGTTTCGTGAAACCCCACGGCTAGCGCAGGGCATCGCCTCAATGCAAGGCGCGCGAGGGCAGGCGCTCGTCGACCAGTTGCTGAGCCTGAAGGGCGAGCGTGTCGAGATGCGCGTCACGCTGCTTTTCCGCCTGTTGCATGGCGCGCTGGCCGTGCTGCTTGAGCAGGTAGGCGTGAATCTGCCTGACCTCGGTGGAGGCAAACACCGGCGCCAGGTCGGCGACCGCGACCATGCCGGTGGAGCGGTAGTCGCGGCTGTTCATCACCACCAGCGCACCTTGAGCGGCCAGCGCCTGCAAGCCCAGGGCCTCGAACAGCGGCACCTTGTCTGCCACACAGGCCAGCTCCAGGTGCGGGCGTCGCTCCAGCACGCGTTGCAGCAGTGCGCGACCGATGCCTTGACGGCGGTGTGCGGCATCTACCGCCAGATAGGCGAGGGTGCAGGCGGCAGCATCGTCCGGGCTCGGCAGATACAGGGCAAACCCCAGCACACGGGCCGGGTCTTCAGCGTCCAGCGCCAGTAGCAACTGCACCGGGCCTTCGGCGTCGCCGTTCATGGTCTGCAGGTGCAGATGCAGCTCATAGCCGATCACGTACTGGTACAGCTGATACAACGGATTGCTCGGTAGCAGCGGCACCGCGCTGACATCGGCGAAGTAGTCCACCACCATCTGCTGCACTTGGCTCTTCAGTGACTCGGGCGGCGGGCTGCTGAGGTGGGCAAGGGTGAACATCGGTATATGGTCCGCTGGAGAATGCGTGGGCCGTGGATTGTAACCCGCGGGTGGGGTTGCTCGGACGCCATGATCGCTGCCGTACTCGGCATGGGTTGCGGGTGTTGCCCTGCGTCGCGGATGCCATTGTTCAACCTCGATCCATCTGTTCCCTCTGGCCGTTGAGCGTCTCGGGTAACATGGCGGCGCAGCGAACCCAGACCCAGAAGAACCTTATGTCATCGTCGAAACGAAAATACTCAGGCATCGAGCGCGAGCTGATTCGCACCCTGACCCTTGCCTGTGAAACGGCGAAGAGCGAAATCGTCGGCTTTCAGTGGCTGACTCATGATGTGGACTATGAGCAGTTTCCGCAGAGCCTGCGCGTGACCTGGATGTTCGACAGCGAGGCGAGCAGGGCACGCGCACTCGCCAGTTCGGACAAGGCGCGAATGCTTGAACTGACGCAGGCCGCTTTCGATGAAGTGGGCATCAGCGTTGCCAGCATCGCCACCTATGTCGCGTTTTCGGTCGAGCAGCCGGCAAGAGGCAAACGTGGCCAAGGACATTGAGAACCCCTGCGTGTCGCTGTGCCAGCTCAACAGTGAGCTGTGCGTCAGTTGCGGGCGCACGCGCGAGGAAATCCGCAAATGGCGAGGCATGAAAAGGCCCGAGAAGATGGCAACCGTGCAGAAGGCTGCAGCGCGGATGAAGGCGATTGCCAAGAAGAAAGGTAAAGGTCAGTAGGGTGCATGACGCTTTTTCATCCACCATCAGCGGTTGTCCGGGCTACTTACTAAACTGTGCAATCACATCTTCTGATGACATGACCTCAGCATATTCGGCGCCCAGTATGGCCAGGGTCAGCTCGTATACGGTCGAGGCTTCCCAGCGGGTTCCACCTGGCCCTGTTACAGGTACGGCAGTCGTGGCATCTGACGGGAGGATGATGCTGTACCCGAGCGCTTTGCCTGCGCGGATGGTGGCATCCATGCTGTTGTGAATCACCACACCCGTCAGCACGATGCGATTTGCGTTCATTCCCTTCAGCGCGGCATCCAACTGGGTGCCTATGAACGCGCAGTTTTCATGCTTGATGATGACGGCCTTGCCCTCTATCGGCGCGACTTCCTGTTTGATGCCATTCCAGGGGCCGTGAAGGTAATTGCTGGAGGTGGGCGTCTTTTCATCGTGTTTCACATGGAGGACGGGCCAGCCATTCGAGCGCCAGAATTGCAGGAGACGTTGGATGACGGCCAGGTAACCGGGGTGACTTTTGTCATTCCAGACGGGCTGATCGATGGCGTCCTGAACGTCGAGGATGATCAAGGGGATTGGGCTGGGTATGTCCGGCATTTTGCGTCGTCTCCTTACGATGAAAGCGCAGTGTGCTGCAGTGTTTTTCTATCAACAACCATGGCAGCTCGATAGCTCCAACGTTTCGGCGTGGTAGCCAGCCTATGAGGTTTAGCGTCGCCTGCAGGCGTAGGGTGGATGACGCTTCCACCATTGCGGTTGTCCGGCTACTTGCTACGGAGTGAATCCGCCGCTGATGTGGTGACTTGAATACCGGTTCCGCCCTTACGGCGGCTCACTTTTGGCAAACGCCCCAAAAGTAAGCAAAAGGTCTTTGCCCCTGGCATCCGGCCCGACTTCGTCGGGTTCCCTCGTTCCATCATTGCTCCAGGGGCACGCCGCGAAGGGCCATCCCTGGCCCATCGCGGCTCTCGCGGCATCCATGCCGCTCAACCCCTTACACAACGATTCCGCTCGGCCTCCTGACGGGGCGTTTAGCGTCGTCTGTGAGATCGGCGATCCAGCACCAAACAGAGCGAGGGCATTGCGGCTTGGCCGCAATGCCCTCGCTTTAAGCTCTGCTTGTGCTTTTTTGCTCTGCCTTCCACACCACGTTCAAACACCGCGGTCCCTGAATCCCGTCAGGAGGCCGAGTGGAGGTGCTGTGGAGAGGGGCGTTTGGCATGGATGCCAAGCGAGGAGTGATGGGCCAGGGATGGCCCTTCGCGACGACCCTCGGAGCAGCGCCGGAGCGAGGGGAGTTTCGCGCAGCGAAACCCGGATGCCGGGCGCGCTTTCTCTTTGGTTACTTTCTCTTTCGCGCGAGCAAAGAGAAAGTGACTCGCCGTAAGGGCGAAACCAGTAGAAGAGTGCGACACAGAAGATAAATCTGTCCCATTTTTCTCTACTGAGAGATAAGACTCAAGGTATTGTTTATTTTTTCCATGCAATCATCAGCGATTGCTCTTCCAAAGTCTGTTTGGATTTCTTGATTTCTTATCATCTCATTCTGGATGTCTGGGGGTGATATTAAGTATTTCACAATAAGTGTTGTGAATAGGCGTCTGTATTCGCGACTACCTATCGGAGGGGTGGGAAATAGTAGTGATTTTATTTTTTCTTCGCTCTCTTTGAGATAGATGGCGTGCATTAATTCTGGTTTTTCAGCTTTGCTATAGCAGCCAATGGCCATCATTACTTGGTAGTATTCATAGTATTTTGTTGTGGGTGATGAGTTGTGAAGTATCGCGAAATAGCTGAGGGTTTTTTGTATTCCTCGAAAGCTAGTTTTGTTTGCTATGAATATTTCTTTCAATGTTTCAATTGTTGTGTCGTTACTGATTTTTTCTTCGGGTGTCGCTATCTTATTTATTAGGTATTTTAAGTAGGTTGAGGTGTGGCTCTGGTATTCGGTTTCAATTCTTGGTAACGAAATCCATAAGTCTATAAATTTCTGAAGGTATAGATGTGCATCTATTTCTGCTCCATACCTTTTTTTGATTATTGCCTGGGTTTGTTTTTTATTTGTTATTAAGATGAATTTTAGGTTTTTGACCGTGAATAGATGTTTGATTTGCTCAATTAGTTCTAGGCTGAAATCTGGCCTGCACCGGTCGAGCTCGTCAATTATGAAAACTACAGGTCTACCATTGCCTATTTTTGAAATATGACTCTCCAGCGTGGATCTGAAATTTTCTAAGGAATTTTTGTCCGCTTTCGCTTCGTCTAGACGCTCTATTAGTATTTGATCTAGGCCTTGAGATATTTCGCTTCCTATATCGTCTGCGGTTCCTAGCTCATCGATTATTGAGCCATCGAGAACGCCGGCGGTTAAGGTTTTTATTCCTATTCTAAGGGCGCCTCTTGCAATAGCTTTCGATGCTCTTATTGCGGATGACTTGAACTCTTTTTTTAGTTCTGGGGAATGGGTGTTTATAAGGTCAACTACTTCGCTTGCAATAGCCAGGAACGGGTCTTTTTGGTAGTCGTTTTCAAAAGCGTCGAAATATATTGATAGAGTTTCTCTTGTGTTTTTTAAATGGGCGGAGAACATTTTTGCGAACATGCTTTTTCCTTCGCCCCACTGACTGTCTATACCGATGATTATATTTTCATCTGTGCTTTCCAGTAGATTGGCTAGGGTGTCGCCTAAGGGTTTTCTTTGGAAAATATCTATGTCTTTAGTGAAACCGGTAATTTCTTTTTGGTCGATTTCTTTTGGCTTGATAAGCATGGAGTTCTCCAAATAAAAAGCCCCGCAATAGAGGCGGGGCTTTTAGTCTTAAAGCGCTACCCCAAACATCCATTTCAGGTAAAACGCTCTTAATCTCTTTAGTGAGTCACCGGTATCAATCCCAGCTCAACGCCCCACCAGTCTGATACTCGATCACTCGCGTCTCGAAGAAGTTCTTCTCCTTCTTCAGGTCCATGATCTCGCTCATCCACGGGAAGGGGTTGGTAGTACCTGGGTACTCTTCCTTCAGGCCGATCTGGGTCAGGCGGCGGTTGGCGATGAATTTGAGGTAGTCCTCCATCATCGCGGCGTTCATGCCCAGTACGCCGCGCGGCATGGTGTCACGCGCGTATTCGATCTCCAGTTGGGTGCCCTGCAGGATCATCTGGGTCGCTTCGTCCTTCATCTGGGCATCCCACAGGTGTGGGTTCTCGATCTTGATCTGGTTGATCACGTCGATGCCGAAGTTCAGGTGCATGGACTCGTCACGCAGGATGTACTGGAACTGCTCGGCGGTGCCGGTCATCTTGTTGCGGCGGCCCATGGAGAGGATCTGGGTGAAGCCGCAGTAGAAGAAGATGCCTTCCAGTACGCAGTAGTAGGCGATCAGGTTGCGCAGGAACTGGCGGTCGGTTTCCGGGGTGCCGGTGTTGAAGTTCGGGTCGGAGATCGAGCGGGTGTACTTCAGGCCCCAGGAGGCCTTCTTCGCGACGCTCGGGATCTCGTGGTACATGTTGAAGATCTCGCCTTCATCCATGCCCAGCGACTCGATGCAGTACTGGTACGCGTGGGTGTGGATCGCTTCCTCGAAGGCCTGGCGCAGGATGTACTGGCGGCACTCGGGGTTGGTGATCAGGCGGTACACGGCCAGGACCAGGTTGTTGGCAACCAGGCTGTCGGCAGTGGAGAAGAAGCCGAGGTTGCGCATGACGATACGGCGCTCGTCTTCGCTGAGACCGTCTGCGGATTTCCACAGGGCGATGTCGGCGTTCATGTTCACTTCCTGCGGCATCCAGTGGTTGGCGCAACCATCCAGATACTTCTGCCAGGCCCAGTCGTACTTGAAGGGTACGAGCTGGTTGAGGTCGGCGCGGGCGTTGATCATCTGCTTGTCGCCGACCTGTACGCGTGCGGAGGCGCCTTCGAGGTCGTCCAGGCCTTCCTGGATGTCGAGGTCGTTCAGGGCTTTCTTGGCGCGGGCGACGGCGTCGGAGTCGTTGGCGTCGACGGCGCGGGCCTGCTCGACCGAGCCGGCAGCTTCGCTGTCGAGCTTGTCGAAATTGGTGCCGGCGCTCTGTGCGTTGGCGTTGCTTGCGGCGGCTGCTTCTGCGCCGTCTTCCTTGTCGAATTCATCCCAGCTCAGCATGGCTTGGCTCCTGCGTGAGGGCCGGCGAATAAACCGGCCTGTATGGATATACAGATAATTTGAATTATGTTCCGTTGCGTGATGCGCGCAAGGGTAAACGGGTACCGCTGGTCAGCAGGCGGTGGATTGCTGGCTGACCGTTGCCCCTCGACCCGGGGGAGGAGGGGCGGGAATTTGGTGGGGAGGAGGGCTCTGTAGGAGCGGATTTATCCGCGATTTTCGCGGCTGAAGCCGCTCCTACGAAAAGCCTTCCCTTTCCCTGGTTCGATCACTGTGTTGCTCTAGCTTTTCATCCAACCTTCGAGCGTGTAGCTGAGCGAGTGAGCGCTAGGCGCCTGGTAGGTCGGAGCCCCTGAGCGTACTTCAGTACGTGATGGGGGCCGGCCTACCAGGCAACGACGCGGGCGCCGCTCAGATCCACGCGAAAGCCTTACTGACAGGCTTCGCAGTCGGGTTCGTCGATGGCACAGGCCTTTGGTACGGGCGCCGGAACCGGAGCTGCCTGCTGGGCAGGAGCCTGGGCCTTGGCCGAGAAGCCTTCGTCACCACCAGCGGAAACTGCGTTGAGCTTGCCGGTGTTGATGGTGGACTTCTCGGTGCTGGTGGCGGCCAGGGCACGGAGGTAGTAGGTGGTTTTCAGGCCACGGTACCAGGCCATGCGGTAGGTCACGTCCAGCTTCTTGCCCGAGGCGCCGGCGATGTACAGGTTCAGCGACTGAGCCTGGTCGATCCACTTCTGGCGACGGCTGGCGGCGTCGACGATCCACTTGGTTTCCACTTCGAAGGCGGTGGCGTAAAGGTCTTTCAGATCCTGCGGGATGCGCTCGATCTGCTGCACGGAGCCGTCGTAGTACTTCAGGTCGTTGACCATGACCGGGTCCCACAGGCCACGATTTTTCAGGTCGCGCACCAGGTAGGGGTTGATCACGGTGAATTCGCCGGAGAGGTTCGATTTCACGTACAGGTTCTGGTAGGTCGGCTCGATGGACTGCGACACGCCAATGATGTTGGAGATGGTCGCGGTCGGCGCGATGGCCATGATGTTCGAGTTACGAATACCTTTCTTCACGCGCTCGCGGATCGGCGCCCAGTCCAGCGATTCGGACAGGTCGACGTCGATGTACTTCTGGCCACGGGCTTCGATGAGGATCTGCTGCGAATCCAGCGGCAGGATGCCTTTGCTCCACAGCGAACCTTCGAAGGTACTGTAGCTGCCACGCTCTTCGGCCAGGTCACAGGAGGCCTGGATGGCGTAGTAGCTGATGGCTTCCATCGACTTGTCGGCGAACTCGACGGCAGCGTCGGAGCCGTAGGCGATGTGCTGCAGGTACAGGGCGTCCTGGAAGCCCATCAGGCCGAGGCCGACCGGACGGTGCTTGAAGTTGGAGTTACGTGCCTGGTCGACGCTGTAGTAGTTGATGTCGATGACGTTATCGAGCATGCGCACAGCAGTCTTCACGGTGCGGCCGAGTTTCTCGATGTCCAGCTTGCCGTCATTGATGTGGTTGACCAGGTTGACCGAGCCCAGGTTGCAGACAGCGATCTCGTCCTTGTTGGTGTTCAGGGTGATCTCGGTGCACAGGTTGGAGCTGTGGACCACGCCCACGTGCTGCTGCGGGCTGCGCAGGTTGCACGGGTCCTTGAAGGTCAGCCATGGGTGGCCGGTCTCGAACAGCATCGAGAGCATCTTGCGCCACAGGTCTTTGGCCTGGATGGTCTTGTACAGCTTGATCTTGCCGTACTCGATCAGGGCTTCGTAGTACTCGTAGCGCTCTTCGAAGGCCTTGCCGGTCAGGTCGTGCAGATCCGGTACTTCGGACGGGCTGAACAGGGTCCACTTGCCGTCTTCGAAGACGCGCTTCATGAACAGATCCGGAATCCAGTTGGCGGTGTTCATGTCGTGGGTACGACGACGATCGTCACCGGTGTTCTTGCGCAGCTCGAGGAATTCCTCGATGTCCATGTGCCAGGTTTCCAGGTAGGCGCAGACCGCGCCCTTGCGCTTGCCGCCCTGGTTGACCGCTACGGCGGTGTCGTTGACTACTTTGAGGAAGGGCACGACGCCCTGGGATTTGCCGTTGGTGCCCTTGATGTAGGAGCCCAGCGCGCGCACCGGCGTCCAGTCGTTGCCCAGACCGCCAGCGAATTTCGACAGCATGGCGTTGTCGTGGATGGCGCCGTAGATGCCCGACAGGTCGTCCGGCACGGTGGTCAGGTAGCAGGAGGACAGCTGCGGACGCAGGGTGCCGGCGTTGAACAGGGTCGGGGTCGACGCCATGTAGTCGAACGACGACAGCAGGTTGTAGAACTCGATGGCGCGGTCTTCGCGGTTCTTCGGCTCTTCGATGGCCAGGCCCATGGCCACGCGCATGAAGAACACCTGCGGCAGTTCGAAGCGGATGCCGTCCTTGTGAATGAAGTAGCGGTCGTACAGGGTCTGCAGGCCGAGGTAGGTGAACTGCTGGTCACGCTCGTGGTTGAGCGCCTTGCCCAGTTTCTCCAGGTCGTACTCTTTGAGTTTCGGGTCGAGCAGCTCGTACTCGGCGCCTTTTTCCACGTAGGCCGGCAGGGCCTTGGCGTACAGGTCGGCCATCTCGTGGTGAGTGGCGCTGGCAGTGATGTTGAGGAAGCTCAGGGCCTCGGCGCGGATGTTGTCCATCAGCAGGCGGGCGGTGACGTAGCTGTAGTTCGGCTCACGCTCGACCAGGGTACGGGCAGTCATCACCAGGGCGGTGTTGACGTCCTTCTCGGCCACGCCGTCGTACAGGTTCTTCAGGGTTTCGCGCTCGATCAGCGAACCATCGACTTCGGCCAGGCCTTCACAGGCTTCACGGATGATGGTCTGCAGGCGGCCCATATCCAGCGGCTGCAGTTCACCGCCGGCGGTGGTGATGCGGATGCTCGGGTGCGGCTGGGCGATGTCGCTGCCGGCATTGGCACTCTTGCGCTTGTTGGCCTGGGCTTCGCGGTAGATCACGTAGTCGCGGGCGACTTTCTGCTCGCCGGCGCGCATCAGGGCCAGTTCGACCTGGTCCTGGATTTCTTCGATGTGGATGGTGCCGCCGGACGGCATGCGACGCTTGAAGGTAGCGGTGACCTGCTCGGTCAGGCGCGCGACGGTGTCGTGGATGCGCGACGAAGCGGCTGCGGTGCCGCCTTCTACTGCGAGGAAGGCCTTGGTGATGGCGACGGTGATCTTGTCATCGGTGTAAGGGACGACGGTGCCGTTGCGCTTGATCACACGCAGTTGGCCGGGCGCGGTGGCAGCCAGATCCTGAGAGGATTCAGCGGCCTGCGGCGCCACAGCCTGCGGGTTCTCGCGAGTAGTGTCGGTATGCATGGAGATCTCCGTGTTCTGTAATTTTTGGTTGGACGTCACGATTAGAAACCGTGCCCTGTCCGCCGTTCATTCCATTAACAACTGAACCGCACGCGGCAGCGGGGCCGGGTACGGGGTGTCGCAAGAGCGGGCAGGTTAGGCACGACTTCAAGTGCCGTCCTGGCGCATAAGTCACAGCGGGGCATTACCACACCCCGCCTACTACATATAGTGGTCGACTGGCAGACAAGACCGCTGTCTGACCGGCTCACGCGCAACGTCGAGCGTTGCAGCGTGGCTGTAACCCAGGCCAGGCCTGGGTTAGGGCGAAACGATTGGCCGGAACGTCTGGAAAACCCTGTGAAAAGGGCTTGCGCGATTCGTTCTTTTTGTATCCGGCTTTTTGCGTCAACCCAATATCTGGTGGGTGCCGCGCGATGGGGATACAAGATAGTGCGCTGTTGGAGGCATTGCAAGGCGCTAGGAAAAGAACAACCTGTGGATAAGATGTGGGTGTCTTGTGGGTCTCAGCGGCGTAGCCCGCATGGTCTCTGGCTCTGGCTGCTAATGACCGTTCGTCGCCCCTGGAGGAAGGATTTCAGCGAGTTGGCGAAGCTGTTCGGCGGCGCACAGACTACCACTATATATAGTGCTTTTGGCATGTGCTGTGCTTAACCCGGCGCCAGGTCTGGGCGCTGGTTTGCCGCTCGCACCGGGACGCGCTCAGCCCCTAGAATGGCGACGGTGTTTGCGGCGCTTGCCGCTATGCGAAGGGGAATGGGTGTGGAACAAGAAGCGTGGCAGATTCTGATCGTCGAGGATGACCAGCGCTTGGCGCAGTTGACCCGCGAGTATCTGGAGGGCAACGGCCTGCGTGTGTCCATCGAAGCCGATGGTGCGCGTGCGGCGGCGCGGATTCTCGCCGAACAGCCGCACCTGGTGATTCTCGACCTGATGCTGCCGGGTGAAGACGGTCTGAGCATCTGCCGCAAGGTACGCAGCGGTTATAAGGGGCCGATCCTGATGCTCACCGCGCGTACCGACGACATGGACCAGGTGTTGGGCCTGGAGATGGGCGCCGACGACTACGTGTGCAAGCCGGTGCGCCCGCGCGTGCTACTGGCGCGCATTCGTGCGCTGCTGCGCCGCCGTGAGGGCAGCGAAAGCGAGCGTGATGAAGGTCAACCGCGACGTCTTCAGTTTGGTGCGCTGGCTATCGACAGCGCCATGCGCGAGGCCTGGCTGGGCGAGCAGGGCATCGAGCTGACCAGCGCCGAGTTCGATCTGCTCTGGCTGCTGGCGGCCAATGCCGGGCGCATCCTGTCGCGCGAGGAGATTTTCAATTCCCTGCGCGGTATCGAGTACGACGGCCAGGACCGCTCCATCGACGTGCGCATTTCGCGCATTCGCCCGAAGATCGGCGATGACCCGATGCATCCGCGGATGATCAAGACGGTGCGCAGCAAGGGCTACCTGTTCGTCGCCGAGGCCGCCGAAGCGCTGCCGTTCGGTGATGCGCCGCCGATCCTGCGTGATTGATCGGGCGGCCATGAATTCCATCTTCCTGCGCATCTATGGCGGCATGCTCGCCGCGCTGGTGCTGGTGGCGCTGCTGGGCGTCGGTACGCTGCATCTGGTCAACGAGGTGCGCGGCGACCAGTACCGCGAAGGCCTGGCGCGCGGCACCTTCCGCCTGATGGCGGACAACCTGCTGCCGATGAACGAGGTGGAGCGCAAGCGCGCCCTGGTGGTGTGGTCGCGCCTGCTTGGCATTCCGCTGGAGCTGCAGGCCCTGAGCGACGTGCCGCTGGAGAGCAGCGAGCGCAACCGCCTGCAGCGTGGCCACGTGCTGGTGCAGCAGACTGGCCCGCATTCGGCCAAGGTCTATGGCCTGCTCGACGGCAAGCAGCCGTTGCTGCTGACCGGTGAGATTCAGCAGATCAGCGAGCAACTGGCGCGGGCTACCAACTACCTGCTGATCGACGAACTGATCCGTTACCCGGTGGAGGAACAGCCGCAGCGCCTGGCCGAGCTGAAGGCAGCCAAGCAGTTCGGCTTCAACCTGCAACTGGTACGCCTGGAGGACGCCACCATCGACCTCGACCAGCGGCGGCGTATCGATGAGGGCGATACGGTGATGGCGCTGGGCAAGGGGGGTGACTCCATCTATGTGTTTTCCGGCATCGTCGATACGCCCTGGGTGCTGGAAATCGGCCCGCTGTACCAGATGAACCCCTATCCGCCGCAGTTGCTGGTGCTGATCGGCGCGCTGGGCCTGAGCCTGATCGGTTTGATCGTCTATCTACTGGTGCGCTCGCTGGAGCAGCGCCTGCGTGCGCTGGAAAGCGCGGCTACGCATATCGCCAGCGGCCGCCTGGATGCGCGCGTGCCGACGCGCGGCGCGGACTCGGTGGGGCGCCTGGCCAGCAGCTTCAACGCCATGGCCGAGCACCTGCAGACGTCCCTGAGCACGCAGCGTGAGCTGGTGCGGGCGGTGTCCCACGAGTTGCGCACGCCGGTGGCGCGGTTGCGCTTCGGCCTGGAGATGATCGCCGACGCACCCAACGAAAGTGCCCGACGCAAGTACATGGATGGCATGGACAGCGATATCCAGGACCTCGACAAGCTGGTCGACGAGATGCTGACCTACGCGCGCCTGGAGCAGGGTTCGCCGGCTTTGAATTTCCAGCAGGTGGAGCTCAGGGCGCTGATCGACCAGGTGATCGACGAGCTGGCGCCGCTGAGCAACAAGGTGCATGTGGAATGCGGTGCGGTGCTCAGCGTGCAGTCTGACGGTGCCTGCTGGGTCGAAGCCGAGCCGCGTTACCTGCATCGCGCCCTGCAGAACCTGGTGAGCAACGCCATGCGTTATGCCGAAGGCAGGGTGTCGATCAGTTGCCAGGTCGGCTACAAGCGTTGCCGCATCGATGTCGAAGACGACGGGCCGGGCGTACCGGAAGAGGCCTGGGAGCGTCTGTTCAGTCCGTTCTTGCGTCTCGATGACAGCCGCACGCGGGCGTCCGGCGGGCACGGGCTGGGCCTGTCGATCGTGCGTAGGATCATCTACTGGCACGGCGGCCGCGCGCAGATCGGGCGTAGCGAAAGTCTCGGCGGCGCGCGTTTCAGCCTGGTATGGCCGCGGCGGCAGGGGGAGTAGGGCGCGATTGCGTGTTGGGCCTGGTGCGCTGTGCGCACCGATTTTTTGCCTGCGCTGTAGCCCGAATGCAATCCGGGGCGATTGAGCGCGGCCAAAAGCATCGCGGCTGAAGCCGCTCCTACAGAGGCTCACAGGTCCCGTGGGAGCGGCTTCAGCCGCGATAGCTCTATCCAGCCAGCATGAAATCCGGGCTACGTCGTGACCGCCGCCGGCTTTGAAGGGTGCGCCGCGCGCACCGGCTTATCAATGTACGTCGGGGCGCTTGATCACGCCGCCACGGCCACCAGGCTCAGCACCTTGTTATCGAACAGCACGAACTGGCCATCCAGCTCGGCACCTTCACGCCAGTCCGGGTGCAGGTCGATCAGCAGGCGCAGGCGCGCGCTGTGCTGATCGATGTCCAGCAGCTCGGCGTCATGGAAGTAGAAGCGCGTCAGGGTCAGCGGGTACAGCGCCTTGAACAGGCTTTCCTTGAGCGAGAAGGTCAGGCTGATGCGCGCGGCGCGGCTTTCTTCATCCAGGCCCTGCAGGCCCCGCAGTTCGGCGGCGGTGAGGATTTCGCCCTGCAGACGCTGGGCGCGTTCGGCCGGTAACAGGCGCTCTACATCCAGGCCCAGGCCTCTCCATCGGCTGTCTGCTGCGACCAGCGCTGCGGCCCAGTTGTCGCCGTGGGTGATGGAGCCGACCACGCCATGTGGCCATTGCGGGGCGCGGTCCTCGCCCACCGCCGGTACGCTGGCCCGGCCGCTCACGCGGCGTAGCGCTTCGCGTGCGCACAGGCGTCCGGCCAGGTATTCGGCCTGGCGCTTGGCGACGCCGCGCACGGGGGGAATGCCGCAGCGGGTAAGGTCGTCTTCGGCGAGCAGGGCAGGGTCGAAGCGCGTGCTGATCAACTGCGCGCCTGCAAGCGGGCGCGGGAGCGGGTCGTGGTCGTCGAGGGGGCTGCAGCAGGCGGGGTGGTAGGCATTCATGGGCGCGATTGTGCCGCGCCGTGGACCGTGCAGTCATCCGCCGTTTACATTTCTTTGCAGGCAGTTAACAAAGCTAAACGGACGCTGTGCCTGGCTTTTGTCAGACTGCGCTGGCATTCCCCCAGGGAGTGCAGGTGAGGTTGTAGTCAGTGCGAGGGCACTGACGTTTTCTCCGAGTTCGAGAACGGTAGCCCGATTGGGCTGCCGTTTTTTTTGCGCCGCGTTCAGTGGCGCGCGCGTTGTAGGAGGCGCTTCAGCGGCGAAAACATCGCGGCTACGACTGCATGGATGCAGGAGGTAGAGCGAAGCAGGATGCCCGAGCCGAAAGCCCTTCCACGAAGGAGGGAACCGCCAAGGCGTTCGCATTTGCCCTGTGGCTTTCGTGGGGCGATTTGCAGTCAAATGCCTGTGCGGGCAAAAACCGACTCCCGCGAGGACCATGGACGATGACCCAACAATCGCAATTCGCCCTGCTCGGCAAGAAGCGCTTCCTGCCGTTTTTCGTGACGCAATTGCTCGGCGCCTTCAACGACAACATCTTCAAGCAGTCGCTGATTCTCGCCATCCTCTTCAAGCTCAATACGGGGGCCGACCGCGATCTGCTGGTCAACCTCTGCGCCTTGTTGTTCATCCTGCCGTTCTTTCTGTTCTCCGCCCTCGGCGGGCAGTTCGGCGAGAAATTCGCCAAGGACTCGCTGATCCGCAAGATCAAGTTCGCCGAGATCGGCATCATGCTCGCCGGCGCCGCCGGTGTGCTGCTGGACAACCTGCCGCTGATGCTCGCCGTGCTGTTCGCCATGGGCACGCAGTCGGCGCTATTCGGTCCGGTCAAGTATTCGATCCTGCCGCAGCACCTGAAGGAAGAGGAGCTGGTGGGTGGCAACGCCCTGGTGGAAATGGGCACTTTCCTGGCGATTCTCGCCGGCACCATTGGCGCCGGCATCATGATGGCCAGCAGCAGCTATGCGCCCATCGTCGCCGGTTCGGTGGTCGGTGTGGCGCTGCTCGGCTATCTGGCCAGCCTGGGCATTCCCAAGGCGTCGGCGGCAATGCCGGGGCTGCCGCTGGACTGGAATATCTTTCGCCAGTCCTGGGCCATCCTCAAGCTCGGCCTGGGGCAGCGCCCGGCGGTGTCGCGCTCGCTGGTGGGCAACTCCTGGTTCTGGTTTCTCGGCGCGATCTACCTGACGCAGATTCCGGCCTACGCCAAGGAGTGGTTGTACGGCGACGAGAGCGTGGTGACGCTGATTCTCACCGTGTTCTCGCTGGGCATCGGCCTGGGCTCGATGCTCTGCGAGCGCATGAGCGGGCACAAGGTGGAGATTGGCCTGGTGCCGTTCGGCTCCATCGGCCTGACCCTGTTCGGCATCCTGCTCTGGTGGTTCTCCGGTGGTTTCCCCGAAGGTGCTGCGCCGCATGACTGGCTGGCGCTGCTGGGCCATGGCCAGGCCTGGTGGATTCTCGGCTGCATCCTCGGCATCGGTCTGTTCGGCGGCTTCTACATCGTGCCGCTGTACGCGCTGATCCAGTCGCGCACCGCCGAGCATGAGCGCGCGCGGGTGATCGCGGCGAACAACATCCTCAATGCGCTGTTCATGGTGGCGTCGGCCATTGCCGCGATCCTGTTCCTGAGCGTCGCCGGGCTGTCGATTCCGCAGCTGTTCTTGGTGGTGTCGCTGATGAACATCGCGGTCAACAGCTACATCTTCAAGATCGTCCCCGAATTCAGCATGCGTTTTCTCATCTGGCTGCTGGGGCATTCGATGTACCGCGTCGAGCACAAGGGGCTGGACGTGATCCCTGATGAAGGGGCAGCGGTGCTGGTGTGCAACCACGTATCGTTCGTCGATGCGCTGCTGATCGGTGGCGCCATCCGCCGGCCGGTGCGCTTCGTCATGTACTACAAGATCTACGATCTGCCGGTGCTCAACTTCGTCTTCCGCACCGCCGGCACCGTGCCGATTGCCGGGCGCAACGAGGATCTGCTGATCTACGACGCTGCGTTCAAGAAGATCGCCGAGTACCTGCGCAATGGCGAGCTGGTGTGCATCTTCCCCGAGGGCAAACTGACCGGGGATGGCGAGATCGACGAGTTCAAGGCCGGGGTCGAGCGCATCCTCGAAGAAAATCCGGTGCCGGTGATCCCCATGGCGCTGCAAGGCTTGTGGGGCAGCTTCTTCAGTCGCGCCCCGCACAAAGGGCTGTTCAAGCGCCTGTGGTCGCGGGTGTGCCTGGTGGCGGGAGCGCCGATTGCGCCAGAGCAGGCCAGGCGCGAGGCGTTGCAGGCGCAGGTGGCGGCCTTGCGTGGGGATTGGCGATAGCGAGGGGGCGTGTGGGAGGGGCTTTCGGCTCGAGCATCCTGCTTCGCTCTATCTCCTGCATCCTTGCAGCATCGCGGCTAAAGCCCCTCCCACATGGCTGAATCCCGGCTTTCTCAGTGGCTCAACTTGAGCCCGATCAACCCGCAGACGATCAGCGCCACGCTGGCCAGGCGCAGCAGCGCCATCGACTCGCCGAACAGGATGATGCCGGCGATCACCGTGCCCACCGCCCCTACGCCGGTCCAGATGGCGTAGGCGGTGCCTAACGGCAGTTCCTTCATGGCCAGACCGAGCAGGCCGAGGCTGACCAGCATCGCGCAGACGGTCAGCGCCGTTGGCAAGGGGCGGGTGAAGCCTTCGGTGTATTTCAGGCCGATGGCCCAGCCGACCTCGAACAGGCCGGCGAGAAACAGAATGATCCAGGACATGGTCACCTCCAGTGGCTGAAGGGGCCGTCCCCCGGATGAGCCACCCTGAGCTCAGGGTGCGGAGGTCGTCCTCGCGTGCGCCAATATTGTGCATATTGGCGTATCTGGGGCAAGGTGCCCCGGATTGGTGCGAGGTATTGAGTCAGTCTGTGCTGTGCTTGGCGTTCTGGCCCATGCGGCGGTAAAAAGTCGCCAGCAATGGGCCGGACAGGTTGTGCCAGACGCTGAACAGGGCGCTGGGCACGGCGGCCAGTGGGCTGAAGTGCGCGCTGGCCAACGCGGCGCCGAGGCCGGAGTTCTGCATGCCGACTTCGATCGACAGCGTCTTGCGCTGCGCCAGCGACATGCCGAACAGGCGCCCGGCCAGGTAACCCAGGCCCAGGCCGATGCCGTTGTGCAGGATCACCACGGCCATGATCAGCAGGCCGGATTCGGCGATCTTGCCCTGGCTGGCGGCGACGACCGCAGCGACGATGGCGACGATGCTCACCACGGAAATCAGCGGCAGTACCTCAACCGCGGTCTTCACCCGTTCGCCGAGCAGGCGCTGGGCGATCAGGCCCAGGGCGATGGGCAGCAGCACCATCTTGAGGATGGAGATGAACATGGCGCTGAACGACACTGGCAGCCATTCCGAGGCTAGCATCCAGATCAGCGCCGGGGTGACCAGCGGGGCGAGCAGGGTAGTGACGGCGGTGATAGAGACCGACAGCGCCAGGTCGCCACGGGCGAACCAGGTGATCACGTTGGAGGCGGTGCCGCCCGGACAGCAGCCGACCAGAATCACGCCCACGGCGATTTCCGGCGGCAGCGCGAACGCCTGGCACAGCAGCCAGGCGGTGCAGGGCATGATGATGAACTGAGCCAGTACGCCAAGCAGCACGGCCAGCGGGCGGCGGGCGACTTCCTGGAAGTCCGCGCCCTTGAGCGTCAAGCCCATGCCGAACATGATCAGACCGAGCAGCGGCACGATCCAGGCGGTCAGCGGCAGGAACCAGCTGGGCTGGAAGAAGGCCATGACGGCGAACAGCAACACCCAGATGGCGAAGGTGTTGCCGATAAAACGGCTGAGGGCAATCAGAGCTTGCATGACGGATTTCCTGGCAGGTTCGGAAAAGCCGGCAAGCCTACCAGAAGCGTCGCTATTTGCCTGGTCGAGCCACGACAGTATTTAGCCAGCAGTGCAGCAGAACGCTAGGCGCCGGCTTGCCGGCGATGCTTTTTCGGAGCGTGCCGATACGACGGATCGTCAGCAGGCTGGCTCCCGCAAGATGCCTTACAGCGGCTCTTCATCCGCCGGGTAACGGCTGGCGCTGAGGCTTTCCTTGATCTTGCGCAGGTGTGGCTGGAAGTCGACGCCGCGGCGCAGGGTGACGCCGGTGGCGAGTACGTCGAGTACGGTGAGCTGGATGATGCGCGAGGTCATCGGCATGTAGATGTCGGTGTCTTCCGGCAATGGAATGTCCAGGCTCAGGGTGCTGGCCTTGGCCAGCGGCGAGCCGGCGGCGGTCAGGCCGAGCACTGAGGCGCCGTTCTCCCGCGCCAGGCGTGCCACCTCCACCAGTTCGCGGGTGCGCCCGGTGTAGGAAATGATCACGAACAGATCGCCGGTGTGCGCCACCGAGGCGATCATGCGCTGCATCAGCACGTCGGAATGCGCCGACACCGCCAGGTTGAAGCGGAAGAACTTGTGCTGCGCGTCCAGCGCCACCGAGGCCGAGGCGCCGAGGCCGAAGAAGTGGATCTGCCGCGCCTGGATCAACAGGTCGACGGCGCGGCTGACCAGCTGCGCATCGAGGCTCTGGCAGGCGGTATCTAGCGAGGCGATGGTGCTGCCGAAGATCTTCCGCGTGTAGGCCTCGGGGCCGTCGTCGGCGGCCACCGCGCGGCTGACGTAGGCGGCGCCGCTGGCCAGGCTCTGCGCCAGCTGCATCTTCAGCTCGGGGTAGCCGTTGGCGCCGAACGAGCGGCAGAAGCGGTTGACCGTCGGCTCGCTGACCCCGGCGGCCTGGGCCAGTGCCGCGATGCTGAAGCGGGTGGCCTGCTGCGGATCGTGCAGGATCACCTCGGCGACCTTGCGTTCGGCCTTGTTCAGGTCGTCGAGGCGGCTCTGGATCTGTTCCAGCAGATTGCGCACGCGGTCCATGGGAAGTCCTCAGATTGGCGGTAAAGAAGGCTGGCCTATCCTACTGGTGACACCCGCTCGTCACCACCTCTGCGTAGGTTTTGGAAAAATGTTGTTGTTATTACAACATTTGTTCTTGATTTAACCGCTGTTACCCGGTATTTCTAGCGCATCTTGATAGAAGAACAAACATCATGGCCGCGATAAAGCTCGAATCCTGTACCTTTGCCCTGTTCGGCGCCCTCGGCGATCTGGCTCTGCGCAAGCTGTTTCCCGCGCTTTACCAGCTCGATCGCGCCGGTTTACTGCACGACGACTCCCGCATCCTCGCCTTGGCCCGCGAAGCCGGCGAGCCACAGCGCCATCTGACCGCCATCGAGCAGGCCCTGCGCCTGTACGTGCCGGCCAAGGAGCTGGAGGAGGGCGCGCTGGCGCGTTTCCAGGCGCGCCTGCACTACCTGACCATGGATTTTCTTCAGGCCGAGGACTACCTGGCCCTGGCCGAGCTGGCCGGCGCACAGGACCAGCTGGTCGCCTACTTCGCCACCCCGGCATCGGTGTATGGCGGCATCTGCGCCAACCTGGCCGCCGTCGGGCTGGCCGAGGGCACGCGGGTGGTGCTGGAGAAACCGATCGGCCACGACCTGGCATCCTCGCGTGCGGTCAACGACGCGGTGGCGCGGGTGTTCCCGGAGAACCGCGTCTATCGCATCGACCATTACTTGGGCAAGGAGACGGTGCAGAACCTGATTGCCCTGCGTTTTGCCAACAGCCTGTTCGAAACCCAGTGGAACCAGAACCACATCTCCCACGTGGAAATCACCGTGGCCGAGAAGGTCGGTATCGAGGGGCGCTGGGGCTACTTCGATCAGGCCGGGCAACTGCGCGACATGATCCAGAACCACCTGCTGCAGCTGCTTTGCCTGATCGCCATGGACCCGCCCAGCGACCTGTCCGCCGACAGCATTCGCGATGAGAAGGTCAAGGTGCTCAAGGCGCTGGAGCCGATCAGCGTCGAGCAGCTCGGCCAGCGCGTGGTGCGTGGCCAGTACGTCGCTGGCAGCAGCGATGGACGGCCGGTACCGGGCTATCTGGAGGAAGAGAATTCCAACACCCAGAGCGACACCGAAACCTTCGTCGCCCTGCGTGCCGACATCCGCAACTGGCGCTGGGCCGGCGTGCCCTTCTATCTGCGCACCGGCAAGCGCATGCCGCAGAAGCTGTCGCAGATCGTCATCCACTTCAAGGCGCCGCCGCACTACATCTTCGCCCCTGAGCAGCGCCAGCTGATCGGCAACAAGCTGATCATCCGCCTGCAGCCGGACGAGGGCATCGCCCTGCAGGTGCTGACCAAGGATCAGGGCCTGGATAAGGGCATGCAGCTGCGCAGCGGCCCGCTGCAGCTGAGCTTCTCCGATACCTACCGCAGCGCGCGGATTCCCGATGCCTACGAACGTCTGCTGCTGGAAGTGATGCGCGGCAACCAGAACCTGTTCGTGCGCAAGGACGAAATCGAATACGCCTGGCAGTGGTGCGACCAGCTGATCGCCGGCTGGAAGCAGCTCGGCGAGGCGCCGAAACCCTATACCGCCGGTAGCTGGGGCCCGATGGCCTCGGTGGCACTGATCACTCGTGACGGGAGGAGCTGGTATGGCGATCTCTGACCTTGAACTGCCCACGGGTGTGATTGCCCGTAGCGATGTCAGCGCAGAGGCGCATGCCGATGCCCTGGCCCTGCGCGTGGCCGACGCCCTGCGCCAGGCCATCGACAACCGTAGCAGCGCCACCCTGGTGGTGTCCGGCGGGCGCAGCCCGGTGGCCTTCTTCGAGGCCCTGGCGCAGCAGGCGCTGCCCTGGGCGCAGGTGCTGGTGAGCCTGGCCGACGAGCGCTGGGTGCCGGTCAACCACGCCAGCAGCAACGAGGCGCTGGTGCGTCGTCATCTGCTGCGTGGCGCGGCCTCCGAGGCGCAGTTCCTCGGCCTGTACCGGGTTGCCGGCAGCCTGGAGCAGGCGGCGGAGCTGGCCGATGCGGCCTTTGCCGAATTGCCGCCGATCGACGTGCTGGTACTGGGCATGGGCGACGACGGCCACACCGCCTCGCTGTTCCCGGACAGTCCCAATCTCGACCAGGCGCTGCGCGCCGACTGCCCGCGCCGGGTGCTGCCGATGCAGGCGCCGAGCCAGCCGGCGCAGCGCCTGACCCTGACCCTGCCGCTGCTGGCCGGCGCGCGCCTGCCGCTGCTGGCGATCCACGGCCAGGCCAAGCTGGCCACCCTGGCCGAGGCGCTGGCGCCCGGCGAGGTGGCGAGCATGCCGATCCGCGCCTTCCTGCATTCCCCTCTCGAAATCTATTGGTGCCCCTGACATGACCAGCCCCAACGAAGGCCAGCGCGCGCGCATGGCCGAACACATCGCCGAGATCGACCGCATCTGCGCTCAGGCGCGGATCATGCCGGTGATCACCATCGCCCGCGAGGCGGACATCCTGCCGCTGGCCGACGCGCTGGCGGCCGGTGGCCTGCGCGTGCTGGAGGTGACCCTGCGCTCCGAGCACGGCCTGGAGGCGATTCGTCGCCTGCGCGCCGAGCGCCCCGAGCTGTGCGTCGGTGCCGGCACCGTGCTCGACGAGCAAATGCTGGCCGCCGCCATCGAGGCCGGCGCCCAGTTCATCGTCACCCCGGGCAGCACCCGCGAGCTGCTGCTGGCCGCCCTGGACGCCCCGGTACCGCTGCTGCCGGGCGTGAGCAGCGCCTCCGAGCTGATGGTCGGCTACGCCCTCGGCTATCGCCGCTTCAAGCTGTTCCCGGCCGAGGTGTGCGGCGGCGTCGCCGCGCTCAAGGCGCTGGCCGGCCCGTTCGGCGGCGTGCGTTTCTGCCCCACCGGCGGCATTGGCCCGGACAACCTGCAGCGCTATATGGCCCAGCCCAACGTGATGTGCGTTGGCGGCACCTGGATGTTCCAGCGTGAGTGGGTCGAGCAGGGCGACTGGGCGCGTATCCGGCAGTGCAGCGCCGAGGCCTTGCAGCTGCTGGATTGATAGGGCGGCGGCGCTGGCTAGATCGGGCCACGGTCAATCGTCACGCGCCGCCACCGACCCGGTTGGTGCGCACGGCGCACCCGCTCCGCCACTATTTCCTGGGGTGCGCCGAGCGCACCACCGATTCCCTGGAATCCCCTTATGACCACATTCGCGCTCCAGCAGCCGCTGCTGCTGGGCATGATGCGCCTGCTCGAGTGTGCCGAACTGGCCACGCCGCAGGCGCTGCTCGGCTTTATCGAGCGTTGCATCGAGCGTGGCCTCAACGGCTTCGACCACGCCGATATCTACGGCCTGGGCGAGTGCGAGGCGCGCTTCGGCGCCGCCCTGCGCCTGCGTCCGGCGCTGCGCCAGCGCCTGCAGCTGATCAGCAAGGCCGACATAGTGCCGGCGGCGCAGGACGTTTCGCGCTGGCGGGTCAAGCACTACGACAGCAGCGCCCGCTACCTGACCCGGGCGGTGGAGGCCTCGCTGCAGCGCCTGGGCGTCGAGCAGCTGCACGGCTTCCTGCTGCATCGTCCCGATCCGCTGCTGCAGGTCGAGGAAGTGGCGCGGGCGCTGCAGGCGTTGGTTGAGGCCGGCAAGGTCGGCTGGATCGGCCTGTCCAACGCCGAGCCGCTGCACTGGCAGGTGCTGGGGCGCGAGTTGCCGCTGCGCTGCAACCAGATCGAGCTGTCGCTCGCCGCCCAGCAGGCGGTGTGGGACGGTCGTCTGCAGGCGCTGCAGGCCGACGGTCTGCAGGTGCTGGCCTGGTCGCCTCTGGCCGGAGGCCGTTTCGCCCCGGCGCTGCAGCAGGCGCTGGAGGAGGTGGCGGCGGCGCTGCAGGCAACCCCGCTGCAGGTTGCCCTGGCCTGGCTGCGGCGCCTGCCGGGACGCCCGGTGCCGATTCTCGGCAGCCTGCGCGAGTCGCGCATCGAGGAGGCCCTGGCCGGCGCCGAGCTGCAGCTGGATGCGCCGACCTGGTTCTATCTGGCCGAGGCGGCGCGGGGTATGCGCGCGCCCTGACCCGCTAGGCGCGATGGCGCGGCAGGCCCAGCGAGATCAGCGCCGCCAGCAGCACGAAGGCGCTCGACAGCCACAGGCAGGCCGCCAGGCCCCAGCCCTGGAACACCCAGCCCGAGAGCAGGGTGCCGAGCAGCCGGCCCAGCGCGTTGGACATGTAATAGAAGCCTACGTCCAGCGACACGCCGTCTTCCTGGGCGTAGCTGACGATCAGGTAGCTGTGCAGCGAGGAGTTGACCGCGAACAGCGCGCCGAACGCCAGCAGGCCGCCGATCAGCACCGTCTGTGCCGGCAGGGGGCGGTCCAGGCCGAGGGCGATGGCTGCCGGCAGGCCGGCCAGCAGCGCGGCCCAGACGCAGGCGGCGCGGCCGTCCGGCACCTGGCCGCTGCGCTTGCCGGTGATCGCCGGGCCAGGCTCTGGACGATGCCATAGCCGATGATCCAGACGGCGAGGAAGCCGCCGACCCACCAGAAGTCCCAGCCGAACACAGTGGCCAGGTACACCGGCAGGGCCACCACGAACCACAGGTCGCGCGCGCCGAACAGAAACAGGCGGGCGGCCGAGAGGATATTGATCGCCCGGCTCTTGGACAGCAGGTCGCGGAACTTGGGCTTGGCCTTGGCCCTGCCCAGGTCCTGCTTCAGCAGCGCCAGGGCCATGGCCAGCACCGCGCCGGCGAAGCCGAGCAGGCCGAGCAGGGCGCCGCCAAGGAAGAAGCCGACGCCCTTGAGCGCGTTCTTCGAGCCGGTCAGCAGCGCCACCCAGCGATACAGCGTGCCTTGCCGGCTGTCCGGCACCAGCAGCTTGATCGCGCTTTTGGCGCTCATCTTGTTGAGATCCTTGGCGATGCCGGACAGTGCCTGCGCGCCCATTACCCAGGGCACCGTGAGCATGGCCGCCGGCACCGTCAGCATCAGCAGGGCGAGCACCTGCAGCGCCAGCCCCAGGTTCATGGTGCGGTTCAGGCCGATGCGTGCACCGAGCCAGCCGCCCAGCAGGTTGGTGACGACGCCGAAGATCTCGTAGAACAGGAACAACGCGGCGATGGCCAGCGGCGTATAGCCCAGGCTGTGGAAGTGCAGCACCACCAGCATGCGCAGCGCGCCGTCGGTGAGGGTGAAGGCCCAGTAGTTGCCGGTGACCAGCAGGTACTGGCGCACTTCGGGGGTGAGCCGGGCGAGGGCGTGCATAAGGTTATCCAGTAGGGTGTCGCGGGGCCGCCTAGGCTGTGCGCAACGTTGAGGAACATGGCCTTGTTCGCGGTGACGGCGATGCGTTGGCCGCCGACTACCACGCAGTCGCCGTCGCTGCCGGCCTCGTGCACCGAGTCGAAGTTGAGCAGGTGGGCGTGGGTGGCGGCGTCGCCGGCCGGGTCGTTGATCCGTACGAACTCGAGTTCCGGCCAGTCCCAGGCGGCGCGCAGGGCCAGGCGGGCGAATCCGTTGATACCGACTTTGATGCTCATGGCCTTGGCCTCGTTCAGCAGGTGGGAAATTCAGCAGCAGGCGGCGCTGCGTTGCGGGCGCTCGCCCATGGCGGCCAGGCGCTTGCTGTCCGGGTTCAGCCAGTGGCTGTTGGCCGCCAGCGTGGCGTCGAGCACGGCGATCACCCAGTCCGGCAGGTGCGGGTGCAGGCGGTAGTAGACCCACTGGCCCTGGCGGCGGTCGGCCAGCAGGCCGCCGCTGCGCAGCTGGGCCAGGTGGCGCGAGACCTTGGGCTGGTTCTCGCCGAGGGCGCAGGTCAGTTCGCAGACGCACAGCTCCTCCTCGCGGGCGATCAGCAGCATCAGGCGCACCCGGGTGTCGTCGGCCAGGCACTTGAAGACGGTGGTGGGGGTCAGCAGTTCGGCCATGACGGCGTCCGCGGGTTGAATGTCGGGCCATAACATATGCAGGTATCCGTATATTTGAAACCCGCCGATATCCCCCGCAATCGGCGTGGGCTGGATCAGCCGTGCCGAAGGTAGACAAGCCGGAATATTCGAAAGAGAAGATGCAACGAGTGACACCATACCGGCGCGTCTGGGGAGGCAGCCGCAGGCATTGCTCAGCCGCTAATAGAGCGCGATTGCGGCGCACGAGCGCAGGCTGTGCCATACGCACCAGCAGAGCCGGCAGCCTTGAACCCGGCCCGGGATCGCCAAAAAAAAGAGCGGCCGAGGCCGCCCGAATTTCCCTGGAGGGGATTGGAGAGTGGGGTCGCTCAGGATGGCCCCGCCGCGGAGTCGGCAGTCGGGTAGTGGCGACGGCGCCAGGCCTGCACCTCGCCGGCGGCGCGCAGGCGTTGGGCGATCTCTTCCAGGGTGGCGGCGATCGGCTTCTCGCCCTTGAACATGGCGCCCAGACGAGAGCTGAACAGAGCCCAGAAGCGCTTCATCTCCGGGATGTCCGGCATGATCTCGCCGCTGGCGGCGGACTCGTAAGTGTGTTCGATCAGCGGGTCGTGGCGCAGCGCGGCCATGACCTCGTGGTTGGCCACCGCGCCCAGCGGTTTGTCGGCGTTGAGGCTGTGCAGGCCCTCGGCGCTGCTCAGGTAGTTCTCGACAAAGCGCTGTGCCTGCGTCTTGTGCGGGCTGTTGGCGTTGATCGCGGCGGCGAGGATGCCGACGAAGGGCCTGCCCCGGCGCGCGTCGTCGATGCCCGGTACATAGTCGATGGCGAAGTCGAGTCCGGCGTCGCGCAGCTCGTTCCACACCCAGGGGCCGTTGACGATCATGGCGATGCGGCCCTGCTTGAAGCCGTCCAGGGCGCTGGCGTAATCGTCGCCGGGTTCCAGCACGCCGTCGTCGAGCAGTTGCTTGAGCGCTTGCATGCCGGTGATGGCGCCAGGGGTGGCGACGCCGACATCGGCCAGGTCGTAGATGCCGCTCTGCTTGTGCAGGCTGTAGCCGCCGGCACCGGCGATGATCGGCCAGGAGAAGTACAGGTTGTTGTAGTCCCAGGCGATGGCGCGCTTGCCCTGCGTGCGCAGGCGCCGGTCCAGTGCGGTGACCTCGGCGAGGCTGCGCGGCGCGCTGGCAACCAACTCGCGGTTGTAGAGCAGGCTGACCACCTCGGTGGCCAGGGGATAGCCGAAACGCTGGGTACCCACGGTCAGCGCTTCCCAGGCGAAGCCGGGGGCGCGCTGCAGGGCCTCTGCGCTGGGCTGGAGCGGCTCGAGCAGGCCGTTGTTGATCCACGAGCCGAAGCGATCATGGGCGAAGATGACGATATCCGGGCCCTTGGTGGTGGCGGCGAACTTGTCGTACTGGACGGCGAGGTCGTCCGGGGTGGCGACCCTGACCGGCATGCCGCTGTCGGCGGTGAAGCGCTGGCCGATCTCGGCGAGGCCGTTGAAGCCCTTGTCCTGGCCGATCCAGACGGTCAGCACGTTCTTCTCGAAGGCCAGGGCTGGCCAGGGGGCGGTGCACAGCAGAATCAGTGTCGCGAGCCTTATTGTTGTTCTCATATCGACCTCTGGTTGGGCGGTCAGTCGTCAAGCCTGCCCGCCTCTGTAGGAGCCGCGCCCCGCGGCGAATGCGCGGGACGGCAACCCGGAGCCAGCACAGCTTCGCCCCGGGGCGGGGCTCCTACGGCTACGGCATTGACGCCGGCCGGGTCACCCCGGGACGATCGTTTCAGCGGATCTGGATGCGTTCGAGCAGGTAGGCCTTGGCGCTGTCGTCGCCGACCCGGCCCGCTTCGTCGGCCAGGCGCAGGGCGCGTTCGAGGTCCTTGCTCGCCAGCGCGGCGTCGATGCCCTGGCGGTAGTAGGCCTGGGTTTCCGGCAGCACGGCCGGGGCCGGCACGCTGGGCAGCTGGTTGCCCATCTCGCGGCCGATGCTGAACGGCGGCACGTAGCTGTTGGCCTGCTGGCCGGCCACTTGGTCCTCGATCAGCACCATCTTGATCACCCCCACCGGCGCATGCTGGGCCACCGGGTCGGGAATGTTCGGCGCCTCGTTGCCGAGGGCGCGGGCGAAGGCCTTGGCCGGGTGCTCGATGACGGTCTGGCCGCGCATCTGCGCCTCGCTGGTGTAGAGCACCAGGTAGTGTTCGTTGCCGGGGTTGTCCGGGTACAGGCGGTCGACGCGCAGGCGCGCGTCCAGGCTGTCGCCCTTGAAGCCGGAAGCCGGGGCGTAGACGAAATCCTCGGCGCCGAGCAGGCGGGTGACGCGGAACCGGCTGTCGAGCAGCATGGCATTGGGCGCCAGCACCGTGTCGCCGGCCTGGCTGTACAGGCGGATCTCGAACGACTTGCTCGAGGCCGGCAGCTGGAAGGCGCGGAAAAAACTCTTGCCGCTGTCGAAGGCGAAGGCGGGCGCGCTGGTGTCGATGCGCACCTCGCCGCTGAAGTTCACCGGGATCGGCTGGTAGGGCAGCTCGCGCAGCGAGGCGCAGCAGGATGACGCGGCGGCCAGGGCCTGTTCGGCGCTGCCGGCGGAGGTCTGCAAAGGGGCCAGACTACTGCTCAGGGCATCGATGCGGCGCAGCGGCTCGCTGGCGCAGCCGGTTAGCAGAACGGTGAGCAGCGCGAGGCTGGCGATCTTGAACGGTGGCATGGGTTATTCCTCTTTTTATGTCACGCCTGGTAAAAGGCCCCGGCCTATTGCAGAACCGGGGCAAGGACCACAGGAGCAGCGTTACGGTATTGCTGGGCAGCCGGATGCAACGGATGCCCGACTGCTTACCACCAGGCTTCAGCCTGGACGCCAAAGGTGAGGCCGTTGTCGTCGCCGGCATCGATGGATTCGCTGGCGGCGTTGTACTTGCCGCCGTCCCACATGGCGTAGGTGGCGAACACACGGATCTGCGGACGTGCCCAGAAGCTGCGGCCGGCCGACCACTGCTGGGCCAGGGTGACTTTCTTCAGGTCGCGGGACTTCTCGCCCTTGGCCTGCGGGTCGATATGGTCGTAGCCGAACTCCAGCGCGGTGCTCATGGTGTTGGTCCACTTGTACACCGGGCGCACGCCGAACGAGGTCCAGGTCTGCCCCGAGTCGTTGTCGAAGTCCTTATCCTCGTAGATCTGCACGTACATCATCTCGATGTTGTCGGTCAGGCCGACCACGCCCTGGTTGACCAGACGGAACATCTTGCCGTCGCTGTTGCCGGTGCTGTTGCGCCCGGTGCTGCCGATGATGCCGTCGGTGCCGTACTGCAGGGCGAGCTTGTTGAAGCCGCCGAACCAGTTGCCCTGGATGTGCTGTACGGTGACCAGATGACCCTTCTGGTTGGTGTAGCCGGGGTCCTTCTCCTGGAGGTCGCTCAGGTTGGCCTTGCCATAGTCGTAGCCGAGCTCCAGCTTGGCGTCGGTGTTGAAGTCGATGTCGGTCAGGCGCAGGTCGAGGGTGTCGTTGGCCACGTTGGTACCGGTGCCGGTGCCTTCGTAGACGTAGTCGCCATCGTTGTTGCGCATCCAGGCCACGTGCGCCTTGGCGAAGCCCAGGTCGATGTCCTCGATACCGGCGCCGGGGCCGGAGACGTCCCAGTAGTAGTAATCGTTGATGTGCACGTCGTTGCGCTTGTAGTAGCGCTTGCCGGCCCACAGGGTGGCGCCGGGCAGGGCCGGCAGGAAGTTCTTGGCCTGCACGTTGAACTGGCGGATCGAGCTGGTGCCGTTGTTGAAGGCACTTCCGCCTTCGCTGTCGGTGGCTTCCCAGTCGTTAGCCTGATCCGACTTGTAGGCGATCATGCTGTCGAGATAGAAGCTCTGCTCGCCTTCCTTCCAGACCTCGTGGCCGAGACCGATCTCGGCATAGGTCTCGCATTCGTTGCCGAGGCGGTACTTGGCCGGTGCGCCGGCCGCCTGGAAGCAGGCCTGGTCGCCGCCGCCGGCGGTGGCGCCGATGCCGGAACGCATGTAGCCATGGAAGTCCAGTGCCAGGGCCGGGGTGGCCAGCAGCATGGCGGCGAACAGGGCGCTGGGACGCAGCAGCTGGGCGGGTTGCTTGGTATTCATCGTGGGTCCTTCTTTCTTGTTGGATTCGGTGTCGGACTGACTGGGCGCGACAGGGCAGGCAGTCGGCCCGGTGGCGCTGCGGGCAAGAGTCGGGCAAGGCAAGGCGCCACGACATCCTCCCCGGGGCGCTTTTTTCGAGGCGGAGCGGCAGGGCGTAGCGAAGCGGCGGGGGTATGGCTGGCAGGCGGAATTTCTACGCCTGCGCCCTACGCCTGCAGAAAGTGCGCGGGGGAGGTTTGGCGGCGCGGCCAGGCGCGGCAGGCTGCCGTGATCGGGTCGCCCGCGCGGTGCTCCGATCAGTCCATCCGGGGGCTGTCCCCCGTAGTCGGATGCTCACAACAATGACAAGAACGGAGCTTCAAGATGAACCGATACCTGCGAATGGCCGGCCTGGTGCTGGCCATGGTCCCGCTCGCCTACCCCTGGGGCAACCTGGTCAGGGCGGCGGACGCGCCGGGCAAGACCGCCAGCGGCGTGCGCTACCACGGCGGCGACGAAATCATCCTCCAGGGCTTTCACTGGAATACCGTGCGGACCTCGAGCAACTGGTACGCGACGTTGGCCAGCATGGCGCCGACCCTGGCCGCCGACGGCTTCAGTGCGATCTGGATGCCGGTGCCCTGGCGCGACTTCTCCAGCTGGAGCGACCCCGGCAACGGCACCTCGGGCGGTGGCGAAGGCTACTTCTGGCACGACTTCAACAAGAACGGCCGCTATGGCAGCGACAGCCTGCTCAGGCAGGCCGCCAGCGCGCTCAACGCGGCCGGGGTCAAACCCATCTACGACGTGGTGCCCAACCACATGAACCGCGGCTACCCGGACAAAGAGATCAACCTGCCGGCCGGACAGGGGCTGTGGCGCCACGACTGCAATGACCCGGGCAACTACGCCAACGACTGCGACGACGGCGACCGCTTCATGGGCGGCGACGCCGACCTCAATACCGGCCACCCGCAGAACTACGCGATGTTCCGCGACGAGTTCGCCAGGCTGCGCAGCCAGTATGGCGCCGGGGGCTTTCGCTTCGACTTCGTCCGCGGCTACGCCGGCGAGCGGGTCGCCAACTGGATGAGCGATGCCCACGACAACGGCTTCTGCCTCGGCGAGCTGTGGAAGGCGCCGGGCGAGTACCCGAGCTGGGACTGGCGCAACGGCGCCAGCTGGCAGCAGATTCTCAAGGACTGGTCCGATCGCGCCAAGTGCACGGTGTTCGACTTCGCCCTCAAGGAGCGCATGCAGAACGGCGGCATCGCCGACTGGCGCCACGGCCTCAACGGCAACCCCGATGCGCGCTGGCGCGAGGTGGCGGTGACCTTCGTCGACAACCACGACACCGGCTACTCGCCTGGCCCGCACGGCGGCCAGCACCACTGGCCGCTGCCGGATGCGCGGCTCAAGCAGGCCTATGCCTACATCCTCAGCAGCCCGGGTACGCCGGTGGTGTACTGGCCGCACATGTATGACTGGGGCCATGGCGACTTCATCCGCCAGCTGATCCAGATCCGCCGCGCCGCCGGGGTCAAGGCCGCCTCGGCGATCCAGTTCCATTCGGGTTATTCCGGCCTGGTGGCGACGGTCGGCGGCAGCCAGCAGCAATTGCTGATCGCCCTGGACTCCAACCTGGACTCGCCCGGCCAGGTGGCCAGCGGCGACTTCACCGAGGCGCTCAACGCCGACAACGGCGCGATCCGTATCTGGCGCAGCGGCCAGGGTGACGATGAAGATCAGGGCGAGCTGGTCAGCGTCAACTTCCGCTGCGACAACGGCGTGACCCAGTGGGGCGACAGCGTCTATGTGGTGGGTAACGTCGCCCAGCTGGGCAACTGGAGCGCGGCCGGCGCCGTGCGCCTGAGCGACACCAGCGCCTACCCGACCTGGAAGGGCAGCATCGCCCTGCCGGCCGGCCAGCAGCTGGAGTGGAAATGCATCATCCGTAACGAGAGCGACCCGGCGCAGGTCAAGACCTGGCAGCCGGGAGGCAACAATAGCCTGACGGTTACGGCCGGGGCCACCACCAGCGGCGGCTTCTGAGTCTGCCGGGCCGCCGCGCCGTTCCCGGCGGCCCGGTCTCTATCGACAGGAGAGATCGATGTTGTCCCCTCTTGTAAACCGGCTGACCGCCTTCAAGGTCGGCTTCCTGCCGCGGCTGTACCTGCTGATCGCGGCGCTGGCCCTGCTGCTGGTGCTGCTCGGCGGCAGCAGCCTGAGCGCCATCGGCGAGCTGCAGGGCTCGGGCGAACGCATCGCCCACAGCGCCGCGCGGCTGCAGGCCAGCCAGAGCTTCTTCAGTGCCCTGCAGGGCCTGACCCAGAACCTGTCCGATGCCCTCGGCGCCGAACGCGCCGAGGAACTCGAGGCCTTCGCCACCGCGCATGGGCAGCATGCCGAACGGGTCGACGCCCGCCTGGACGTCATGCGGACCCTGGGGAACGGCGCCGAACAGGCCGAGCTGGTGCGGCTGGGGCAGTTGCTGCCGCAGCTGGACGCGCAGAGCCGCGAACTGCTGGAGGCGCAGCGCCAGGTGCTGGCGCGGGTCGAGCGCACTGCGGTGACGCTGCGCAACCTGCAGCTGCAACTGTCGCGCTTCAAGCAGGACCTGCTCAGGGTGCAGGCGGTCACCAAGGACGACTACGTCGCCTACTCGCTCAAGCAGTTCATCATTCCGCTGGAGCAGGTCGAGGCACTGGTCTTCGATGCGGTCGGCAGCGCCTCGCCGCAGCGCCTGCAGCAGGCCGAGGCCAAGGTCAGGGAACGCCTGCCCAATCTGCATGACAAGCTGGGGCGGGTGCTGGACGACCTACTGCCCCACCAGGACAGTCGCACCGACTATGTGCATACCTATCGGAGCGAGTTCGCCGAGATCAAGCGCAACCTGCTGCTCGACGGCCAGGGCGCGCTGGCCCAGTACGCCGGCTGGCTCGCCGACAAGCAGGCTAACCAGGAGCGCAAGCGCCAGCTGCAGGCGTTGCAGGCGCAGGTGGGCGAGCAGGTCGGGCAACTGATCGAGGCGAGCGAGCGCGACGCCCGGGCGCAGCTCGAACAGGCGCGCCTGACCTATCGGCGCGGCTTCGATCGCCTGCTGTGGCTGGCCGCGCTGTCGCTCGGCATCGCCCTGAGCATGGGCGTTTGGCTCAGCCGCACCATGCGCCGGGCGCTGGGAGCGGTGTCCGGCGCGCTGAACCGGTTGGCCGAGGGCGATCTGCGCGGCCGCTGCGATTACCAGCGGGCAGACGAGTTCGGCCGGGTCGCGGCGGACGTCAATCGGGTCGCCGGCAACCTACGCGACGCCCTGGCGCAGCTGGGCCGCGCCGCCGATCAGCAGGACGCCATCGCCCGTGGCAATGCCGATTCCTGCGCCGAGGCGCGCCAGGGCCTGGATCGGCAGCGCTCGAGCATCGGTGCGCTGGCCGCCAGCCTGACCCAGATGGAATCGAGCTTCGCCGAGGTGGCGGTGCATGCCGAGCAGACCGCGCGGCGGGTCGACAGCGTCGGCGCCTGCGTCGACAGCGGCAGCCAGATCATGGCCGGCACCATCCGCAGCACCCGGGCGCTAGCGCAGCAGCTGCAGGGCAGCGTGGCCGAGATCGCCGAGGTCGAGGTCGGCGGGCAGCGCATCGGCCAGATCCTCGCGGTGATCCGCAGCATCGCCGAGCAGACCAACCTGCTGGCCCTCAACGCGGCCATCGAGGCGGCGCGTGCCGGCGAGCAGGGCCGCGGCTTCGCCGTGGTCGCCGACGAGGTGCGCAGCCTGGCCTTGCGCACGGCCAGCTCCACCGGCGAGATCCAGTCGCATATCGACGGTCTGCTGCAGGGCATCCAGGCGGCGGTACAGTCGCTGGAGCTGAGCCGCCAGCACATGCAGGCCAACCTGGCCCAGGTCGGCGAGGCCGATCAGGCGATGCAGCGGATCCACGAGCAGGTCGGCGCCATCGCCGGCATGTCGCGGCAGATCAGCCAGGCCACCGCCCAGCAGCGCCTGGCTGCCGAAGACGTGACGCGCAGCATGCACGACATCCACGCGGTGGCCGAGGACAACATGCAGCGCATCGTCGGTATCACCGAGAGCAGCGAGCGCCAGGCGGCCATGGTGGCCGAGCAGCAGGCGCTGTGCGCCCGCTACCTGACCTGAGCGATCGGTGCCTGCTGCGCGAAGGCGTGTATCCGGCGGATTGGGGCGGGGTGGCGGAGGATGAGAGAGCGTTCGGCGAGTGACCGCGCAAGCTCGGTGCGCACGGCGCACCCTACGATGGTGCCGATACGCCGATATGTAAGTCTGCGGATATGGTGCGGCGAGCCCTAGGGTGCGCCGTGCGCACCAGGGATAAACGCCGATCTGCCAGGCCGGCGCCTATTCCCGGTCCGGTCGAGTTGTCGCCGCTGGATGGGGTATGCAGAAAGAGCCGCCGAGGCCGCGGTGCTCCGCGGCGCACCCTGAGAACACGGCAGGCCTTTGTAGGGGGCGCGCGGGGCCGCCTAGCAGGCTGTTGAAAAACTATCTGCGTTGCTACTGCTGCGTTAAAAACAGGCTCGTGCGCGAGTCCGATCAAAATGCTCATTTACAGCTCGTAAACTCCGCTTTTTCGCCTATTTTTGCCTTGCATTGGCTGCCTCGCCTACGTTTTTCAACGGCCTGCTAGCTCTGCCTATTCACCAACCTGCCACTCATGCGCCTGCTGCAGCGCCTGTTCCAGCTCGGCGCGCCAGGCGTCCGGGGTGCGGCCTTCGAGCAGTTCCAGGCGCCGCAGCTGGGCGCCGCATTCGTCCAGGCAGCGTTGCAGCCAGGCGATGCGCTGCAGGGTCAGCGGCGTGCAGGTCTGGCCGCCGAGGTCGTCCTCCAGATCGCTCAGGTGCGAGCGCCAGGCCTCGCGCAGGTACAGGCCGTCGAGGCCGCCGCCCAGCGCGTCCTGCCACTGGTCGATGATGCGTTGCAGCCAGGCCAGTACCGTGGCGCTGGCGCCGCGTCCAGCCAGATGGCTGCGCAGGCGCCGGTAGCACTCCAGGGCGATGCGCTTTTCCAGTTCCAGCGCGGCCAGCGCGGCGCTCTGTCCGCGCTCGCGTTCCAGGTGCAGCAGGTGGGCGTAGTAGCAGCGCGTTTCGAAGCGCTCGGCGCCGTGGTGCTGCGGGGTCAGCAGCCCGTTGCTGTTGCACGCGCGCAGCGGGTCGAAGCGGTACATATAGCCGAAGTCGAACAAGCGGATGCAGCCGTCGTCGAGCAGGTTGCCCGGGCACAGGTCCCACTCGAAGAAGCCCAGCTGCAGTAGCGCCAGCAGCGTATCGAACAGCTGCAGCAGGCGCCGCTCGTCCCATTCGCCGATCGCCTCGCCTGCGATCCAGGGCGACAGCAGCAGGCCGTGGCGGTAGCTGGCGTAACGGGTCTCGACGATGCCGGCCAGGGCCTCGTGCCAGTCCGCCTGGCGCTTGAGCGCCTGCAGTTCGCCGCGGCGCTGCACTTCGTTGAGAAAGGAGGTCTGGCCGTCGGGGTTGCGCACCTTGCACGGGTGGCGTGCGCGCTTGAGGGTCCACAGGCGGCCGCTGGCCTCCAGCTGGTAGACCTCGGCGGTCAGCCCACCGGCGAAGTGGCGACGTACCCAGGGGCTGCCGGGGCGGGTGGTCAGCAGGTGTTCGAGGGGCAGCGGGCAACCGGCGAGCGAGCCCACCTCCAGTTCGGCGCGGCTGGCGGCGAAGGCCAGTTGGCTTTGGCGGCGTTGTTGTTCGGGTGTCATATCGGCTCCTGTTGGTGAGCACAGCACACCCTACGGGTTGGCGTTGGCATATGCGCTTATCGCCCTTGCACTATCACCACCCGGTCTTTGCCCAGGGTGCGAGCGAAGGCGTAGGGCTGGGTGGACAGCTGCTGGTGGCGGCCGGCGCCGATGGCCGGGTGGCGCGCGCGGAACTGGCCGAGCAGGCGCCAGTGCGCCAGCAGTTCGGCGATGGGCGCCTGCTGCTGGGCGTCCCAGTTCATCGACGAGCGCGTGCCCTGGTGCGGGTCCGAACCCGTGGGCCCGAGCGGGCGCGCGCTTTCGTCGCCGTAGTAGATCTGCACCGCGCCGGGTGCCAGCAGCAGGGCTCCGGCCAGGCCGCGCTGGCGCGCCAGTTGATGGCCCTGGTCGGCGAAGAACAGCGAGGTGTCGTGGGACGAGGCGTAGCTCATGAAGTTGTGCCGCGCGTCGTTGGCCAGCAGCTCGGCGTAGTCGCGGTAGCCGTCCTCGATCTGGCGCAGGCACTCGCTGCCCCTGGCGGCCAGCTCGCCCTGGAAGTCGAAGTTGATCAGCGCGTCGAAGCCGTGGTCCTGGTAAACGCTGGCCTGCGGGCCGTGGCCGAACACCTCGCCGACCATCCAGAACGGGCTGCCGCTCATGGGATCATCGGGGTTGGCCGCCGACCACTCGGCGCGAGCCTTGTCGGCTGCCTGGCGCAGCGCCGCCCAGCTCTCCAGTTCGACGTGCTTGACGGTATCGGCACGAAAGCCGTCGACGCCGAATTCGCGCACCCAGAAGCTCAGCCATTCCACCAGATAGTCGCGCACCCGGTAGCCCTCGCGTGGCACGGCGCGGGTGTCGGCCTTGCGCAGCAGGAAGGGCGGCAGGGACACCGGCTGCTGACTCTCGGTCTTGAAGTCGGGGAGGAAGGCCAGCGAGCCTTGGCGCGGGTCGACCAGCACGCTGGGCGGGCTGTCATAGTCGGCGATGTCGGCGCGTACCCAGTCCTTGCCCCACCACTGGCGCCAGGCGTCGTGCTGGTAGTCGATCAGGTTGTGGTAGGCGTGCAGGTTCTCGAAGCTCTCCGGCTGCCAGTCGCTCCAGCGCGGCGGCAGGTACTGCTGCATGCCGCCGCGCAGCGCGCCGAAGCCGAGCGCCTGCATGTCGGCCAGGGTCGAATAGCCGGGGTGGTTGAGCACCACGTCGAACAGCACGCGGATGCCGCGGGCGTGAGCCTGGGCGATCAGCTCGCGCAGCTCGTCTTCCGTCCCCATGTTGGCGTCCAGGCGGGTGAAGTCCAGGGCGTAGTAACCGTGATAGGCGTAATGGCGAAAGTCGCCCTTGTCACCGCCGCCGACCCAGCCATGGATCTGCTCGAAGGGCGCGGTGATCCACAGTGCGTTGACCCCCAGCTGCTGCAGGTAGTCGAGCTTGCCGGTCAGGCCGCGCAGGTCGCCGCCATGGAAGGTACCGATCTCCTGCTCGCCGTCGGGCTGGCGCCCGTAGCTGCGGTCGTTGCCGGTATCGCCATTGGCGAAGCGGTCGGTGATAGCGAAATACACCGTGGCATTGCGCCAGTCGTGGGCGGGCGCTGGCGCCGGCTCGGTTGGCTCGAGCAGGAGCAGGCCGTCGCTATGCGCCGCCGGGGTCAGCTCGATACGGCCGTTTTCCACCGTGGCCAACTGGCCGCTGTAGGCATCGCGCAGCACCTCGCCATCGGCGAATACCTGGCCGACCGCGACGCTCAGCGCCTCGCCCTGCCAGGTGCGGCAGGTGCTGCGCGGCGCCTGCTCGCGCAGCGGCAGCAGGCGCAGATGGGGCTGGGCGTCTTCCTGAAACAGCAGGCGATAGCGGCCGGGCTCGCCGATCTGCAGGCTGAGTGAGCTGCCCGCGTGCCAGTCCTGACGCTGGTACAAGGCCAGCGGCTGGGCGCTGCCGCTGGCATTGGGCGCCTGCAGACGCAACTGGCCGGCGCTCAGTTCCAGCTCGACGCTGTAGCGCTGCGGCGCGGAGTTATTCCATTGCAGCGGCACTGGCCGTTGATCCAGCCAGGCCTGCAGCTGCGGCTCGGCGCTGGCAAACTGGCAGAGCAGGGCGCAGGCCAGGGTGGTGAGCGAAGTAGGCAACGAAGGGCGGCGCATGGGGTTCTCCCGCAACTGGCGAGCCTCCAGTACACCCGCACCACGCCGCCTGCAACAGGCGCAGAAGGGGCAGGGGTGCATACTTTTTTCAGGGAGGCGCTGGCAGACTACGCCCCCGCTTCTACGCCCTCGAGAGCGCGACTGGGGAGGATGTGGCGCTTGCCCTTTCGGTCGAGGATGACCGGGCTGGCAGAGCGCTCACCGGCTCGCCGCGGTTGTGGATCAAAAACAAGAAGCCACGAGGACAACAAGACATGAACAAGACGCTGCTCAGCGCAGTCGCCATCGGCCTCGCCGCCACCCTGAGCCATTCCCTGCCGGCCCAGGCCGCCATCGAGGAGGGCAAGCTGGTCATCTGGATCAACGGCGACAAGGGTTACAAGGGTCTGGCCAAGGTCGGCGAGCGCTTCACCGCCGACACCGGCATCGCCGTCGAGGTGGCCCATCCGGACAGTGCCACCGACAAGTTCCAGCAGGCCGCCGCCACTGGCAACGGCCCGGACATCTTCATCTGGGCCCACGACCGCCTTGGCGAATGGGCGCAGAGCGGGCTGATCTCGCCGATCACCCCCAGCGCCAAGGTCCAGGGCGAGATCGAGGACTTCGCCTGGGAGGCGGTGACCTACGGCGGCAAGCTGTGGGGCTACCCGATGGCGGTCGAGGCCATCGGCCTGCTCTACAACAAGGCGCTGGTGCCGACCCCGCCGGCCAGCTTCGACGAGGTGCTGGCGCTCAACGCCGAGCTGGCCAAGTCCGGCAAGCGCGCCATCCTCTGGGACTACAACAACACCTACTTCACCTGGCCGCTGCTGGCCGCCAACGGCGGCTATGCCTTCGCCGCCGCCGAGGGCGGCTACGACACCAGTCGCACCGGGGTCAACAACGCCGGCGCCAAGCAGGGCGCGCAGACCCTCAAGGCGCTGATCGACGCCGGGGTGATGCCCAAGGGCGCCGACTACAGCGTCGCCGAGGCAGCCTTCAACAAGGGCGAGTCGGCCATGTTCATCAGCGGCCCCTGGGCCTGGGCCAACGCCAAGAAGAGCGGCATCGATTTCGGCGTGGCGCCGATCCCCGCCGTGGGCGATGCCCCCAGCCGACCCTTCAGCGGGGTGATGGCTGCCGCGCTGAACGCCGCCAGCCCCAACCAGGCGCTGGCCGTGGAGTTCCTCGAGAACTACCTGCTGCAGGTCGAGGGGCTCAAGACCGTGAGCGCCGACGTGCCGCTCGGCGCCGTGCCGAACAAGGCCTATATGGCCGAGCTGGCCAGTGACCCGTTGATCAAGGCCACCTTCGACAACGCCCAGCTCGGCCAGCCGATGCCCAACGTGCCGGAGATGGGCGCCTTCTGGTCGGCCATGGCGCCGGCGCTGAGCAACATCACCTCCGGTCGGCAGACCGTGGACGCCGCGCTGGACGACGCCGCCAAGCGCATCGCCAAGTGAAATCCGGCCGCCGTCGACGCCTGGCGTCGCGGCGGCTCCGCTCCGAGGCTATAAACCTGATGTCCGTCGTCAATCTTTCCGCCGCCGTGGCCAGTACGCCCATGAAACTGTTTTCCCTGCCGTCGCTACGTGCCGGCCTGCGCTGGAGCCTGTGGGGCCTGTTCAATGTCCTGGCGCTGTACCTGGTGCTGGCGCTCTATGCCCAGCAGCAACTGGCCTTCGCCCTGCTCGGCCTGGTGGTCACCGGCATCGCCAGCTACGTGTTCATCAGCCGCCGCACCTACGCCCATCGCTACATCTACCCGGCGTTGGCGGGCATGCTGGTGTTCGTCATCTTTCCGCTGCTGTACACCGTGGGCATCGGCTTCACCAACTACAGCGGCAGCAATCTGCTGAGCTTCGAGTAGGTGCAGCGCTATCACCTGCGCCAGACCTACCTGGCCGGCGAGCGCTACGCCTTCAGCCTGCACCGCGATGAGGCCGGCGAGCTGCGTTTGCGCGTCGACAAGGGCGAGCGCGGCGCGTTCGTCTCGCCGCCTCTCGTTGGGGATGCGACCGGCGACGCGGCCGGCGAGCCGCTGGCGCTCAGGGCCGAACGCGAACCCGGCGAGCTGGGCGAGGCACTGGCGCTGCGCGAGGTGATCCAGCGCCGCGCCGAGCTGGAGCAGTGGGTGCTGCGCGGCAGCGACGGCGAGCTGCTGCGTCTGTACGGCCTGCGCGAGGTGGCGGCGGTCAAGCCGCTGTACCGCCTGCTGGAAAACGGCGACCTGCTCAACACGCGTAGCAACGAGCGCCTGGAGCCCGACCATACCACCGGCTTCTACCTCGACAGCCACGGCAACAAGGTGGCGCCGGGCTTCACCGTGTTCGCCGGCACCAGCAACTTCACCCGGGTACTGACCGACCCGAGCATCCGCGGGCCCTTCCTCGAGATCTTCGTCTGGACCGTGGCCTTCGCCGGCCTCACCGTGCTCTTCACCCTGGCCGTCGGCCTGGTCCTGGCCAGCCTGCTGCAGTGGGATCTGGTGCGCGGCAAGGCGTTCTACCGGCTGATGCTGATCCTGCCCTACGCGGTGCCGGCCTTTATCTCCATCCTGGTGTTCCGCGGCCTGTTCAACCAGAACTTCGGTGAGATCAACCTGTTGCTCAACGGCCTGTTCGGCATCCGCCCGGACTGGTTCAGCGACCCGACCCTGGCCCGCTCGATGATCCTGATGGTCAACACCTGGCTGGGTTACCCCTACATGCTGCTGCTGTGCATGGGCCTGCTGCAGGCCATTCCGCGCGACCTCTACGAGGCCTCGGCGATGGATGGCGCCACGCCCCTGGACAACCTGCTGAAGATCACCCTGCCGCTTCTGATCAAGCCGCTGGCGCCGCTTTTGATCGCCAGCTTCGCCTTCAACTTCAACAACTTCGTGCTGATCACCCTGCTGACCCGCGGCGGCCCGGACATCATCGGCGCCACCACCCCGGCCGGCACCACCGATCTGCTGGTGAGCTACACCTACCGCATTGCCTTCCAGGACTCGGGGCAGAACTTCGCCCTGGCGGCGGCCATCGCCACGCTGATCTTCCTGGTGGTGGGCGCGCTGGCCTGGCTCAACCTGAAACTGTCGAAAGTCAAAGTCTGAGGAACCCGCCATGGCGATGGTGCAACCGAAATCCGTGAAATACCGCCTGTGGCTGACCCATGCAGGTCTGCTCGGCTTCATCGCGCTGATCGTCTTCCCGCTGCTGATGGTGGTGTCGATCAGCTTCCGCGAAGGCAACTTCGCCACCGGCAGCCTGATGCCGGACAACCCGACCCTGGAGCACTGGTCGCTGGCCCTTGGCATTCCCTACCAGCATGCCGATGGCTCGGTGACCCAGCCGCCGTTCCCGGTGCTGACCTGGCTGTGGAACTCGGTGAAGATCGCCTTCATCAGCTCGGCGCTGATCCTGCTGCTGTCGACCACCAGCGCCTATGCCTTCGCCCGTATGCGCTTCGCCGGCAAGGGGCCGATCCTCAAGGGCATGCTGATCTTCCAGATGTTCCCGCCGGTGCTGTCGCTGGTGGCCATCTACGCCCTGTTCGACCAGCTCGGCAAGCACGCCGGCTGGCTCGGGGTGAACAGCCACGGCGCGGTGATCGTCGCCTCGCTCGGCGGCATGGCCCTGCATATCTGGACCATCAAGGGCTACTTCGAAAGCATCGACGCCTCGCTGGAGGAGGCCGCCATCGTCGACGGCGCCACCACCTGGCAGGCCTTCGTGCACATCCTGCTGCCGATGAGCGTGCCGATCCTCGCCGTGGTGTTCATCCTCGCCTTCATCACCAGCATCACCGAATACCCCATGGCCTCGGTGCTGCTGCTGGACGTGGACAAGCTGACCCTGTCGGTCGGCGCCCAGCAGTACCTGTACGAGCAGAACTACCTGTGGGGCGACTTCGCCGCCGCCGCCGTGCTCTCCGGTCTGCCGATCACCCTGGTATTCCTCTATTGCCAGAAGTGGATAGTCGGTGGGCTGACCGCGGGGGGCGTTAAGGGGTAGCCACGATTTGGTGCGCACGGCCTAGGCGGCCCCGCGACACCCTACGGGTTAGGCGTGATCAGCCGCAGGGCGTTGAAACCCGCCACCCGATACCGATGTAAGATTCGCCAAAACCCGGACAACGATAAATAACGGGAGAGGATCATGACCACAGCGGCCCGTCCGCCACTGCCTTTGATACCGGCCAAGCTGGCCGCGCCGTCCATTCATCCCGGCCTGCTGCCACGGCCGCGCTTCGACGAGTGGCTGCAGCGCCTGCCCCAGGTGCGCCTGGCCGTGCTGCAGGCGCCCAGCGGCTTCGGCAAGACCGTGCTGGCCAGCCAGTGGGCCGCAGCCTTTGCCGGCGCCGTGGCCTGGCTCAATCTCGACGGCAACGACAACAGCCCGCGGCAGTTCGGCCGCTACCTGCTCAATGCCCTGCATCGCCAGCTCGAGGGCGGTTGTCCGCAGTGCGTCAATCGCGCCGAGCAGGGCGACGACGGCCTCGACGGTCTGCTCACCCGCCTGCTCGCCGAACTGCCGGCCGAGCACCCGCCGCTGTTGCTGGTGCTCGACGAGTTCGAGGCGCTGCGCAACCGCGAGGTGATCGCCGCGCTGCGCTTCTTCCTGCGCAACACGCCGCCCTGGCTGACCCTGTTGGTGTGCAGCCGCGGCCTGCCGGACCTGGGCGTGGCCGAGCTGCGGGTCAAGCGTCAGCTGCTGGCGCTGGACGCCAGCCACCTGGCCTTCGAGCTGGACGAAGTGCAGGCGCTACTGGATCTGGGCTTGCCGATCGCCATCAACCGCGAGCAGGTCGAGCGCCTCAACCGGCGCATCGGCGGCTGGCCCTGCGCGCTGCAGCTGACCCTGCAGGAGGTGCAGACCGGGCGCGGCATGGACCTGTTTCTCGAGGCGCTGCAACTCGGCCATCCCTACGTGCGCGACTATTTCCGTGAGCAGGTGCTCTACGGCCTGGACGGCGCCACCCAGGATTTTCTGCAGTCCACATGCCTGCTCGAGCGCTTCAGCGCGCCGCTGGCCGACCGCCTGACCGACAGCTGCAACGGCCGCGAGATGCTGGAAAACCTCGAACGCAGCGGCCTGTTTATCCAGGCGGTGGACCCGTTGCGTCAGTGGTTCGCCTACCACCCGCTGTTCGCCAGCTTCCTGCGCAACGAGCTGTCCACCCATCATCCGCAGCGCATGGGCGAACTGCACCTGCGCGCCGCCGAGGCGCTGCTCGAGGAGAAGATGGCCGAGGAGGCCGCCCGCCATGCGCTGCTGGCGCATGATCCGCAGCGAGTGGCGCAGATTCTCGAGACCCACGGCCGTCACTTCTATCGCCAGGGGCGGCTGGAGCTGCTGCAGCGCTGCCTGGCCGTGCTGCCGGAGAGCCGCGTGGCCGAGTCGCCGCTGTTCACCCTGCTGCAGGCCTGGGCCTCGCAGAACCAGTACCAGAGCGATCAGGTCGAACGCTGGCTGCAGGCCGGCGAGGCGGTGCAGCGCGAGCAGTTCAGTGCCGAGCAGTGGCAGCGCATCGAGGCCGAATACCATGCGGTGCGCGCCCAGGTGGCGATCAACCAGGGCGACCAGCAGCGTGCCATGGCCTTCGCCCGCCAGGCACTGGCGCTCGAGCCGCTGACCATGCGCACCTCCCGCGTCGCGGCGCTGTCGGTGCTGGCCGAGTCGCACTTCGTCCAGGGCGATCTGGCCAAGGCCCAGCATCAGCACGAGGAAAACGTGCGCCGCGCGCAGCAGATCAACGCCTCGCACCCGGTGCTGTGGAGCCTCGGCCAGCTGTCGGAGATCGCCGTCGCCCAGGGCCACCTGCAAAAGGCCTACAACCTGCAGGAGCGGGCGCTGCAGTACATCGAGCAGGAAAAGCTGCCGGTCACCCCGATCATGGAATTCATCAACCGCGCGCGCGGCCAGGTGCTGCTGGAGTGGCACCACCTCGATGCCGCCGAGCAGTGCGCCCTGCAGGGGCTGGAGATACTCGATACGGTGGGCGACCACTGGTTCCTGCAGTGCTACGTGCTGCTCGCCCGCGTTGCCCATGCGCGCGGCCAGCAGAACCAGTGTGCCGACTACATCGGCCGGCTCAAGACGCTGCTGGCCGGCCACGACTACCACATCGACTGGCAGGCCAACGCCCACGCGGTGATGCTCACCTACTGGGACTCGACCCAGGACAAGGACAGCATCCGCCAGTGGCTTGCCACCGCGCCGCCGCTCAAGCCGGGGGCCAACCACTTCGCCCAGGGCAATGCGCGCAACCATGTGCGCGCCTACCTGGCGCTGAACCAGGGCGACCGCGCGCTGCCGATCCTGCGTCAGCTACAGCTCGATGCCGAGCGCCACCAGCTGGTGATGGACCAGAACCGCAACCATATCCTCCAGGCGCTGGCCTACTGGCAGCGCGAGGAACGCCAGAGCAGCCTCGACCATCTGCACCAGGCGCTGACCCTGGCCAGCGGTACCGGCGCCATCGGCAGCTTCCTGCGCCTGGGCAAGCCGCTGATCGCCATGCTCAAGGCACTGCAGCACGAGCGTCGCCTCGACGAGCTGGAACACCAGCGCGCCGAGCGCCTGATCCAGCTGGCCCAGCAGCAGCGCGACTTCAGCCGGGCGATCCGCATCACCCTGGACGAGGCGGTGATTCAGGACATCATCAACCGCCCCGACGTGCCCGAGCTGATCCGCCATTCGCCGTTGACCCGGCGCGAATGGCAGGTGCTCAGCCTGATTCACGCCGGGCTGTCCAACGAGCAGATCTCCGAACACCTCAACGTCGCCCCGACCACCATCAAGACGCATATCCGCAGCATCTACCAGAAGCTCGCCATCACCCAGCGCAGCGAAGCGGTGCAGCTGGCGCGCAGCCTGTTGAGCAAGATCCAGGGGGAGTAGGGGGATACCCAACCGTAGGGTGCGCCGTGCGCACCGCTGCGGGGTCGGGTGTCTGACGAATATGTTGATGCCTCGATAGGCGCGGGTTGGTGCGCACAGCGCACCCTGCGGCCCGGCTTCGCCCGCACGATCTCCACCCCCAAAACTCCTCCCCCTTGCCCGCCACCAGCTACGCCGTCGAAAACCCCGGCGGGGAGGATGTGACGCCTTGCCCTCTTGCCTAGAGTGGAGCTGTCATCACGAACAACAAAAGGCTTGCTGTATGGCTGTTATTCGCAAGGACTGGTGGCGCGGCGGCGTCATCTACCAGGTCTACCCACGCAGTTTTCTCGACAGCAACGACGACGGCGTCGGCGACCTGCCCGGCGTAATCGCCAAGCTCGACTACATCGCCAGCCTCAACGTCGACGCCATCTGGCTGTCGCCGTTCTTCACCTCGCCGATGAAGGATTTCGGCTACGACGTTTCCGACTACCGCGGCGTCGACCCGATCTTCGGCACCCTCGACGATTTCCGCACGCTGGTCGCGGCCGCCCACGAGCGCGGCCTGCGCATCATCATCGATCAGGTGCTCAACCACTGCTCCGACCAGCATCCCTGGTTCGCCGAGAGCCGTTCGAGCCGCAGCAACGACAAGGCCGACTGGTTCGTCTGGGCCGACCCCAACCCGGACGGCACGCCGCCGAACAACTGGCTGTCGGTGTTCGGCGGTTCGGCCTGGACCTGGGAGGGCCGGCGCAAGCAGTACTACCTGCACAACTTCCTGGCCAGCCAGCCGGACCTCAACTTCCACTGCGAGGCGGTGCAGCAGCAGTTGCTCGGCGACATGGAGTTCTGGCTGGAGCTGGGCGTCGACGGCTTCCGCCTCGACGCCGCCAATTTCTACTTCCACGACCAGGCGCTGCGCAGCAACCCGCCAAACCCGGACATCCGCGAGGGCGGCATCGGCGTGCGCGCCGACAACCCCTACGCCTACCAGCGCCACCTGTACGACAAGACCCAGCCTCAGAACCTCGACTTCCTGCGCCGCCTGCGCGCGCTGCTGGAGCGCTACCCCGGCACCGCCACGGTGGCGGAGATCGGCTGCGACGACTCGCTGCGCACCATGGCCGCCTACACTAGCGGCGGCGATACCCTGCACATGGCCTATTCCTTCGACCTGCTCACCGCCCAGTGCAGCCCGGCGTTCATCCGCCACACCATCGAGAGCATCGAGCGCGAACTCAGCGACGGCTGGCCCTGCTGGTCAGTGGGCAACCACGATGTGGTGCGGGTGATGAGCCGCTGGGCCCTGGCCGGCGAAGAGAGCCCGGCGCGCGGTCGCCTGCTGATGGCGCTGCTGCTGTCGCTGCGCGGCAGCGTGTGCCTGTACCAGGGCGAGGAGCTGGGCCTGCCGGAGGCCGAGCTGGCTTACGAGGATCTGGTCGACCCCTACGGCATCCGCTTCTGGCCCGAGTTCAAGGGCCGCGACGGTTGCCGCACGCCGATGCCCTGGAGCCGCGACGGCGCCCACGCCGGCTTCTCCCGTGAGCGGCCCTGGCTGCCGCTGGACGAACGCCACCGCGCCCTGGCGGTGGACGTGCAGGAGGCCGACGCGGCCTCGATGCTCAACAGCTACCGGCGCTTCCTCGCCTGGCGCCAGGAGCAGCCGCTGCTGATCGACGGCGATATCCAGGTGCGCTACCACGACGACGACCTGCTGGTGTTCGAACGGCGTCTGGGCGAGCAGGCCTGGCTGTGCCTGTTCAATCTGGGCGACCGCGAGCGCCGCTACGACCTGCCGCTGATGGTCGAGCCGCTGGAGGGCGTGCCGTCCAGCACGGCCGAGTTCCTCGGCAGTTGGGTACACTTGCCGGCCCATGGGTTCGGCTTCGCCCGGCTGCTGGGCTAGTGCCGCGACATGCATGAAGTGTTGGTTGATCGCGGTCTTACCCAGCTACTGCGATCCCCCGTAGGGTGGGTTAGCCGCATACCGCCATTAACCGGCATCAGCGCATAAGTGACGCGGCGTAACCCACCATTGGCGCAACGCGGTCAATCGCTTGGTGGGTTACGCGGCGCGCCACCCTGGGAGTGTCCGAGCGTTCGGCGGTTGGCGCCGCTAACCCACCCTACAGCGATCGACATCTCATGGTTGTCGCGACATTAGGCCCCTTGCGTTTGCAGGAGCCTGTCCGGCTCCTGCAGGTTCTTAAGCTTTCCGGCCGGGCCCAATCCATAGGTTCCCGGCCCCGTTCGAGAGGTATCCCATGGCCAGCGTTACCCTGCGCAACATCTGCAAGCACTACGACGGCACCGCCATCACCCGCAACATCGACCTGGACATCGAGGACGGCGAATTCGTGGTTTTCGTCGGCCCGTCCGGCTGCGGCAAGTCCACCCTGTTGCGGCTGATCGCCGGGCTGGAGGAGATCAGCTCCGGCGAGCTGCTGATCGACGGTCAGCGGGTCAACGACCTGCCGCCCAAGGATCGCTCGGTGGGCATGGTGTTCCAGTCCTACGCCCTCTACCCGCACATGACGGTGGCGGAGAACATGGCCTTCGGCCTCAAGCTGGCGAAGATCGGCAAGGCGCATGTCCGCAGCAAGGTGGAGGAGGTTTCGCGCATCCTGCAACTCGATGCGCTGCTCGAACGCAAGCCCAAGGACCTTTCCGGCGGCCAGCGTCAGCGTGTGGCCATCGGCCGTACCCTGGTGCGCGAGCCCAAGGTGTTCCTGTTCGACGAGCCGCTGTCGAACCTCGATGCCTTCCTGCGCGTGCAGATGCGCATCGAGATCTCGCGCCTGCACCAGCGCCTGAAGTCCACCATGATCTACGTCACCCACGACCAGGTCGAAGCCATGACCATGGCCGACAAGATCGTCGTGCTCGAGGCCGGGCGCATCGCCCAGGTCGGTGCGCCGCTGGAGCTCTACCACTACCCGCGCAACCGCTTCGTCGCCGGCTTCCTCGGCTCGCCGCAGATGAACTTCCTCCAGGTGCGCGCGCTCAGCGCCAGCAGCGAGGCGGTGGAGATCGAGATGCCCGGCGGCTACCGCATGCAAGTGCTGGTCGACGGCACCGGCGTCGAGCCCGGCGAGGAGTTGACCCTGGGCGTGCGCCCGGAGCACTTCGTCGCCGCCGAGCAGGCCGACTTCGCCTTCTACGGGCAGATCAGCGTGGCCGAGCGCCTGGGCGACCACAACCTGATCTACCTGAGCCTGGAAGGGGTGGAGGACATCATCACCCTGCGCGCGGATGGCGACCGCCGCGTGGCGGTGGGCGAGACCTTCGCCGCCGGGCTGATGGCCAACAAATGCCACCTGTTCCGCGCCGACGGCCAGGCCTGCCCGCGGCATTACCGCGAGCCGGCGATCTACGGCTGATCACGGCGTGTGGCGTACCGAGCCGGCGCTGGCGGCTGCCTCTACGCTGCCGAGCCCAAAATAGGTGGCACTTCGACGATACGCCGGACCTCGAAAGAGACAGGTTCGTCGTCATCGGAGTCCTTATGCCTCATCTGCCATCACGCACCTGGATCTGCGCCCTGGTCGGTATCGCCGTCGCGCTCGGCACCTTCGAAGCCACGCGTCGCTATCGGCAACTGGCGAGCGCGCCGGCGCTGAGCGACACCAGTCGCGCCCTGGGCATCGACGGTCATCATGTTCAGGCCGGCCCCTGGCGGCTGTTCACCCGCAGTGTCGGCGCTGCCGATGCACCGGTGGTGGTGCTGGTGCACGGGCTGGTCATCTCCAGTCGTTACATGGAGCCGCTGGCCAGGGCGCTGGCCGATATGGCTACCGCGTGCTGGCGCCGGACCTGCCGGGCTACGGCGAGAGTGCGACGGGCACGCCATGGCGTGTGCTGAGCGTCGAGCTGCTCGACCTGTGGCTCAGCGCCTGTGCCATCGACAAGGCCGCCTTCATCGGCAATTCCTACGGTTGCCAGATCCTCACGACCCTGACCGTGCGCCACCCCCAGCGGGTGGAGCGCCTGGTGCTGATGGCGTCCGACACCGCTCCCGAATGCGGGCCGCCCCACGGGGGCATCAAGGGTTGCTCGATTTCCCTGCAGGTGGACAACGTGCCGGAGGCCGAGCGTCTGTATGAGGCGCTGTCGGAAGGTGGGTCGGTGCAGATGGAGCTGTAGGCCACCTTCTGGGCGACGCGCTTCGCCATGCTCACCGACCGCTTCGGTGTGTCGTGGATGATCAACTGCATGGTCGATAGCCAGCACGGTTGACGGCGAGGTTCTCGGCAAACGTAGCCCGGATGAAATCCGGGGAAACGAGACTGCGCCTTCGCGGCTGAAACGGAGTGCCGCCCAGCCGCTCCTACGGCCTGATTGGTCCGTAGGAGCGGCTTCAGCCGCGATGAGCTATCTAGCTCACCAGCGTCAGCGGCTCAGGCTCTTCCTGTACTTGCACGCCCGCCAGGAACTCCTCGCCCCAGCGGCGAATGTCGTTGTAGCAGACGATATCGAACAGCTCGCGCAGGCGCGCCTGGGCCTCGCTTTTCGGCAGGTTCAGCGCCAGGTAGCAGGTCTGCGCCAGGTCGGCCGGATCATGCGGGTTGGTCAGCAGCGCGCCCTTGAGCTCGGCTGCGGCACCCGCGAACTCCGATAGCACCAGCACGCCACGTCCGCCGAGCAGGCCTTGCGCTGCGACGAACTCCTTGGCCACCAGGTTGAGGCCGTCACGTAGCGGGGTGATCCACATGACGTCGGCCATGGCGTACCAGGCGCTGACTTCCTCGAAGGGCAGGCTGCGGAAGAAAAACTGCAGCGGCGTCCAGCCAATGCGTGCGAAGCGGCCGTTGATACGGCCGACCGCCTGCTCGATCTGGCTTTGCAGCTCGTTGTAGACGGTCATCTCCTTGGCCGCCGGTACGCACACGGTGACCAGGGTGACCTTGCCGATCAGCTCGGGGTTATCGGCCAGCAGGCGCTCGTAAGCGTTGAGCTTTTCCAGAATGCCTTTGGTGTAGTCGAGGCGCTCTACCGAGAGGATCAGCTTCACGCCTTTCATTTCCTCACGCAGTTGACCCATCAGTTCCTTGATCTTCGGCGCCTCCAGGGCGCCTCGCACGCGGTCTATGTCCAGCCCGACCGGGTGTGCGCCGAGCTTGACCTGACGGGTGCCGGTGTCCAGTTCGGTGGTCATGCGCTCCAGGCCCACGGCGCAGCCGTAAGTGATGAAGCGCGGCGCGCAGTTCTGCCGCTCCAGGGTTTTCAGCGGGAACACGCCACGAGCGACGTCGACGAAGTTCTCCACCTGGCGTGGAATGTGGAAGCCGATGTAGTCGCACTGCAACAGGCTGCCGACGATCTGCCGGCGCCACGGCAACACGTTGAACACGTCGGCCGAGGGGAAGTAGGTGTGGTGGAAGAAGGCGATGCGCAGGTCCGGGCGCAGCTCGCGCAGGTAGGCCGGCACCATCCACAGGTTGTAGTCGTGCAGCCAGACGATTGCGCCTTCGGCTGCCTCCAGCGCGGTGCGTTCGGCGAAGGCACGGTTGACCTTGAGGAATACTTGCCAGTCGTCCTCGTTGAAGGTGGCGCGTTCCCAGAAGGTGTGCAGAGTCGGCCAGAAGGCTTCCTTGGAGAAGCGCTTGTAGAAGATGTCGACTTCTTCCTTGCTCAGCTTGACCCGCGCGGCGGTGAGCTTGGGATAGCGCTCGGCGTCCACGGTGGTGTGGCTGTCGAACGGTTCGTCGCCATCCTCATGCACGGCCCAGGCGACCCAGGAACCAGGGCGGCCGTCGCCGAAGAAGCTGAGCAGGGTGGGGATGATGCCGTTGGGCGAAGTGGGGCGGCGACGCTGCAGCTTGCCGGCGGCGTTGCGGTATTCCTCATAGGGCAGGCGGTGATAGACCATCACCAGCTCGGCCTTGCCAGGTTGCGCGGCCTGGCGGCGTTCGGCGGCGATACCGTGTTCGCCGAGGAAACCGAAGTGGGCAAAGGCTTCGAGGATGCCGCCGCAGCCCGGACGCTCGGCGTGCAGGGTGCGTGAATGGTGGTTGGTGGCTTCCAGCAATGCGGTTTCCGATTCACCGACGCACACGCCATGGAAGCTGGAGCTGAGCATGGACAGGTCATTGAGCGTGTCGCCAGCGGCCAGCACCTGGTCGTGGCTCAGCTCCAGCCAGTCGGCCAGGGCCTGCAGGCTGCTGCCTTTGTTCACCCCTTTGGGCAGAAAGTCCAGGTACAGCTCGGCGGAGTAGAGCAGGTCGCAGCCCAGTTCATCGGCGATCTCGCGTAGCGCCGGGTTGGCTGCCTGCTCAGGCGTGCAGAAGTAGGAGCAGCGGCGCGCCTGTGGTACGTCCTGGCGCTCCAGGCCGAACAGTTCGATGGCGCTGGCCACCTGGCTTTCGCCGGGCCAGCGGGCATCGACCACGCTCTGCAGCGGTTGGATCGGTTGCAGGCTGTCACCATGCACCAAGGTCGCGCCGACGTCGGCGATGATGTAGTCCGGCTGCGGCAGCGTCGGGTCGGCCAGCAGTGGCAGCACCGCCTCCAGGCTGCGCCCGGTGACGTAGGCAAGCTTGATCTCGGGGTGGGCGGCGATGGTCTGATAGAGGCTCAGGCGATCTTCGGGGTCGCCAGCGAGAAAGGTTCCATCCAGGTCAGTAGCTAATAGCATCGTTGTTTCTCCAGAAGTGGCCAGTGCGGTGCGCTCAGGGGGTGAGCGGCCGACGGGCCGGGTTTCTGGCTGCTTGGGGTAGGCTCAAGGCCTTGCCGAAACAGCCTTTAAGAACCTGTCCCAAGACTGCTGCGCGTCGGCCATGCCGCGTTGAAGCCGAGCTCAGAATGCTCATTACAGCTCGTAAAGTCGAACGCGACTCCGATCGCTTCTTCGCTCGACTTCGCGGGGCCGCCATCGGTATTGCCTGGCTCTAGCTCGCGAGTCTTTGAACAGGTTCTATGACTTCAGGACTGAGTTGTCGTCTCCTCCGTCGAATCATGGGGCGGTGCATCGGGCATCAGCTCCAGCACCGTGGGACTGGTCCGCAGCATCGGCACGAAGTGTGCGGCGTCGCCGCTGACCAAGTCGCTGACATGGCGCAGCCGATAAACGGTGTAGGCAGCCAGCAGGCCGAGTGTGCTGGCGAAGTACAGCGGCAGTGCGTTGGCGCCCAGTTGTTCCATCAACACGCCGGCCAGCAGTGGGCCGCACACCGAGCCGATGCCGTTGACCATCAGCAGGCTGGCGGAGCCGGAGAGAATCTCGTCGCTGTGCAACTGGTCGATCAACTGCGCGACGGCGATGGGGTAGATGGCGAAGGCCAGGCCGCCCCAGATGAAGATCGCGCCGAGCAGCAGCGGCCCTGCCGGCAGCAGGCTCATGATCAGTGCCAGCACGACCGCCAGGATCACCACCCGCAGCAGCACCTGGCGCCGGTCGTGGCGATCCGAATAGATACCTATGGGCCATTGCAGCAGGGCGCCGCCGAGAATGGTGGCGGTCATCAGCAGGCCGACGCCGGATGTATCGAAGCCGGCCAGGCTCGCATAGACCGGTGCCATGCCCCAGAAGCCGCCCATCGCCAAGCCGGACAGGCCTGCGGCGATGATCGCCAGCGGTGCGATCTCCCACAGTTGGCGCAGGTTGGTCGGCGGCGACTCGGGCAGCGTCGGTTGTGCCTGGCGGGTGAGCGTGATGGGCATCAGCGCGGCACTGATCAGGATCGCGGCGATGGCGAACAGGGTGAACTGCACCGGGTCGGCCAGGTGTAGCAACTGCTGGGCCAGGGCCAGGGCGCCGAGGTTGACTGCCATGTATACCGCGAATACCTGGCCGCGTTTCTCGTTGGGCGCCTGGGCGTTGAGCCAGCTCTCGATGACCATGTACAGCGTCACCAGTCCGAGGCCATAGAGTACGCGTAGCAGCAGCCAGACCCACGGATCGATCAGCAGCAAATGGAGCAGGGCGGCGATGGCAGCCAGGGCTGCGCAACAGGCGAACGCGCGAATGTGCCCGATGCGCCTGACCAGCGGCGTCGCCAGCCAGGTGCCGAGAAGGAACCCGACGAAGTACCCGGACATGATCAGTCCGAGCATCGTGGTGGAGTAGCCTTCGGCGACGCCACGCAGGGTCAGGAGGGTGTTGAGCAGACCATTGCCAAGCAGGAGTAACGCGACCCCGCTCAGCAATGAACTGATGGGGGCAATCAGGGACCACATGCAAACTACCCTAGGGAACTGTGCCCCTGATAGCAAGCATGAAGCACGCCATGACTTCCCGGATTGTCCTTTATCTATTTGATTCTAAAGAGTTATTTTTAATGACGAACGGTGGTGCAATTTTTTGACGGCAAACTTTGCACCGTCATGGTGCCTCGCCCGCGATGTGCAGGGGCATCAGTGGCTGATCCGAATCGTGCAACGTACGATTGATGCGCGCGATGAAATCGTTGATTTCCTCGCGATCACGTCGATCGTTCAAATGGCGCTCGGCGGTGTCGCGTACGCTGCGTGCATGGCGCAGAAGGTCGGCGCGTTGCTGGCTGCTGGCGGGGCGATGCAGCAGGTTCTTGAAGGCCTGCAACAGGCTGACCAGTACACCGACATCGGCCGCGCCATAGGTGCGTATCGGACCCAGAAGTTGCAGCAGTAGCTGGTCCAGCGAAATCTCCTGATAGCACAGCCTCGGTGGTTCGTCGGGAAGGCTGGCGAAATCTCGTTCGGACAGCGCCAGGCGCCTGCTCAACAATACACTGAGCAGGTCCACGGTCTTGATGGCCGTGCCTGGATCGTTGATGCCGGGGCTCAGCGCCTTCACGGCGATCTCCGACATCTGCCGACAGCCGAAGAAGTAATGGCTGCTGGCGTACTCTTCGATGAAGAAATCGAAGCAGTCGAGCAGTTGCTGGCATACGGCTTCATCCAACGGTCGTTCCAGACGAAACAGCGGGTGCCCTTCGCTGACGAAGAAACCGCGGTGAGCGAGTACCGTCATCCGTACCTGATGACGTCGCAGCAGCGTGTTGACCTCCTTGACGTTGAGTTCCTTGAAGTAGCCGTTGCGCTGCGCGTGCACAGTGATCCACTTACTGTCATCCGGCCATTGGGGCGCGGCGTCGCGCGAAGCTGGACTGCCACCGCAGGCATCGAGCTTTTCCAGGCTGGTGCTGTAGAGGTTACCGAGGATGTGCTCGACCTGAATCGACTGTGAAATCGAGCGGATGAAGTGTACGAACAGGCCTAGGCAGACGATGCCCATAGCCAGGGTTATGAGCACGCCGAAGCTGGGTATCCGCTCACCGTTGCCCTGCTCGATGGTGGTGATCAGCAGCAGGGCATAGAGAATGGTGCCGAGGTAGAAGCCCAGGGTTTTCTGGTGCCCCTTGCTGCTGACCAGGCCGGGAATCACCCGCGGTGACAGCGATGCTGCGGCGTTGTTGAGCACCACCATGACCATCGAGAAACTGAACACCATCAGCGACAGAATACCTGCCACCAGCGTGCCGAGGATCAGCCTGGCGTTGTCTGCATTGCTGACCAGGCCGAGATCGAAGCGCTTCTTGAATGCCATCATCCATGTCTGGTATTCGGCAGCCATGGTCAACAGGCACAGCACGAAGAAACCGGTGGCGATCAACGTCGGGTAGAACGCCAGGCTGTGAATGATGCGCTGGTAGGCGCGAAAGAGGATGTTGCTGGGTACGGCCATTGGCGAATCCGTCGTGAATGGCGATGACCGCACTATAGCTGTGAAGCTGGCAGGCGGCGGTCTCTAAGACCCGCCGCCTGCTGACTCAGTTCACGCAGACCCGAGCGATGGCGTCGGCTAGTTGATCCAGTCGGCTGGCATCCAGCCCCGCGACGTTGGCGCGGCCGCTGCCGACCACGTACACGCTGAACTCCTCGCGCAGGCGTTGCACCTGCAGCGGCGACAGCCCGGTGTAGGAGAACATGCCGCGCTGTTCGGCGATGTGCGCGAAACGCTCGTTCAACCCATGCGGCGCAAGTGCTTCGACCAGGCCACGGCGCAGGCTGGCCACGCGTAGGCGCATACCTTCCAGCTCGTCCAGCCAGAGGCCTTTCAGCTCATCGTCGCCAAGGATCTGCGCCACTACCGCGGCGCCATGGGCGGGTGGCGTCGACCACAGGTTGCGGGCGATGGAGGCCAGCTGGCTGCGGATGTCGATGAGTTTCTCGGCGTCGCCAGCGCAGACGATCAGGGCGCCGGTGCGTTCGCGATACAGGCCGAAATTCTTCGAGCAGGAACTGGTGATCAGCAGCTCCGGCAGTTCGGCGGCGAACAGGCGCACGGCCCAGGCGTCCTGCTCCAAACCGTCGCCGAAGCCCTGGTAGGCGAAGTCGATCAGCGGCAGCAGTTCGCGTGCCTTGACCACCTCCAGCACGCGCTTGAAATCGCGTGGGGAGAGGTCGAAACCGGTGGGGTTGTGGCAGCAGGCATGCAGCAGCACCACGTCGCCCTTGGGCAGGTGGGTGAGGGCGGCGATCATGGCCTCCACGTCGAGACGGTTGTCGGCGCCGACGTACGGATAATGGCCGACCTTGAGCCCGGCTTCGGCAAACAGGGTTTCATGGATGGGCCAGGTCGGATCGCTGAGCCAGATGCCGCGCCCGGGCAGGCAGTGGCGAATGAAATCACCCGCCAGGCGCAGCGCACCGGTACCGCCGGGCGTCTGTGTGGCGCCGGCGCGCTGCTCGGCGAGCAACGGCGAGTTGGCGCCCAGCACCAACTGGCTCAAGAGCGCACCGAACGCGGCGTCGCCGTGGCCTCCGACATAGGTCTTGGTCTGTTCCAGGTCGATCAGGCGCTGCTCGGCCAATTTCACCGCGCGCGGTATCGGCGTCAGGCCTTGGGCGTCCTTGTACACGCCAACGCCAAGGTCCAGGCGCGCCGGATTGCTGTCCAGCCGATAGGCTTCCATCAGGCTGAGGATGGGGTCGCCCGGTACGCGGGCGACCTCGGCGAAATGGTTCACTTGCGGCCCTCGGCGCTGGCGGCCAGCACGTCGGTGCGCGCGGCCATGATGAAGTCGTTGCGGTGCAGACCGCGCATTTCATGGCTCCACCAGGTGACGGTGACCTTGCCCCATTCGGTGAGCAGTGCCGGATGGTGGCCGACTTCCTCGGCGATGGCGCCCACGGCGTTGGTGAAGGCCAGGGCATGGCGGAAGTTCTTGAACAGGTACACGCGCTCCAGCTCCATATGATCGCCACGCACCTCGATGTTCCAGTCGGGAATCTCGCGGATCAGCTCGGCCAGTTCTTCATCGGACACTTTCGGCGCGTCGGCGCGGCAGGCTTCGCATTGGGCTTGGGCAAGGCTGGTCATTTCAGGCTCCTTGAGGATTAGAGGTCAGAGCATAGACGGTAAGAGGTATCGAGCAGCTCCCTCGCCAATGAATGGGCGAGGGAGCTAAAAGGCTACGCGGCTTTCGGCGGAAATTTCGGCGCGTGCAGGCCGAGCGCCATGGCCTGATGCACCAGCGCCATGATGTCCGCCTGAGCCAGCTCGAACAGGCGCTTGAGCTCGGGCAGGACGAAGTACACCGGCTGCAGGATATCGATGCGATACGGTGTGCGCATCGCTTCCAGCGGATCGAAGGGCTGGTGTTCGGGCACGTCGGACAACGCGTAGAGGGTTTCCTTCGGCGAGGAGAGGATACCGCCGCCGTAGATGCGCCGGCCCTGCGGGGTGTCGAGCAGGCCGAACTCGATGGTCAGCCAGTACAGCCGCGCCAGATAGACGCGCTGCTCTTTAGTGGCCTGAAGGCCGAGCTTGCCGTAGGTGTGGGTGAATTCGGCGAACCAGGGGTTGGTCAGCATCGGGCAGTGGCCGAATATCTCGTGGAAGATGTCCGGTTCCTTCAGGTAGTCCAGCTCCTCTGGCGTGCGGATGAAGGTGGCGACGGGAAACTGCTTGCTGGCCAGCAGCTCGAAGAAGGTCTGGAAGGGGATCAGTGCCGGCACCCGCGCTACGCGCCAGCCGGTGGTGGCTTCGAGCACACGGTTGATCTCGCCGAGCTGCGGAATGCGCTCCTTGGGCAGGTCGAGCTGCTCGATACCGTCCAGGTATTCCTGGCAGGCGCGGTTCTGGATCACCTCCAGTTGGCGGGTGATCAGGGTATTCCACACCTGATGCTCGCTTTCCGGATAATGGATAAAGCCACTCTCGTCCGGTTCCCGGGCCAGGTACTGCGTACTCTTCATCGCTGCCTCCTTCTGGGGGCTGTTGTTCTTGTCTTGACCCGAGCATGCCGCTGATTGCTCGGGTTGGAACGGCGGCCAGACACAGCGCAGCCCAGGATTGCACGGGAAAAGTGTAAATTTTTGATTACGATATTGCTGGCGTGGCGATTTTTCGGCTTGCTGATGAGCTTTGCTGTCACATATTCTTGACGGAAATTATGCCGCCATCTCCGATTTCTGTGACCCGGCGGCCATAACAACAAGAGCCTGAGCCATGCGTATCAAGGTCCACTGCCAGAACCGTGTCGGCATCCTGCGTGACATCCTCAACCTGCTGGTCGACTACGGCATCAACGTCGCCCGTGGCGAAGTCGGGGGCGAGCAGGGCAACGCCATCTACCTGTACTGTCCGAATCTGATCAATCTGCAGTTCCAGTCGCTGAGGCCGAAGTTCGAGGCCATTGCCGGCGTATTCGGTGTCAAGCGCGTCGGGCTGATGCCCAGCGAACGGCGTCACCTGGAGCTCAATGCGCTGCTTGGTGCGCTGGATTTCCCAGTGCTGTCCATCGACATGGGCGGCAGCATCGTCGCCGCCAACCGCAGCGCCGCGCAGTTGCTCGGGGTGCGTGTGGACGAGGTGCCGGGCATGGCGCTGTCACGCTATGCCGAGGATTTCGACTTGCCCGAACTGGTGCGCGCCAACAAGACGCGAATCAACGGGCTGCGGGTGAAGATCAAGGGCGATGTGTTTCTCGCCGATATCGCGCCGCTGCAGAACGAACACGACGACAGCGAGGCGCTGGCTGGCGCGGTGCTGACCCTGCATCGCGCCGACCGCGTTGGTGAGCGCATCTACCATGTGCGCAAACAGGAGCTGCGTGGCTTCGACTCGATCTTCCAGAGCTCCAGGGTTATGGCGGCGGTAGTCAAGGAAGCGCGGCGCATGGCGCCGCTGGATGCGCCGCTGCTAATCGAGGGCGAAACAGGCACCGGCAAGGAATTGCTGGCGCGCGCCTGTCACCTGGCCAGCCCGCGAGGGCAATCGCCGTTCATGGCGCTCAATTGCGCAGGGTTGCCGGAATCCATGGCCGAGACCGAGCTGTTTGGCTACGGCCCCGGCGCCTTCGAGGGCGCGCGTCCGGAAGGCAAGCTCGGTCTGCTGGAACTGACTGCAGGCGGCACGCTGTTTCTCGATGGCGTCGGCGAGATGAGCCCGCGCCTGCAGGCCAAGCTGCTGCGCTTTCTGCAGGATGGCTGCTTTCGCCGTGTCGGCAGCGACGAGGAGGTGTACCTCGATGTGCGGGTGATCTGCGCCACCCAGGTCGACCTGTCCGAACTCTGCGCCCATGGCGAGTTCCGTCAGGATCTCTACCACCGCCTCAACGTGCTCAGCCTGCATATTCCGCCCCTGCGTGAATGCCTCGACGGTCTGGCGCCGTTGGTGGAGCACTTTCTCGATTCCGCCAGCCGGCAGATCGGTTGTGCGCTGCCGAAGCTGGCGCCACAGGCCTTCGAGCGCATGGCCCATTACCACTGGCCGGGTAACGTGCGGCAACTGGAGAACGTGCTGTTCCAGGCGGTCTCGCTATGCGATGGCGGCACCGTGAAGGCCGAGCATATCCGCCTGCCGGACTACGGTGCGCCGCAGCCGCTCGGTGAGTTCTCTGTCGATGGCAACCTCGACGATATCCTCGGCCGCTTCGAGAAGGCGGTGCTGGAGCGCCTGTTCCGCGATCACCCGAGCAGCCGCCAGTTGGGCAAGCGCCTCGGTGTTTCCCATACCACCATCGCCAACAAGCTGCGTCAGCACGGGTTGGGCAAGGAGTAGGCGTAGGGTGCGCTGTGCGCACCAACGCTCCGCTGGCCCTGGCTGATACCTGCAGTTTTTTTCGCGCGGCGCCCCCTACGGTTTTCAGCAACCGCCGCGCCAGGCCTGTATTACGCGTTGTCGGAGTACCTGCCGATCCTGCAGGCGATCGATCATTCGCTCAGCCAGGTCGAGCCAGTAGGGATCGACCTTGGCCTGCACCATGCACGCACCCGAGGCAAGATTGGCCCAGGCCGGTGGCAGGCGGCCGTGGCGCAGGGCGAAACCGCCGTCGCGGTCGCGCGCCAGATAGCGCACGCGGGTGATGCCGGCCAGCAGGATACGGCCATAGCACATCAGGCAGGGTTCGAGGCTGACGTAGAGGGTCAGACCTCGGCGGTCGACCTGCGCATGTTCTCTTTCGAGCTGGTCGAGCACCTGCATCTCGGCGTGGGCGGCGCTGGCGTAGGCCGAGGCGAACACCTGGTTGCGCCCGCTGCATAGCAGTTCACCGGCCTCATCCACCAGCAAGGCACCGACCGCGTAGCAGCCATCCTCGATTGCCAGCAATGCCTGTTCGCAGCAAAGCCTGGCCCAGGTGTCATCGACATGAGTGCTGGCGGGCGCCTGCTGTAACAGGGCTAGGTGCTCGGGGTTCATGGCGTCTCCATGGCTGGCGAAGTGTTGCCGGAGTATGGCCTGCCATTGGTCGGGTGCCCTACGACCTTGGTGCAATAGGCAGGGTGGGGCTGCGCGGCGACACTGAGCGCGTCCCGATCATCCTGCGTGATATGGGTGCAAGCGTTTCCGCATTCCTCTCGGGGAATGCCTTGAATGGGCGGGCGACCAATTGGTCGCCCTTTTTTTATCCCCAGATTCCCGCTCGCCGAGCTTCGCCTAGACGCCCTGATTCAGCCTGTCGATCAGCGCCCGCACGCTCCCCGGCAATGCATCCAGCTCGCGCACCAGCATGCTGCGCTCGCGCACCGCCCAGGCTTCGTCCAGTTGCAGGATCACCAGCTGCATGGTGCGGCTGTGCCGACGTGCGGCCGACTCGGGAATGATGCCGATACCGACGCCGCCTTCGATCATCCGGCAGATCGCCTCGAAGCTCGATACCTGGATGCGCAGCGCCAGGCTGCCGCCGAGCTTTTCCACCTGTTCGCGCAAAAAACTCAGCAGGGTGCTGCCCTCGTGCAGGCCGATGTGTTGGTAGGCAAGGGTGTCGTTGAAACTCACCGATTGCCGCTGTGCCAGCGCATGGCCCAGAGGGACGGCCAGCACCAGGCGGTCGGTGCTGAAGTGCAGCACCTGCAGCCCCGGCGCCTGCACCGGGCCGGCGATAATGCCCAGATCTGCCGCGCCATCGAGTACGCCACGCACGATGTCGCGGCTGAGGCGCTCCTGCAGGTCGACGGTGACGCCGGGGCGCTCGGCGAGAAAGCCGGCCAGCACCTCGGGGAGGAATTCGGTCACTGCCGTGGTGTTGGCGAAGATGCGGATATGCCCGGCGGCATCGGTGCCGTATTCGGTGAATTCGCTCTTCAGGTAATCCACCTGACGCATGATCAGCCGCGCGTGCTGCAGCAGGCGCTGGCCGGCCGGGGTCAGCTCGACACCGCGACTGTCGCGGTACAGCAGGCGGCTGCCGAGCTGGCTTTCCAGTGCCTTGATCCGCGCACTGGCAGCGGCTGGCGAGAGAAACGCCTTGCGCGCGCCCTGGGTCAGGCTGGGGGACTCGGCGATATGGATGAACAGGCGCAAGTCGGGCAGATCGAAGTGCATGGGTTCCTCTGCTTCTGAGGGAGCGGCCGGGCGGCGATCCGCTTCAGCCGCGACGCCCAGGCTTCCCCGGAGGACACCGCGGCTAAAGCCCCTCCCACCTAGAAATATGGCGTTCAGAATAACCGAACGCCGGTTTAAATAAATGCGGATTCTCTGAACGCATGCGGCGTCGCATGCTCCAGCTCACACAAGAACCGAGCTGGAACCTGTCCCATGAGTGATTCTGCTTTTTCCGCCTGGATCGGTCGTAGCGAAGAAGTCCACGACCAACTCAGCCGCAATCTGGTCAAGCGCATCGCCGCCACCTTTGGTGAAGTCACGCCTGCCCATGGCGAGGCGCTGCCGCCGCTGTGGCACTGGGCGTTCTTTCAGGAACCGGTCGCCGAGAATGGTCTGGGCGAGGACGGTCATCCGGCCCGTGGGGGCTTCCTGCCGCCGGCGGACAACCGCAACCGCATGTGGGCCGGGGGGCGTGTCGAGTTCATCCAGCCGTTGCGCGTGGGCGGCGAAGCCAGCCGGGTATCGACCATCAAGCACATCGAGGAAAAGCACGGGCGCACCGGCGCACTGCTGTTCGTTACCGTGCAGCACGACTACCTGCAGGATGGCCAACTGGCCATCCGCGAAGAGCAGGACATCGTCTACCGCGAGCCCAGCCCGCCCAAGACCAGCAGTGGCGAGCCGCTTATTGCCGGCGACTGGCGTGAGGCAGTCACACCGTCCAGCACCCTGCTGTTTCGCTACAGCGCCGTGACCTTCAACGGCCACCGCATCCACTACGACTGGCCCTACGTCACCGCAAGCGAAGGCTACAGCGGCCTGGTGGTACACGGCCCATTGATCGCCACCCTGAGCCTGCGTGCCTTCTGCCGCGCCAGCCCGCAGGCGCGCCTGCGCCGCTTCGCCTATCGCGGCCTGCGCCCGTTGATCGCGCCGCAACCCTTCGAGGTGGGCGGGCGTCTGCTGGGCGAAGGCCAGGCCGAGCTGTGGGCCGGCAACGAAGCCGGCCTGGCACAACGCGCCGACGTGCAATTCGACTGATTTTGTAGGGCGAACCGGGATGCTGATTTCGTAGCGCGGACCCAGGAGCCTAAGCGAACAGTCCGCCGACTGAGGTGAGCCCAACACCAAGCGGCGTACTGCTTCCGAGCGGCCGGCGTCCCGGTACGCCCTACATGTCTGCATGGATGCAGGAGGCCAAAGCCTAGTACGCCCTACATCGTGCCCGAGGGGCGCCACGCCACACATGATTCGAGGAAGACCGATGAACCACAACAATAACGAAGAACTCAATGCGATCCGCGAAGGCGTGCGCGCCCTCTGTGCGGAGTTTCCTGCCGAATACTGGCGCAAGATCGATGAAGAGAAGGGCTTCCCGGAAGCCTTCGTCACGGCCATGACCGAGGCCGGCTGGCTCTCGGCGATGATCCCGGAAGAGTACGGCGGCTCGGGTCTGGGGCTGGCCGAGGCGTCGGTGATCCTCGAAGAGGTCAACCACTGCGGCGGCAACTCCGGCACCATCCACGGGCAGATGTACAACATGTTCACCCTGCTGCGTAACGGCAGCGAGGAGCAGAAAAGCTACTACCTGCCCAAGCTGGCCAGCGGCGAGCTGCGCCTGCAGTCGATGGGCGTCACCGAGCCCACCACCGGCACCGACACCACTAAGATCAAGACCACCGCGGTCAAGAAGGGCGATAAGTACGTCATCAACGGGCAGAAGGTGTGGATCTCGCGCGTGCAGCATTCCGATCTGATGATCCTGCTGGCGCGTACCACGCCGCTGGCTGAGGTGCAGCGCAAGTCCGAGGGCATGTCGATCTTCCTGGTCGACCTGCGCGAGGCCATAGGCAACGGCCTGACCGTGCAGCCGATCGCCAACATGGTTAACCACGAGACCAACGAGCTGTTCTTCGACAACCTGGAAATCCCCGCCAGCAGCCTGATCGGTGAGGAGGGCAAGGGTTTTCGCTACATCCTCGATGGTCTCAATGCCGAGCGCACGCTGATCGCTGCCGAGTGCATCGGCGACGGTCGCTGGTTCATCGAGAAGTCCGCGCAGTACGCCCGCGATCGCGTAGTGTTCGGCCGGCCCATCGGGCAGAACCAGGGCGTGCAGTTCCCCATCGCCGAGGCGCATATCGAGATCGAGGCCGCCGACCTGATGCGCTGGCGCGCCTGCGAGGAATACGACGCCGGGCGCAACGCCGGAGCGGCGGCCAACATGGCCAAGTACCTGGCGGCCAAGGCCAGTTGGGAGGCCGCCAACGCCTGCCTGCAGACCCACGGCGGCTTCGGCTTCGCCAACGAATACGACGTCGAGCGCAAGTTCCGTGAAACCCGCCTGTACCAGGTGGCACCGATCTCCACCAACCTGATCCTGAGCTATGTGGCCGAGCATCTGCTCGAGCTGCCGCGCTCTTTCTGAGGTCTCCGCGATGAGCACACATACTCAGCAACTCGCAGCATTCCTCGCCGATCTCAATTACGAGCAGATTCCCGAGCACGTACTGGATCGCACCGAAGACCTGTTCCTCGACTGGCTCGGTTCGGCTCTGGCCAGCGAGGGCGCGCGGCCTATCCCGCTGTTTGAGGCCTATGCACAGAAGATGGGCCCGATCGATGGCCCAGCGCGCATCCTGGTCAATGGTCGCGGAACCTCGGCGTACTTTGCCGCGCTGGTCAACGGTGCCTCGTCCCACTTGGTGGAGCAGGACGACCTGCACAACAGCTCGGTGCTGCACCCGGCCACCGTGGTCTTTCCGGCGGCCCTGGCCGCTGCGCAGGATCTCGGCAAGTCTGGTCGCGAGTTGCTGCTGGCCTCGGTGGCCGGCTACGAGGCGGGCATTCGCATCGGCGAATTCCTTGGCCGCTCGCATTACCGCATCTTCCACACCACGGCGACGGTGGGCACCCTGGCCGCTGCGGTGGCCGTGGGCAAGCTGCTGGATTTCGACCAGCAGCAGTTCATCCACCTGCTCGGCAACGCCGGCACCCAGGCCGCAGGGCTGTGGGAGTTCCTGCGCGACGCCGCCGACTCCAAGCAACTGCACACCGCCAAGGCTGCTGCCGATGGTCTGCTCGCCGCGTACTTCACCGAGCAGGGCCTGACCGGCGCGCAGAACATCCTCGAAGGCGAGCAGGGCATGGCTGCGGGCATGTCCAGCGACGCCAATCCAGCCGCGTTGTCCGACCGTCTCGGCAGCCGCTGGGCGCTGGTGGAAACCTCGTTCAAGTTCCACGCCTCGTGCCGTCACACTCATCCGGCTGCCGATGCGCTGCTCGACCTGATGCAGCGTGAAGGTCTGCGTCATGGCGATATCGCTCAGGTCGTTACTCATGTGCACCAAGGCGCCATCGATGTGCTCGGCCGCGTGGTGGTGCCGCAGACCGTGCACCAGGCCAAGTTTTCCATGGGCACGGTGCTCGGCCTGATCGCCGTGCATGGCAAGGCGCAGCTCACCGAATTCGCCAACCTGTCGTTGACCGATGCCGATGTCGCCGCCTTCCGCGACAAGGTCAGCATGCGCCTCGACCCCGAGGTCGATGGTGCCTATCCGGCTCGCTGGTTGGGCCGGGTCGAGGTCGTCACGGTCGACGGCCGCACCCTGCATGGCGCCATCGACGAGCCCAAGGGCGATCCCGGCAACACCCTCAGTCGCGCCGAGCTGGAAGACAAGTTCCGTCGCCTGCTGGCCTTCGCCGGCAAGCGCAGCAGCGATGAGGAGGGTGTGCTGATCGAGCAGGTCTGGCGCCTGCGCGAGACCGATGACCTGAGCCACCTGGCCTGACCGAGGACATGGACATGAACAATGCACAACAAATTCGGCCACTGGATGGCATCACCGTGGTCAGCCTGGAACATGCCATCGCTGCGCCGTTCTGCACCCGTCAGCTTGCCGACCTCGGCGCGCGGGTGATCAAGGTCGAACGGCCCGGCAGCGGCGACTTTGCCCGTGGTTATGACGAGCGGGTTAACGGCCTGGCCTCGCATTTCGTCTGGACCAACCGCTCCAAGGAAAGCCTGACCCTCGACCTCAAGCAGGACGATGCGACGCAGGTGCTCGATAGCCTGCTGGCCAAGGCCGACGTGCTGGTGCAGAACCTCGCGCCGGGCGCCGCGGCGCGCATGGGGCTTTCGTTCGAAACGCTGCACGAACGCTTCCCGCAACTGATCGTCTGCGACATTTCCGGCTATGGCGAGGGCGGCCCATACGAGCAGAAGAAGGCCTATGACCTGCTGATCCAGAGCGAGGGCGGATTTCTTTCCGTCACCGGGGGGCCAGGCGAGGAGGAGATGGCCAAGGCCGGCTGTTCCATTGCCGATATCGCTGCCGGCATGTACGCCTACACCGGTGTGCTCTCGGCGCTGATGCTGCGTGGCAAGACAGGCCTCGGCAGCCGTGTCGACGTGTCGATGCTGGAAAGCCTGGTGGAATGGATGGGCTACCCGCTGTACTACGCCTACGACGGCGCTACGCCGCCGCCGCGTGCCGGGGCCGCGCACTCGACCATCTATCCCTATGGCCCATTCCCGGCCGGCGATGGCGGCACGGTGATGCTCGGCCTGCAGAACGAGCGTGAATGGCAGGCGTTCTGCGCCAAGGTGCTGGAGCAGCCGGAGCTGGCTGCCGACGAGCGCTTCTCGGCCAACTTCAAGCGCTCGGCCAACCGCAGTGAGCTGCGCGCGCTGATCGTCGAGGCCTTCTCGCGCATGAGCACGGCGCAGGTGATCGAGCGCCTGGAGCAGGCGCAGATCGCCAATGCCCAGGTCAACGATATGGCCGGTGTCTGGGCTCACCCGCAACTTCACGCACGCCAGCGCTGGCGTCAGGTCGACAGCCCCAGCGGCCGTCTGCCTGCGCTGCTGCCGCCGGGGCGTAACAACGCCTTCGAGCCGCGTATGGACGCCATTCCGGCGCTGGGTCAGCACACCGATGCGCTGCTCGCCGAGCTGGGCTACGGCGTGGGTGATATTCAACGCCTGCATCAACAGGGGGCCGTGTGATGAACCACTCCATCATTCGTACCGCGCTGTTCGTGCCAGCCAGTAGACCCGAGCGTATTCCCAAGGCGCTCGCCGTGGGCGCCGACGCGGTCATCGTCGACCTGGAAGACGCCGTGCAGGAAAGCCTGAAGGTCGAGGCTCGTACTCATCTCGATGCCTTTCTCACGGCTAACCCCGAGGCCCGTCTGCTGGTACGCATCAACGCGCCGGAGCATGCCGGTCATGGCGCTGATATCGAGCTGTGCGCACGCCATGCCGGAGTCATAGGTGTGCTCTTGCCCAAGGTGGAGTGCGCCGCTCAGGTAGCCCGCGTTGCGGCTTGTGGCAAGCCGGTTTGGCCGATCATCGAGAGTGCTGCGGGGTTGTTGGAGTTGCCGTCCATTGCACGGGCCTCGGGCGTCGAGCGGCTGTCCTTTGGCGCGCTCGACCTTGGGCTGGACCTGGGCCTCAGCAGCGGCAGCGCCGCGGCCGAGCGCATGCTCGATCAGGCTCGTTACGCCCTGTTGCTGCATTCGCGCACGGCGGGCCTGGCGGCGCCACTGGACAGTGTGTTCCCCGCCATCGAAGACCGCGACGGTCTGGCCCGTACCGCACGTGATGCCCGCGACATGGGCTTCGACGGTTTGCTGTGCATCCACCCCAAACAGGTGGAGGTCGTCCATCGCGCGTTGCTCCCGGCCGAGGAGGAATTGGCCTGGGCGCGCCGCGTGATGGCAGCGGCCAGCAGCGGTGAAGGTGTCTTCGTTGTCGACGGCCAGATGGTCGACGCCCCGGTGCTGGGCCGCGCCCGACGACTGCTGCAACGCGCTGGCGAGAGCCCTGCCTGAATACCGGCCGGAGGCACCACGCCACCGGCCATTTCGTCCCACGTACCGACCTACAAAAACAATGAGGTAACGTCATGTTCAAACTCACCGCCAAGGCGCTGGCCTGCGCCGCCATCCTCTCCTGTACCGGCCTGGCACAGGCGGCCGATGAGCCCATCCTCATCAAGTTCGCCCATGTAGTGGCGGACAACACGCCCAAGGGACAGGGCGCGCTGTTGTTCAAGAAACTGGCCGAGGAGCGCCTGCCAGGGCGGGTCAAGGTCGATGTCTACCCTAACTCCTCGCTATTCGGTGATGGCAAGGAAATGGAGGCACTGTTGTTAGGCGAGGTGCAGATGCTGGCGCCGTCGCTGGCCAAGTTCGAGCAGTACGCCAAACCGGTGCAGATCTTCGACCTGCCGTTTCTGTTCGACAACATGGAGGCGGTCGATCGCTTCCAGGCCAGCCCCGAGGGCCGCGGCCTGCTGACCTCCATGGAAGACAAGAACATCACCGGCCTGGCCTACTGGCACAACGGATTGAAGGTGATGTCGGCCAACAAGCCGCTGCGCGAGCCGTCCGACGCCCGTGGCCTGAAATTTCGTGTGCAGGCTTCGGCGGTGCTCGAGGAGCAGTTCAAGGCGGTACGGGCCAACCCGCGCAAGATGAGCTTCGCCGAGGTCTACCAGGGGCTGCAGACCGGCGTGGTCAACGGCACCGAGAACACCTGGTCGAACTACTACAGCCAGAAGGTGCACGAGGTGCAGAAGTACATGACCGAGTCCGATCATGGCCTGATCGACTACATGGTGATTACCAACACCAAGTTCTGGAAGGGCCTGCCGGATGACGTGCGCAGCGAGCTGGAAACCATCATGGCCGAGGTCTCCGTCGAGGTGAACAAGCAGGCCGATGACTTGAACCGCAAGGCCAAGCAGGACATCGCCAAGGCCGGTACCACCGAGATCATCGAGCTGACCCCGCAGCAGCGCGCCGAATGGCGTGAAGCCATGCGCCCGGTGTGGAAGAAATTCGAGCAGGAGATCGGTGCCAAGCTGATCCAGGCGGCGGAGAAGTCCAACCAGCAGTGATCTTGCGCTGCAAACGAAAACGCCCGGTGCTTGCACCGGGCGTTTTTTTGTCGCGGCTAAAGCCCCTCCCACAACATTGGAAGGGCGTAACGTTTGGGGCAGCGATGGGGTATGGCTAAAGCCGCACGCCGTTCAGCCCTTCCTCAGACCAGCGTCATCGTGTGGGAGGGGCTTTAGCCGCGATTTGGTAGCCGAGCCTTAGAGCCCGGCTTCCTGCATCCACTTCGGCTTGGGATAGCGGCGATCGGATTTGCCGGCCTTGAGGATGGCGCCCGGTACATCGTGGCCGATCAGACCGGGCAGGGTGGCGGCTGCGTCGAGCAGGGCATCGAGGTTCACGCCGGTGTCCAGGCCCATGCGCTGGAACATGTGCACCAGATCCTCGGTGCAGATATTGCCGCTGGCGCCCGGTGCATAAGGGCAGCCGCCAAGGCCGCCGAGGGAAGCGTCGAAACGGTCGATGCCGGCGTTCAGCGCAGCCAGGGCATTGGCCAGGCCCATGCCGCGGGTGTTGTGAAAATGCGCGGTGAACACCGCTTCCGGCCAGCGCCGCAGTGACTCGCGGCAGATGCGCTCGACCTGCGCCGGATCAGCCATGCCGGTGGTGTCGCACAAGGTCACGCCCTGCACGCCGATTGCCAGCAGGCGCTCGGTCAGCTCATGCACGCGGGCCTCGGGTACCTCGCCCTCGAAGGGGCAGCCGAAGGTGGTCGACAGCGAGGCGTTGATGAATACGCCGCTGCCACGGGTGACCTCGATGATCTCGGCGAACTGCGCCAACGATTGCTCCGGCGTCATGCGCAGGTTGGCCAGGCCGTGGGTGTCGCTGGCCGACATCACCAGGTTGATCTCGTCCACCTCGCAGGACAGCGCGCGCTCGCAGCCGCGTACGTTGGGCACCAGCACGGTGTATTCCACGCCTGGCACGCGGGCGATACCGCGCATCACCTCTTCGGCATCACGCAGGTTGGGAATCGCCTTGGGCGAGGTGAAGGAGGTGACCTCGATCTTCGCCAGGCCGGTGTTGGACAGGCGGTCGATCAGGGCGATCTTGTCTTCGGTGGGGACAAAGGAGGCTTCGATCTGGAAGCCATCGCGAGTGGCGACGTCCTGGATGTAAAGGCGTTTGTTCATATCGTGTCCTGTTAGTGATCGTTCCCACGTCGAGGCGTCGAACCGTCCGCGTGGGAATGCATCTTGGGACGCTCTGCGTCCCGCTATCCACGGCGGACGCGGAGCGTCTGGGGCTTGGCTCCCACGCGGAGCGTAGGAGCCATCGATATCCACCTACTCAGATAATCCCGCGCTCGCGCAGTCCTGCGACCTGTTCCGCGCTCAGGCCGAGGCCTTCGAGGATGTCGTCGTTGTGCTCTCCGAGCTGCGGGCCGCCGGTGCCGATACGGCCTGGCGTGCGGCTGAGCTTGGGTAGTACGCCCGGCACCTTGAGCGGGCCGACGCTGGTCTGCACCTGCTCGATCATCTGTCGCGCCAGGTAGTGCGGGTCCTGCACGATGTCGGCGGCGGTGTAGGGATAGCCGGCCGGCACGCGCGCGCCCTTGAGTGCTTCGATCACCTCGTCGCGGCTGCGCTGGGCAGTCCACTCGGCGATGGCGCCGTCGATCAGTTCGGCGTGCTGGCTGCGCCCGTCGTTCTGCGCCAGGCGTGGGTCGTTACCCAGGTCGTCGCGGCCAATCAGGCTCATCAGGCGCTTGTAGATGCTGTCGCCATTGCCGGCGATCAGCACGTAGCTGCCGTCGTTGCAGGGGTAGGAGTTGGACGGCGTGATGCCGGGCAGGGCGCTGCCGGCTGGCTCGCGGACGTAGCCGAAGGCGTCGTATTCGGGGATCAGGCTTTCCATCATGGCGAACACCGACTCGTACAGCGCCACGTCGATCTCCTGGCCTTCGCCGCTGCGCGCCCGCTCCTGCAGGGCCAGCAGCACGCCGATCACGCCGTACAGCGAGGACAGCGAATCGCCGATGCTGATACCGACGCGCACCGGCGCCTGGCCGGGGTAGCCGGAGAGGTGGCGCAGGCCGCCCATGGCTTCGCCAATCACGCCGAAACCGGGCAGGTCGCGGTAGGGGCCGGTCTGCCCATAGCCGGAGATGCGCAGCATGATCAGTCGCGGGTTGATCGCCTTCAGCGCGTCATAACCCAGGCCCCAGCCCTCCAGCGTGCCGGGGCGGAAGTTCTCCACCAGCACGTCGGCCTCGGCCACCAGCTTGCGCACGATGTTTTGGGCTTCGGCCTGTTTCAGGTCGAGGGTCAGCGAGCGCTTGTTGCGTGACTGCACGTGCCACCAGAGCGAGGTGCCGTCCTTGATCTTGCGCCATTTGCGCAGCGGGTCGCCGACGCCCGGCGGCTCGATTTTGATCACGTCGGCGCCGAATTCGCCGAGCAGCTTGCTGGCGAAGGGACCGGCGATGAGCTGGCCCATCTCGATCACCTTGAGCCCCTGCAGGGCCATGTTGCTGGTGTTGTGTTGAGTCATGGCTGCACCTGATTTGCCTGTGCGTTTCTCGTGGTGCGCAGAATGGCGCAGCGGCGCGGTGCCGACAATTGCTCAATGGCCAAGCTAGGCTTCGCGTATTGCGAAGTGGCATGCTGTAAATCAGCTTTCTGGCGGCTTCGCTTCGCCAGGCACGAAATGGAGACCTTTATGCGCCGCATCGATTTCGTCACCCTCAAGCTGTTCGTCGCCATCGCCGATGAGCGCAGCCTGACCCGCGCTGCCGAGCGCGAGCACTTGGCCCTGGCGGCGGTGAGCAAGCGCGTCAGCGACCTGGAAAACCAGCTCGGCATCGCGCTGCTCTATCGCCAGCCCAAGGGCGTCGAACTGACTCCGGCCGGCCATGCATTGCTGCACCACGCGCGCAACATGATGGACAACCTCGAACAGCTCAACGCCGACCTCAGTGAGTTCAGTGAAGGGGTCAAGGGCCATGTGCGCATTCACGCCAACACCTCGGCGGTGATCGAATTTCTGCCCGAGGACCTGGCCAGCTTCAGTCGCCTGCACCCGCAGGTGAAGATCGACCTGGAAGAGCGGGTCAGCAGCGAGACCATCCGCGCCGTGCGCGAGGGGCTGACCGATATCGGCATCTTCGCCGGGCATGTGCCGGCCGAGGATCTGCAGGTTTTCACCTACCGTCACGATCAGTTGGTGCTGGTCACCCCGCGCGAGCATCCCCTGGCCGAACGCGACGGCCTGTTCCTGCGCGAGGCGGTGGGCTTCGATTTCATCGGCCTGCAGCAGGACGCTTCCCTGCATAGCCTGCTGCAGCACTCGGCGCACAGCCAGGGCGTGGCCTTGCGCCTGCGCATTCAGGTACGCAGCTTCGAGGCCATTTGCCGGATGATCCATACCGGCATGGGTGTTGGCGTGTTGCCGGATCTGGCAGTGCGTACCTACCTGCCGGCGCTCGATGTGCGGGTGATCCCGCTGCACGATCCCTGGGCTCGGCGTGAGCTCAAGGTGGCGGTACGTAATCAGGACAACCTTTCGCTGACCGCGAAGCAGATGCTCGATCACCTGCGAAACAGTGGCGCGACAGAGAGATATTCAGCGCTGCCTTCGTGAATGCCGAAGGCTCGGTTGTTCAAATGTGAATTTCAGCCGGGGGGGCGGCGGAGTAGAGTCCGGGCCAATCGAAGGGGTTTCTCCCTCGACGCTCAGACAAAAACAACAGGAGCCTTCCATGAAGTTTTCTTTCGTCCGTCGTGGCCTAGCCGGTGTGCTCGCCGGTTGCGCACTGCTTGGCGCACTCTCGGCACACGCAGCTGATCCGATCTTGATCAAGTTTTCCCATATCACCGCTGATAGCACGCCGAAGGGCCAGGGCGCGCTGATGTTCAAGAAACTGGTGGAGGAGCGCCTGGCCGGCAAGGTCAAGGTCGATGTCTACGCCAACTCCTCGCTGTATGGCGATGGCAAGGAAATGGAAGCCCTGCTGCTCAACGAAGTGCAGATGCTGGCGCCGGCACCGTCCAAGCTGGAGCAGTACACCAAGCAGCTGCAGCTGTTCGACATGATGTTCCTGTTCGACGACGTTGCCGCCGCGCAGCGCTTCCAGTCCTCGGAGAAGGGCAAGGCACTGCTCAAGTCGATGGAGAGCAAGGGCATCACCGGCCTGGCCTACTGGCTCAACGGCATGCGTCAGCTCACCGCCAACAAGCCGCTGGTCGAGCCAAGCGACGCCCGTGGGCAGAAATTCCGCGTGCAGCCGTCCGACCTGCAGGCCGCGCAGTACAGCGCCCTGCGTGCGGTACCGCGCAAGATGAGCTTCGCCGAGATTTACCAGGGCCTGCAGACCGGCGTGGTCAACGCCCAGGACAACCCCTGGTCGAACATCTACTCGCAGAAGTACTTCGAGGTGCAGAAGTACATGACCGAGTCCAACCATGCCATCGGCAACTACCTGCTGATCACCAATACCCAGTTCTGGAACGGCCTGCCGGCTGACATCCGCAGCGAGCTGGAGCAGATCGTCGACGAGGTGACTGTCGAGGTGAACAAGCAGGCCGAAGCGCTGAACGCCGAAGCGCGCCAGGCGATCCTCGATACAGGCAAGAGCGAGATCATCACCCTCACGCCCGAGCAGCGCGCCGCCTGGCGTGACGCCGTGCGCCCAGCGTGGAAGAAGTTCGAGGCCGAGATCGGCACTGATGTGATCGAGGCTGCGCAAGCCGCCAATCAGCAATGAGCCCATGGCCGCCTCGGGCCCACGCACCCGGGGCGGTCTTTCATTCGCCGTCGCCTAAGACGGCGTTTGCCAATGACGAATATCGCGCTGGTCCTGGCTCGGTTAGATTCGTCCGACTCCTGACAATCACAAGAACCTCGCGGAGATGCCATGAACGCCTTGCGGCGCGTCTGGGAGCACTTCGAGGAAGGCTTCATCGCTTTCCTCCTGGCGGCCATGACGCTGATCACTTTCGTCTACGTGATCCTCAACAACTTCTACACCCTGTTCTATTGGCTGGGTGACACCTTCGGCGGTAACGAGACCCTGCTCGCTATCGGCGACTTCATTCTCGACATGGCCCAGGCGATGACCTGGAGCAATGCCCTGACCAAAGCCCTGTTCGGCTGGCTGATCTTCTTCGGCCTGGCCTACGGCGTGCGCACCGCCGGCCACATCGGCGTCGACGCACTGGTCAAGCTCGCCCCGCGCGGTATCCAGCGCATCATCGGCGTGATCGCCTGCCTGTGCTGCCTGGGCTACGCCGGCCTGATCGCCGTCGGCAGCTTCGACTGGGTCCGCACCCTGTTCATCGCCGGCATCGGTGCCGAAGACCTCGGTCACTACGGCATCAAGCAGTGGCACATCGGCATGATCGTGCCGTTCGGCTACGCCATGGTGTTCATCCGTTTCACCGAGATTCTCGTGCGCATCCTGCGCAACGAGCAGACCGGGCTCGGCCTGGCTGACGAAGCCGCCGATGCGCTGAAAATCAATGAGCACGAGGAGGCCAAATAATGACCGTTCTGTTCCTCTTCCTGCTGCTGTTCCTGCTGATGTTCATCGGCGTGCCGATCGCCGCGTCGCTCGGCCTGGCCGGCTCGATCACCATCATGCTGTTCAGCCCGGACTCGGTACGCTCGCTGGCGATCAAGCTGTTCGAGACTTCCGAGCACTACACCCTGTTGGCGATCCCGTTCTTCTTGCTCTCCGGCGCCTTCATGACCACCGGTGGCGTGGCACGTCGCCTGATCGACTTCGCCAACGCCTGCGTCGGTCATATCCGTGGCGGTCTGGCCATAGGTGCGGTACTGGCGTGCATGCTGTTCGCCGCGCTGTCCGGCTCCTCGCCGGCCACCGTAGCGGCAGTGGGCTCCATCGCCATCGCCGGCATGGTGCGTTCCGGTTACCCGCAGGCGTTCGGCGCCGGCATCGTCTGTAACGCCGGTACTCTGGGCATCCTGATTCCGCCGTCGATCGTGATGGTGGTGTACGCCGCCGCCACCGAGCAGTCGGTGGGCAAGCTGTTCATGGCTGGTGTGATCCCCGGCATTATGCTCGGCGTGGTGCTGATGGTGGCGATCTACATCGTCGCGCGCATCAAGAAGCTGCCGGCCCTGCCACGCGCCAGTTTCCGCGAGTGGCTGCGCGCTGCGCGCGAGGCGTTCTGGGGCCTGCTGCTGATGGTGATCATCCTCGGTGGTATCTACACCGGTATGTTCACCCCGACCGAGGCCGCAGCCGTGGCAGCGGTGTACGCCGGTTTCGTCGCCCTGTTCGTGTACAAGGACCTGACCATCCGCGAGTGCCCGAAGGTGCTGCTGGAGTCCGGCAAGCTGACCATCATGCTGATGTTCATCATCGCCAACGCCATGCTCTTCGCCCACGTGCTGACCACCGAGCAGATTCCCCAGCAGATCACCGCCTGGGTGGTCGAGCTGGGCCTGCAGCCGTGGCAGTTCCTGCTGGTGGTGAACATCGTGCTGCTGGTGGCCGGTGCCTTCATGGAGCCGTCGGCGATCATCCTGATCCTGGCGCCGATCCTGTTCCCGATCGCCATGCAGCTGGGCATCGACCCGATCCACCTGGGCATCATCATGGTGGTGAACATGGAGATCGGTTTGATCACGCCGCCAGTGGGGCTGAACCTGTTCGTCACCTCGGCGGTGACCGGCATGCCATTGACCGCAGTGATCCGCGCGGCGATGCCATGGCTGATGCTGCTGCTCAGCTTCCTGATGATCATCACCTACATCCCGGCCGTGTCCATGGCCCTGCCGAACTGGCTGGGCATGAGCTAGAGCAACCGTCGATCCCGCGTCTACCTCTGTGCCCGGCCTTGTGCCGGGCTTTTTTTGTCCATGCGCCGCGACATATCCCTGGCGCTGACGATTTGGCTGGGCATGCGCCAGAAACTGGTTCAAGACCATGGTCTTAGAGCGGTAAGACCATGGTCGAATGGCCTCACGAAGGGTCGGGGGATACAAAAGGCACCATACAAAAACAACTCCCCGTCGAGGTGATTCCATGAGTGCTGCGTCTCTTTACCCTGTGCGTCCCGAGGTGGCCGCACGGACCCTCACTGACGAGGCCACCTACAAGGCCATGTATCAACAGTCCGTGGTCAACCCCGAGGGTTTCTGGCGCGAGCAGGGCAAGCGGATCGACTGGATCAAGCCCTACACCAAGGTCAAGCAAACCACGTTCGATGACCACCACGTCGATATCAAGTGGTACGCCGATGGCACCCTGAACGTCTCCTACAACTGCCTCGACCGTCATCTGGAAGAGCGTGGTGACCAGGTCGCGATCATCTGGGAAGGCGACGACCCTTCCGAGCACCGCGAGATCACCTATCGCCAACTGCACGAAGAGGTGAGCAAGTTCGCCAACGCCCTGCGTGGCCAGGACGTGCACCGTGGTGACGTCGTCACCATCTACATGCCGATGATTCCCGAAGCCGTGGTGGCGATGCTCGCCTGCGCGCGCATCGGCGCCATCCATTCCGTGGTCTTTGGCGGCTTCTCCCCGGAAGCGCTGGCTGGCCGCATCATCGACTGCGAGTCCAAGGTGGTGATCACCGCCGACGAGGGCCTGCGTGGTGGCCGCAAGGTGCCGCTGAAAGCCAACGTCGACGATGCGCTGACCAACCCGGAAACCGCCAGCGTGCAGAAGATCATCGTGGTCAAGCGCACCGGCTCCGACATCAAGTGGAACCAGCATCGCGACATCTGGTACGAAGATCTGATGAAGGTCGCTGGCAGCGTCTGCGCGCCGAAGGAAATGGGTGCTGAAGAAGCCCTGTTCATCCTCTACACCTCCGGTTCCACCGGCAAGCCCAAGGGCGTGCTGCACACCACCGGCGGTTATCTGACCTACGCTTCGCTGACCCATGAGCGCGTGTTCGATTACCGTCCGGGCGAGGTTTTCTGGTGTACCGCCGACATCGGCTGGGTCACCGGCCACACCTACCTCGTCTACGGGCCGCTGTCCAACGGCGCCACTACCCTGATGTTCGAGGGCGTGCCGAACTATCCGGACGTGCGTCGCGTGGCGCAGATCGTCGACAAGCACAAGGTCAACATTCTCTACACCGCGCCGACCGCGATCCGCGCCATGATGGCTGAGGGCAAGGCCGCAGTCGAAGGTGCCGATGGTTCCAGCCTGCGTCTGTTGGGGTCTGTGGGTGAGCCGATCAACCCGGAAGCCTGGCAGTGGTACTACGAGAACGTTGGCCAGAGCCGCTGCCCGATCGTCGATACCTGGTGGCAGACCGAAACCGGTGCCTGCCTGATGACCCCGCTACCAGGTGCTCACGGCCTGAAGCCGGGTTCTGCCGCACGGCCGTTCTTCGGCGTGCAGCCGGCGCTGGTGGACAACCTGGGTAACATCATCGAAGGCCCTGCCGAGGGCAACCTGGTGATTATCGATTCCTGGCCGGGTCAGGCACGTACCCTGTACGGCGACCACGACCGCTTCGTCGACACCTACTTCAAGACCTTCCGCGGCATGTACTTCACCGGTGACGGTGCGCGCCGCGACGAAGATGGCTACTGGTGGATCACCGGTCGCGTCGATGACGTGCTCAACGTCTCCGGCCACCGCATGGGCACCGCCGAAGTAGAAAGCGCCATGGTCGCCCACCCGAAAGTGGCCGAGGCCGCGGTGGTTGGCGTACCGCACGACATCAAGGGTCAGGGCATCTACGTCTACGTCACCCTGAACGCTGGCGAGGAGTCTTCCGAGCAGTTGCGTCAGGAGCTGAAGAACTGGGTGCGTAAGGAGATTGGTCCGATTGCCACGCCGGACGTCATTCAGTGGGCGCCTGGCCTGCCGAAGACTCGCTCGGGCAAAATCATGCGCCGCATCCTGCGCAAGATCGCTACCGCCGAATACGATTCCCTCGGCGACATCTCCACGCTGGCCGATCCTGGCGTGGTGCAGCACCTCATCGACACGCATCGGCAGATGCAAGCCGCCTGCGCCTGATCGGTAACGGCAACCGAAAGCCCCGCCCGGCCACAAGCCCGGCGGGGCTTTCGTTTTGGGTTATGCCCTCCTTCGCCGTCGGCTTCTGCCGGAGCCGGCGGCGCCGAACAACTGGTCGGCGCCGCGCAGAACATCTCCAGCGCCGCCAGCCAGCTGTCGGTGTCCACTCAGGAGCAGTCCCACGCAGCCACCAGTGTGGTCGGTGTGGTGGATCAGATCTCCCTGGCGCTGCGTGAGCAGACGGTCGCCAATCAGGACGTGGCGCGCAATGTCGAGCGCATCGCACAGATGTCGATGGAGAACAGTGAGGCGGTGGCCGATATATCGCGTACCGCACAAGGCTTGCAGTAACTGGCGTTGTCGCTGGAAAAACAGGTGGCTTCCTTTCGTTTTTGACTAGGATGACAATGACGGAGTCTCCACGTCTTGTTCTATAAGGAAGCGCCTATGGGTATTGTCAGCCAGAGCATCTTTCCTCAGCCATTTCGGGCTGTGGGCTGCGCCGAGTGTCGCAACCCCGAGGCATTGGGGTTCGACTTCACCATGGCCTTTCAGCTGATTCTGGATGTCGAGGAGCAGCGACCCTTCGCCTACGAGGCGCTGGTGCGTGGTGTCAACGGCGAGTCGGCGGGGGAGATTCTCGGACGGGTCAACGATGGCAACCGCTACCGTTTCGATCAGGCCTGCCGGGTCAAGGCCATTGAGCAGGCTGCGAAGCTCGGGCTGCTCGATATTCCGGATTGTCTGCTCAGCATCAACTTCCTGCCTAATGCGGTGTATCGCGCCGAGACCTGCATTCGCGCCACGCTGGAGGCGGCGCAGCGCTTTGACTTCCCGCGCGAGCGGCTGATGTTCGAGGTGACCGAAGGCGAGCAGATCCATGATGCGGAGCACCTCAAGCGGATCTTCGCCGAGTACGGCAAGCAGGGCTTCACCACCGCCATCGACGATTTTGGCGCGGGCTACTCCGGGCTCAATCTGCTGGCCGAATTCCAACCGCACCTGCTCAAGCTGGACATGGCCCTGACCCGCGGCATCGATCAGGACCCGGTGCGCCAGGCCATCGTCGCCGGTATCGTGCTGGTCGCGCAGCGCCTGGGCATTCGCATCATCGCCGAGGGCATCGAAAGTGTTGGTGAGCGTGATGCGCTGATCGAGCTTGGTATCCGCTACATGCAGGGTTTTTTCTTCGCCAGGCCCGCGTTGGACAAGCTTTGTCTGCCCTAAGCGCAAACGCACCGCTGGTGGGGACAGTTAAGCGCTGACGTAGCGAGTGTGAGCGGCGCCCTGCCGCGAATCAGGGCGGCGTGCTATGGCCAAAAAAGGATAACCCGCAGGTCACATCACCCGTAGGAGCCGCGCCTCGCGGCGAATCGAAAGATCACCGCAAAGCCAAAGGCTTCGCCCCGGGGCGGGGCTCCTACTCAGGCTGCGTCAAGGGCTCTTCTCAGAGCGCGCCGAACACCTTCTTCGCCAGGCTGGTAGCGGCACCGGCCGGGTTCTGGCGGATGCTGGCTTCCTGCTTGGCAATCATCTCGAACAGGCCATCGAGAGCCTGTTCGGTCACGTAGCTTTCCACCGTGCTGCTCTTGGCGTCGACCACGCCAAAGCTGGCGGCCTGGCCGGCGAAGGCGTTGTATTGCTGGGCCAGGCCGACCTGGTCGGTGGCCTGCTTGACGATGGGCAGGAACTTGGCGCGGATCTGCTCGCGGCTGCTCTTGTTCAGGTACTGGGTGGCCGAGTCCTGCGGGCCGCTGAGAATCGACTTGGCGTCGGCTACGGTCATCTTCTTCACCGCGTCGACCAACAGAGCCTGAGCCTGCGGCACGGCGGCTTCGGCAGCCTTGTTCATGCTCGCTTCGAGCTGATCGACCTGGGTACCCATGCCCATCATCTTCATGGTCTTGGCGGCTTTGCCGAGTTTGCCGGGCAGTTCGATGCGCACGTCCGGGTTGTTGCTGAAGCCGCCGGGCGTGCCCAACTGCTTGACGGCCACCTGGGCGCCCTGGATCAGCGCGTCCTTGAGACCACCGCTGGCGTCCTGCTGGCTTAGATCGGAGAGGGACAGCGCGAAGACGTTGGCCGAGAGCAGCAGGCCAGCGGCAAGAGTAGTGAGGCGCAGCATGATGGTGATCCTTGCATCGGGGGAAATGCTGTGAGCTTAACGGAGTCTGCGTTACTGGCAAGTCGGCCGATAGCCGTGGATGGGCAGCGCGTTTCGCTATGGCTATGATCAGGGCCATGAATTCGCCGCTGCTGCTCCGAAATCCTTGCCCGCCAGGCGCTTGCGACTGCCAGCGTGATGAGCTGCTGGACAGGCCGGGTGCCGATACCCGCGTGCTGCTGTTGACCCGGCAGGAGGAGCAGCGCCTGCTCGAACGCCTGGAAAACCTGCAGAGCTTGGAAGACCTTGAGCGCATGCAACAGCGCATGTTCGACAACCTGGGTATTCGCCTGCACATCGAGCCGGCCCATGGCGAGGTGCGCAGCATGCGCGGTATTCACATGCGTTTCGAGGCGCATCCGGGGTTGTGCCGCAAGACCCGGCAGAACATTCCGGCGGCAATTCGACGAGCCATGGAGAAAAAGCCGGAAATCGCCTGGCGCCTGCTGGATTCTTTCGACCTGTTCGGTGGCTTGTAGGTGGTGCTACCAGGGCAGTGGTTGGCCGTCGTAGGCGTGGAAGCTGCCACTGTGTTCCGGCCCCAGGCTATCGATCACCCGCAGCAATTCCGCTGCTGCCTGTTCGGCCGGTCGTGCGGCTGCGGCGCCGCGAAAGGGCTGTGACAGCGGCGAAATCACTGTGCCGGGATGCAGGCTGAGCAGTCGAGCTTTGGGCTTGCTGCGTGCCAGCTCGATGGCGGCGGTCTTGATCAGCATGTTCAGCGCCGCCTTGGACGCACGGTAGGCGTACCAACCACCGAGACGGTTGTCGCCGATGCTGCCGACCTTGGCTGAGAGCATGGCCATGGCGCCCTGTTTGTCGAGCAGCGGCAGGAAGTGGCGCAGCACCAGCGCTGGCCCCAGTGCATTGACCTGAAATACCGCCTGCAACGCATCGGCCTCGATGGCCGCCAGACTTTTCTCCGGTGCGATACCGTCGCGATGGAGCAACCCGGCGCAGTGCAGAATCAGTTGGTAAGGCCCTTCGTCCGCCAATGCCGCAGCAGCTTCGGCGATGCTGGCCGGCGCCTCGAGATCGAGTGACGGCGAGCTGCTGCGGCTCAGCTCGCGCACACTGGCGCAGTTGGGGTCGGCACGCAGCGCCTGGCAGAAGGCCTGGCCGAGGCTGCCGCTGGCGCCAATCACCAGCGCCTTGTAGCCGTTGCCCAGGCTATTCAGGGTCATGGTGTGGCAGCGCCCCGGCGGAAGAATAGCGTGACCTGGCCCAGTTCGATGCCGAACTTGCTCATGGCCGAGCGGTTGATCAGGGTGTCGTCATCCATCAGGTACATCCAGTCGTCGAAGTAGACGACGTAGGTGCTGTCATCCACCGGTAGGTTGAGGTGATAACGCCAGCGCAGAGCATTGCCAGCCACTTCACCGATGGCTTCGCCGACCACGTCGTCGGCGGTGCCGATCCAGCGTCCTTCACCGTCCGGGGTCAGGGTCCAGACCCGACGCTGGCGGGTGCCGTCGCTGTACAGGAAGCGCTCGTCGAGTATCAGTTTGTCGCCGTCGCGGCGGCTCTGGATATCGACATGAAAGCGCTTGATCACCTCACCGGAGCGATCCTGGAACATGCCCCAGGCCTGCACCGGCCCGGAGAAGTAAGTGGGCAGATCCAGCACGGGTTTCTCGTTGGCGTAACGCTCGACCGGGACCTGGCCGCAGCTGATCAGCAGCAGAGTGCTCAGCACGATCAATAGGGCTTTCATGTAGTACCTCACGGGTTAAGGCCAAGCAGAGCGGCACGCAGTTTCGGGCTGCGGGTCTGCGGGTCGAGCCAGATGGAGAAGAAGGCACGGGCGAACTCTTGATCATCGATGACGTGTTGCAGCTTGCCATCGACATAGAAACGGCAGCCCTCGCCGGGCAGGAATACGCCGGTGATGCGCGTGCCATCCTTCACGTCGACGAAAGCCTGGCTCATCTGTTTCGTCCAGACGCTCTGCTGTTCGCTGTCGAGGGGCTCGCCGTTGATCCGGCGAATTTCATCGAGGCTGGTATCGACCAGGGTTTCCCGGCTGATGGTGCGCCGGTAGGTCAGTTCCAGGGCAAAGGGATCGGTGAAATCCACCTGCCGAGTCGGGCTCCACAACTTGGCGTTGTAGACCGAGAAGCCGAACCAGCTGAAGTCGCCGCTACCCACCAGACTGGCCTGCGGTAGTTGTTCCCGCCAGCCGTCCTGAGTAGTGGCCTGCACTGGCTGGCCGAGCAGCAGCAAAAACAGCAATACGGCAGGGGGCAGAGGTCGAATCAGGGTGGCCATGGTCGTTGCCTCTGAGGCGGCTGACGGGGGCCGCGTCCAGCCGTTGATTCGGCGCCCGGCGGCGACGGGCATTGAGTAAAAAAATCCGGCAACCAAAAAAGGGGAGAGAGTGTTGCCGGATTGCGCAGCTTGTTTGGGCTGTCGTCGGTCGTGGCAAGCAGGCCTGGAGCAAGGTGTGCAAGCGTTGTACGAGCCCTGTTTGAATCTAATATATGTACAAAAAATAAAGTTGTACAGCTTTTGTATAGATATGGGGCGCGAAGGTCGGCCTTACCGTTCATATGAGCGGCGCGTCTGGCGCGGCGGTAGGTGGGGCAATAGCAGCGCACGGGGGCGCTGTAGGCGGTGGGAGGGGTATCACCATGGCGGAGGCCGATGGACTTGATTGCCGAACGCTTGGCCAGTGAGGCGCACTGGCAGCATTAAAAGCATCTGGGAAACTTGCATTCGGCCAGGCAGCTTCAAGAATGAAGTGATCGAATCAGGATTTCATCATGCCATCACTCTCCAGCTTCGGCAGACGCGTTCGCAAACTCTGGCATGGTGCAGACCTGGCTCTGGTCGGCCAGCGCCGCGAGCGCCGGATGCGCATGCTGTCGAGCGTGGTGATGATCGTGATGGGCCTGCTCTGGGGGCTGTTCTTTTCCTCTCGCGGCTACTGGGCCATCGTCATCATGGATGTGGCTATCGTCTGCAGCGGTGTGGCGGTTTTCGCGCTGACCCTGCGCAACCAGGCGCGCAGCGCCAACCTGATTCTGTTCGGTGCGCTGATCCTTATCGTCATCGCCTCGACCCTGCTGCTCGACCCGCCGACGCTCACGGCGCCGCGTGCGACTCATCTCTATCTGCTGCCGGTGGCCGTCGGTGCGTTGATGGCCTTCCGCGATGAGCCCTTGTGGCTGCGTTACGGCATGTGCCTGTTCTGTCTGCTGCTGTTCGTTGCACTGGCCGCGTCCAACTGGCGGCCCACCGATCTTTATGCGCTGCCGGACGATGTGCGCATCGTCGGCTCCTGGGTGCAGGGCGTTGCCGCCATGGCGCTGTTTTTCCTGCTCCTGCACATCCTGCAAAGCGATACCGCCGAGCGCTCGGAGCTGGATCGTGACTTGCGCGCGGCCGTGCGTGAGCGGCAGTTCGTGCTGTATTACCAACCGCAGCTCAATGACGCGAACCGGGTGATCGGTGCCGAATTGCTGATTCGCTGGCAGCACCCACAGCGTGGTTTGCTGGCGCCGGGCGAGTTCATCGACCACGCCGAGAACACCGGGTTGATCATCCCCATTGGCCAGTGGGTGCTGGAGCAAACGGCCGCGCGCTTGCGGCAATGGAAGGATGACCCGCTCTTTGGCGATGTAGGGCTGGCGGTGAATATCAGCCAGAAGCAATTCTCGCAGAGCAGTTTCGTCGCCGAAATTCTCGGCCTGATCGAGCGTCACGGTATCGATGCCCAGCGCCTGGAACTGGAACTGACCGAGACGCTGATCGTCCGCGACATGGAGGACCTGACGCGCAAGATGGCGGCGCTGGTCGAGCAGGGCGTGCGCTTCTCGCTGGATGACTTTGGTACCGGTTTTTCTTCCCTCAGCCACCTCAAGCGTCTGCCGCTGAGCAAACTGAAAATAGACCGGTCGTTCATCTGTGACGTGCTCACCGATGCCAATAGCGAAACCATCGTGCGTACGGTGATCGCCCTGGGGCAGAGCATGGGCATGACGGTGATCGCCGAGGGCGTGGAAACCGAGGCGCAGCGGCGGTTTCTGGCTGATAACGGCTGCAGCCAGTTCCAGGGCTACCTGCTTGGCCGGCCGATGCCATTGGCGGACTTCTGCTCCTTCGTGCAGCGCCACAACGCCTGAGAACCTGTTCACGATCTGCTGCGCGTCGGCCATGCTGCGTTGAAACCACGCTCAAAATGCTCATTTACAACTCGTAAACTGCGTTTTTTCGCCTGGTTTCGCCTTGCCTGGCTCTAGCTCGCGAGATCGTGAACAGGTTCTGAGACGACGCTCCGTCCATCTACCATCTCCTGCTGCGAGTGAACTCGAAGCAAGTGGCCAATGTCTGTCTGCTGTCGGCCCGTACCGGCAGGAATTGATGGCTATTGGCCGTTAGTGTGGCGTCTACGTCGCGGATTCTGCCTGAATCGTGCTTGAGCATGTGCTCGTGCGTGTGGCCGGCATCGTTCATCCCGTTCGCCGGGTTCGTCTGACTGCCATGTGAAGATCGCCCCATGTTTTTATCTCGTCATGCTCCACTCCAACCCCGCATTCTCGGTGCCTGCCTGCTACTCGGTGGCCTGCTCGGCGGCGTGCAGCCGTCACTGGCGGAAGAGGCCGCCAGTAACCAGCGCTGGGTCAGCGACAGCCTCAATACATACGTACGCAGCGGCCCCACCGATGGCTACCGTATCGTCGGCACGCTGGTTTCCGGGGAGAAAGTGGAGCTGCTGCGCACTCAGGGCGACTACAGCCAGGTGCGTAGCGCAAGCGGCAACAGCGTCTGGATTCCCAGCCGCGACCTGCAATCGGTGCCAGGCCAGACCGAACGCCTGCCGCAACTGGAACAGAAAGTCGCCGACCTCAGCGCTGAGCTCAAAGGCATCGACGATGCCTGGAAGGCCCGCGTGCAAGGCATGCAGGAAACCCTCGACACGCGCAAGAACCTGATCGACGAGCTGCAGGCCGCCCGCGGCGCGCTGGACGCCGAACTGACCACCACCCGTTCGCAGCTGCGTGATGCCCAGGCGCAACTGGGTGAGGAGCAGCAGCAGGTGCTGATGCGCTACATGGCCTATGGCGGCAGCATCGCCGGCGCCGGGCTGCTGCTCGGGCTGATTTTGCCGACCATGCTGCGGGTCAAGCGCAAGCGTAATGATCAGTGGGTCTGAGCGCCCTCAGAACTCCTGCTGTCCCTGATGCTCGCAGCTCCCGCTGCACGTACCGGGGCAGGCGCAGCCGCGGGTGCTGCGCCCGGTATCGCGCTCGACCCGTCGGGCCACTTCGGGATCGTCGGCAAACGGCAGCATGGTGGCCTCGTTGAGGTCACGCTGGCTGCCGCGCCCGAGGCTCAGTTGCACGCCGAGGAAGAACACCGCCAAGGCGATCATCCACCAGGCTTCAGCCAGCATGAGCGGCCTCTGCGGCATCGTGCGACTCGGTAGCCGGGCGACGCAGTGTCAGCCAGGTGTTGAGCGCCATCAGCAGCATGCCGGCGAGGAAGCACAGACCGCCGACCAGGCGTACCACGAAGCCGGGGTGACTGGCCTCCAGCGCCTCGACGAAGGAGTAGGTGAGGGTGCCGTCCTCGTTCACCGCGCGCCACATCAGGCCCTGGGTAATGCCGTTGACCCACATCGAGGCGATGTACAGCACGGTGCCGATGGTCGCCAGCCAGAAGTGCGCGTTGATCATGCCGGTGCTGTACATGCTGTCGCGAGCGAAGACTTTCGGGATCAGGTGATAGAGCGAGCCGAAGGTGATCATGGCTACCCAGCCGAGGGCGCCGGCATGCACGTGGCCGATGGTCCAGTCGGTGTAGTGGGACAGGGCGTTGACCGTCTTGATCGCCATCATCGGGCCTTCGAAGGTCGACATGCCGTAGAACGCCAGGGACACCACCAGAAAGCGCAGGATCGGGTCGGTGCGCAGCAGGTGCCAGGCACCGGACAGCGTCATCATGCCGTTGACCATGCCGCCCCAGCTTGGCGCCAGGAGGATGATCGACATCACCATACCCAGGCTCTGCGCCCAGTCCGGCAAGGCGGTGTAGTGCAGGTGGTGCGGGCCAGCCCAGATGTACAGGGTGATCAGCGCCCAGAAGTGGACGATCGACAGGCGGTAGGAATACACCGGCCGGTTCACCTGCTTGGGCACGAAGTAATACATCATCCCCAGGAAACCGGTGGTGAGGAAGAAGCCCACCGCGTTGTGCCCATACCACCACTGCACCATGGCATCGGTGGCACCGGAGTAGATCGAGTAGGACTTGAACCAGCTCACCGGCACCGACAGGTGGTTGACGATGTGCAGCATGGCGATGACCACGATGAAGGCGCCGAAGAACCAGTTGCCGACGTAGATGTGGCGGGTCTTGCGCTGCGTCAGGGTGGTGAAGAAGACGATGCCGTAGGCGACCCAGACGATGGCCATCCACACCGCGCCGGTGAATTCGATCTCGGCGTATTCCTTGGTGGTGGTCAGGCCCATGGGTAGGGTCACCAGCATGATCAGGATGGTCGCCTGCCAGCCCCAGAAGGTGAAGGCGGCCAGTTTGTCGGAAAACAGTCGCGTCTGGCAGGTGCGCTGCACGGCGTAGTAGCTGGCGGCGAACTGCGCGCTGCCGGCGAAGCCGAAGATCACCAGGCTGGTATGCAGTGGGCGCAGGCGGCCGAAGCTCAGCCAGGGTGTGTCAAAATTGAGCTCCGGCCAGACCAGTTGGGCGGCGATGAACACACCGTTGCACATGCCCACCACGCCCCAGAAGAGGGTCATGATGGTGAATTGGCGAACGACCTTGTAGTTGTAGGCCGGGTGGGGAGCAGCAGATTGCATCGCGGTAACCTTCCATACAGTAATGCGGGCGCAGCCGCGCGAATGGCGAAACTGTATGGAGGCTGGGGAAAACAAAACAGACTCAGAAACTGCTGTCTGATGCGTATCAGATGGAGCGGCAGGTGGCGCGCGCCAAGTTCGGCGCGCGCTTGCAGGGCTCAGGCCTGGGCGGTCAGGTGGCGAGCAATGCCCTTCTTCAACGGCAGCAGACCCTGCGCCACACGCAGGCCGGCGCCGCGCAGCAGACGGGCCGGCAGGTGGTCGTTGGTGTACAGCTCCACCAGCAGGTTGGTGGCCTGGTACAGCGGCCAGGTAGCCAGACGCAGCTGGCGTTCGTAGCGGACCAGCGCTGACGTTGAACCGATGTCCTGGCGTTTGCCATGGGCGGCCAGTAGCGCCTCGCTGAGCAGTTGCACGCCAATCAGACCGAAGTTGAAGCCATGCGCGGTGACCGGATGCATGCCCACGGCGGCATCGCCGAGCAGGGCGCAGCGAGTGCCGACCATGCGTCGTGCGTACGCGCCCACCAGCGGATAGGTGTGGCGGCTGCTGGCCAGTTGCATGGCGCCGAGGCGGCGGTCGAAGCGCTTTTCCATTTCGCGGGCAAAGCTGGTTTCGTCGAGCTTTTGCAGGCGCTCGATCTCGCGCGGTGGCAGGGTGAGGACCATCGACGACTGCCGGCCATTGAGCGGTAGCAGGGCCAGGGTCTGGCCGTAGCCGAACCATTCCCAGGCGATTTGCTGGTGATCCTGCTCGTGCTGCATGCGGCATACCAGCATGCTCTTGCCGAAGTCCTTGAGTTGCGCGCCGATGCCGAGCTGGCGGCGCGTTTCCGAGAAGCGGCTGTCGGCGGCGACCAGCAGGCGTGGTTGCAGTACCTGGCCGTCTTGCAGCACCAGCTTCACCTCGTTCTGGCTTTGCTCGATGGAGCGTACGCTGGTTTCACACAGCAATTGCACATCGGCGCATTCGCTTAGCGCCTGATAGGCAGCACGGCGAATGGCCTGGTTGGCCACCAGATGACCGAGTCGCTCGGCACCGGCCTGTTCGGCGCGGATCTTCAGGGCGAACAGCGAGGGGCCGTTGAATACCTGGGCGTCGCGCAGCACGGCGACATCCTCGGAGGGCAGGCGCTGCCACAGGCCGAGACGCTCCAGCAGCGCCTGCGAGCCGTGGGTGAGGGCGATCTCGCGGCCGTCGAAGGCAGGTTCGGCCAGTGCCTGCTCGGCCTGGCGCTCCAGCACCACGATGGACAGGCCGTGCCCGGACAGGGCGCGTGCCAGGCACAGGCTGGCCGGGCCGGCGCCGACGATGACGATGACGATATCGGGTGACATGCTGCAGCTCTCCATGCGGATGACCAGTAGGGCGGGTGAAACCCGCCATGCGCCGGTGCGAGTCTAGGTCGCAGCAACGCCGCCGATATTGTCCGGGATCATGCCGAGGGCTGAATCTGTTGTGCGGGGCGCAGGCTATGAGTTGGTATTGAATATTGTTGTTATTACAACTTTGGCTGGCTTGATAGGCGTTATTTTCGGGTTTATTGTGGTGCGCGTTGTCTGAACTACAAAAATAATTCGGGTTTGGAGTCGATGCCATGCATCCTCACTTTTCTGCAGTTGCCGATCAGCGAACGGCCTTCGCTCAGGAGATATTCTCGTGAAACTGGCTCTGGTCGGCGATATCGGTGGTACCAACGCACGCTTTGCCCTGTGGCGTGACGAGCAACTGGAGGCGGTGCAGGTTCTGCCGACCGCCGATTTCGCAGGGCCGGAACAGGCCATCGTCGCCTATCTGCACGCCCAGGGGCTGCCGCTGGGGTCTATCGGCTCGGTGTGCCTGGCCTGCGCCGGGCCGGTCAGCGGTGATCTGTTTCGTTTCACCAACAATCATTGGCGTATCGATCGTGCCGCCTTCTGCGAAGCGTTGCAGGTCGACGAGCTGCTGATGATCAACGACTTCTCCGCCATGGCCCTGGGCATGACCCGTCTGGCCGAGCATGAGCGGGTAGTGGTGTGCGAGGGGCAGGCGCAGGCAGATCGTCCGGTGCTGGTGATCGGTGCCGGTACCGGCCTGGGTGTCGGAACGTTGCTGGAGCAGGCTGACGGGCGTTGGCTGGTGTTGCCGGGCGAGGGTGGTCACGTTGATCTACCCATCGGCAGCCCGCGTGAGGCCGAGCTCTGGCAGGCTCTCTATCGACAGCTGGGCCATGTGCGCGCCGAAGACGTGCTCAGTGGCAATGGTCTGCTGGTGCTGTATCGGGCCATCTGTGAGCTGGACGGTCAGCCTTTGCAGCACGCGACGCCAGCGGCCATCACTAGCGCAGGCATGGCCGGCGAGCCGGTCGCTGCCGAGGTGCTGGAGCAGTTCAGCGTCTGGCTCGGGCGCGTTGCCGGCAACAATGTGCTGACGCTGGGCGCGCGTGGCGGGGTGTACATCGTCGGCGGCGTGGTGCCGCGTTTTGCCGAGCGCTTTCTCGCCAGCGGTTTTGCCAAGAGTTTCCGCGACAAGGGCTGCATGAGCCATTACCTTGACGGCATTCCGGTGTGGCTGGTGACGGCTGAGTACCCCGGCCTGATCGGCGCCGGCGTGGCCTTGCAACAGGCGTCGGAGCGTAGTCCGGATGCAATCCGGGAGATCCCTTGATAGACCCCCCGGATTTCATCCGGGCTACACGGCCATAACAACAAAGGTTGCGGACCATGAGCCAGCCCGGCAAATCGATTCTGTTGGTCGATGACGACCAGGAAATACGTGAACTGCTCGAGACCTACCTGAGCCGCGTCGGCTTTCAGGTGCGCGCCGTGGCCGATGGCGCCGCCTTTCGCCAGAGCCTGTGTGCGGAGTCGGCCGACCTGGTCATCCTCGATGTGATGCTGCCCGACGAGGACGGTTTCAGCCTGTGCCGCTGGGTGCGTGAACACCAACGCTTCGCCCAGGTGCCGGTGATCATGCTCACCGCCAGCTCCGACGAGGCCGACCGCGTGATCGGCCTGGAGCTGGGCGCCGATGATTACCTCGGCAAGCCGTTCAGCCCGCGCGAATTGCTGGCGCGGATCAAGGCCTTGCTGCGCCGCGCGCAATTCACTCAGGAGCGCAGCAGCGAGGTGCTGGCCTTCGATGACTGGCGTCTGGACATGGTCAGTCACCGGCTGTTTCACCGTGACGGCGAGGAGGTGATTCTGTCCGGCGCCGACTTCGCCCTGCTCAAGCTGTTTCTCGACCACCCGCAGCAGATTCTCGACCGCGACACCATCGGCAACGCCACCCGTGGCCGTGAGGTGATGCCGCTGGAGCGCATCGTCGACATGGCGGTCAGCCGCCTGCGCCAGCGCCTGCGCGATACCGACAAGCCGCCGCGGCTGATCCGCACCGTGCGTGGCAGCGGTTATCAACTGACGGCGACCGTCAGCGTGCAGGCTGGCGATGGCCGTTGAGCCAAGGCGCTGGTTGCCGCTGCCGCGTTCCTTGCTCGGGCGCATGCTGTTGCTCACCCTGCTGGCGATTCTCGCGGCGCAAACGCTGTCCAGCGCCATCTGGCTGTCGCAACTGCGCGCCACCCAGCTCGAAGGCCTGGTGACCACCGCGCGCAGCCTGGCGCATTCGATGTCGGCCAGCGTGCGTTACTTCCGTTCGCTGCCGGTGAATTATCGGCCGCTGGTGCTCGACCAGTTGCGCAGCATGGGCGGTACGCGTTTCGTGGTCAGCCTCAACGACCGGCCGCTGCAGATGAAGGTGCTGCCGGCCACACCGCGCAAGCAGGCGGTGACTGAATCAGTGACCGAAGTGCTGCGTCAGGCGCTGGGCAATGCCGCCGACATTTCGGTGACCTTCGTCAGCCCGGATGATCTGCGCATCTTCAACGGCGGCCTGAAGCTCGACGAACTGCCACGTTCCTGGGCGCACTATGCGCTGACCCTGGAGCCAATCAACCCGCCGGTATTGGTGACACAGATCCAGCTGGCGCCGGGGGAGTGGCTGTACATCGCCTCGTTGCTGCCCGAGCCCTACACCAGCCTGGAGGAGCCCATTCTGCCCGCCCAGCAGCTGTGGTTCATCCTCCTGACCACGGCCTTTCTGCTGTTGTTCATCGGCTTGCTGGTGCACCTGCAGAGCCGTCCGCTCAAGCGCCTGGCACGCACCGCGCGGCACCTGTCGCTGGGCGCACAAGTGGAGCCGGTGGCCGAAGGCGGCGGCCGCGAGGTGGTCGAGGTGGCCCGCGCGTTCAACGCCATGCGCGAGCGCATCAGCCGCTACCTGACCGAACGCAGCCAGTTGTTCAGCGCCATTTCCCATGACCTGCGCACGCCCATCACGCGCCTGCGCCTACGCGTCGAACTGCTCGACGACGAAAGCCTGCAGAGCAAGTTCGGCCGCGATCTGGACGATCTGGAGCTGCTGGTCAAAGGCGCGCTGCAATGCGTGAAGGACACCGACATCCACGAGAACATCGAGCCGGTCGACCTCAATCACCTGCTGCATGGGCTGACCGAACCCTACCTCGGTTCGGGCCGCGTCACCCTCGACGGCACCGCGCGTGATCTGTATCCCGGCAAGCCGCTGGCCCTGCGCCGCTGCATTGGCAACCTGCTGGACAACGCGCTGAAGTACGGCGAGCGCGCGCACCTGCACATCGAGGATGACGCCGAGGCGTTCGTCCTGCATGTCGATGACGAGGGACCGGGCGTACCCGAGCAGAAGCTCGAGCAAGTGTTCGAACCGCATTTCCGCCTGGCCAGTCAGCAGCAGGGCTACGGCATGGGGCTCGGCATTGCGCGCAACCTGGCGCACAGCCATGGCGGCGAACTGAGCCTGCGCAACCTGCGTGATGGCGGGTTGCGCGTCACCCTCTGGCTGCCGCGCCAGAGCCGTTGAGCGCAGCCGTGAGCCGCGCCGCACAACTGCAGCACGCGCGCCGCTGCGCTGCATGTCACCGGCTCGCGTCGCTTTGTAACGACCTGGTGACTATCCAATACCCTTTGTTACCCCCAGGGCTCTGGGGGCTGGGTAGACTCGTTCGCAATGCAAGCACCACGACTTGCTCGCGAATAACAACAACAAGGTGTCCTATCCCATGAAAGCGATCTCTCGCCTGTCCTGTGCCATCTCCCTCGCGGTTCTACTGCCCCTGTCCGCCACTGCCGGTGAAGTCGAAGTGCTGCACTGGTGGACCTCCGGTGGCGAAAAGCGCGCCGCCGATACCCTGCAGAAACTGGTCGAAGCCCAGGGCCACACCTGGAAGGACTTCGCCGTGGCCGGTGGCGGTGGTGAAGCGGCCATGACCGTGCTGAAGACCCGCGCCGTATCCGGCAACCCGCCCGCTGCCGCACAGATCAAGGGGCCGGATATTCAGGAGTGGGGCGAGCTGGGCCTGCTCACCGACCTCAATGCAGTTGCCGCCGAGCAGAAGTGGGACGAGTTGCTGCCGCCGCAGGTGATCGAGGTGATGAAGTACCAGGGTGACTACGTGGCGGTGCCGGTCAACGTGCACCGGGTCAACTGGTTGTGGATCAACCCGCAGGTGTTCGAAAAGGCTGGCGCCACGCCGCCGACCACCCTTGACGAATTTTTTGCCGCCGCCGACAAGCTCAAGGCCGCCGGCTTCATCGCCATCGCCCATGGCAGCCAGCCCTGGCAGGACGGCACCGTGTTCGAAGACCTGGCCTTCAGCATTCTCGGCCCCGAGGGCTTTCGCAAGGCCTTCGTCGAACAGGATCGCGACACCCTGACCGGCGACAAGATGGTCGAGGTGTTCGCCGCCCTGCAGAAACTGCGCGGCTATATCGACGCCGACGCCGCCGGACGCGACTGGAACAGCGCCACCGCGATGGTGATCAACGGCAAGGCCGGCATGCAGATCATGGGCGACTGGGCCAAGAGCGAATGGACTGCCGCCGGCAAGGTCGCCGGCAAGGACTACCAGTGCCTGGCCTTCCCCGGCACCCAGGGCAACTTCGCCTTCAACATCGACTCGCTGGCGATGTTCAAGCTGAACGACGCCGACAACCGCAAGGCCCAGGAAGACCTGGCGCGCACGGTGATGGGCAACGAGTTCCAGGAGTTCTTCAACCAGAACAAGGGCTCGATCCCGGTACGCATGGATCAGGACATGAGCAGCTTCGATGCCTGCGCGCAGAAGTCCATGGCCGACTTCAAGGACGCCGCTTCCGGTAGTGGCCTGCAGCCGAGCCTGGCCCACGGCATGGCCGCCTCCAGCTATGTGCAGGGTGCGGTGTTCGACGTGGTGACCAACTTCTTCAACGACCCCAAGGCCGACCCCAAGCGCGCCGCCCAGCAACTGGCCGCGGCGATCCAGGCGGTGCAGTGAGTCTGCGGGCCGCCCACGTGGCCCGGTGTACAAGGCGGGCATAGCCCGCCGCTTTCAAGCCTTCCATCCCGGGCGCATGTCTCCAGGCATGCGTCACGGGATCGGCCGCGCCGCGTTTCCCTACTGTAGGGATTGGCAGCGGCGCAATCTGCAATGACGGAGTGATCCATGAGTTCAAACGCAGTCCTCGCCCAAGCCTCACCGCTGGACGCCCTGCAGCGCTGGCTGCCCAAGCTGGTGCTGGCGCCGAGCATGGTCATCGTGCTGGTGGGCTTCTACGGCTACATCGGCTGGACCTTCCTGTTGTCGTTCACCAACTCGCGCTTTATGCCCAGCTACAACTTCGTCGGGCTGCAGCAGTACGCGCGGCTGTGGGACAACGACCGCTGGTGGGTGGCGAGCCAGAACCTGCTGGTGTTCGGTGGCCTGTTCATCGCCATCAGCCTGGTCATCGGTGTGTTTCTGGCGGTACTGCTGGACCAGCGCATCCGCCGCGAAGGCTTTATCCGCACCATCTTTCTCTACCCCATGGCGCTGTCGATGATCGTCACCGGCACCGCCTGGAAGTGGTTGCTCAACCCCGGTCTGGGGCTGGACAAGCTGCTGCGTGACTGGGGCTGGGAGGGCTTTCGCTTCGACTGGCTGGTGGACCCGGATCGCGTCGTCTACTGTCTGGTGATGGCCGCCGTGTGGCAGTCCTCGGGGTTCGTCATGGCGCTGTTCCTCGCCGGCTTGCGCAGCGTCGATCAGTCGATCATCCGCGCCGCCCAGGTCGATGGCGCCAGCCTGCCGAGCATCTACCTGCGCATCGTCCTGCCGAGCCTGGGCCCGGTGTTCTTCAGTGCGCTGATGATCCTCGCGCATATCGCCATCAAGAGTTTCGACCTGGTCGCCTCGATGACCGCCGGCGGCCCCGGTTACGCCTCCGACCTGCCGGCGATGTTCATGTACGCCCATACCTTCACCCGCGGCCAGATGGGCCTTGGCGCCGCCAGCGCAATGCTGATGCTCGGCGCGGTGCTGGCGATTCTGGTGCCCTACCTGTATTCCGAACTGCGAGGCAAACGCCATGACTGATTCCGTGCTCGATGCGCGCCTGGCGCCGCGCCCCGTACCCCGGGTGAGGGCCTTCAGCCTCAGCCGCCTGGCCATCCACGCCACCCTGATCCTGGCCTGCGCGGTGTACCTGGTGCCGCTGCTGGTGATGCTGCTGACCAGCTTCAAGACCCCGGACGACATCCGCAGCGGCAACCTGCTGTCGATCCCCGACGTGTTTACCCTGATCGGCTGGGTCAAGGCCTGGGACGGCGTCGGCGGCTACTTCTGGAACTCGGTGAAGATCACCATCCCGGCCGTGCTGATCTCCACGCTGCTCGGCGCGCTGAACGGCTACGTGCTGGCCATGTGGCGCTTTCGCGGCTCGCAGCTGTTCTTCGGCCTGCTGCTGTTCGGCTGCTTCCTGCCGTTCCAGGTGATCCTGCTGCCGGCGTCCTTCACCCTCGGCAAGCTCGGCCTGGCCAATACCACCGAAGGCCTGGTGCTGGTGCATGTGGTCTATGGCCTGGCCTTCACCACGCTGTTCTTCCGCAACTTCTACGTGAGCATTCCCGAGGCGCTGGTGCGCGCCGCGCGCCTCGATGGCGCCGGCTTCTTCACCATCTTCGCGCGCATCCTGCTGCCGATGTCGGTGCCGATCATCATGGTCTGCCTGATCTGGCAGTTCACCCAGATCTGGAACGACTTCCTGTTCGGCGTGGTGTTCGCCAGCGGCGACACCCAGCCGATCACCGTGGCGCTGAACAACCTGGTCAACACCAGCACCGGGGCCAAGGAATACAACGTCGATATGGCCGCCGCGATGATCGCCGGGCTGCCCACGCTGCTGGTCTACATCCTGGCTGGCAAATATTTCCTGCGCGGCTTAACCGCCGGCGCCGTCAAAGGTTGAGGTAATAACCATGGCTACCCTCGAACTGCGCAACGTCAACAAGTCCTACGGCAGTGGCTTGCCGGATACCCTGAAGAACATCGAACTGGCCATCGACTCCGGCGAGTTCCTGATCCTGGTCGGCCCCTCCGGCTGCGGCAAATCCACCCTGATGAACTGCATCGCCGGCTTGGAGGACATCAGCGGCGGGGCGATTCTGGTGGACGGCGCCGACATCAGCGGCATGAGCCCGAAGGATCGCGACATCGCCATGGTGTTCCAGTCCTACGCGCTGTACCCGACCATGACGGTGAAGGACAACATCGCCTTCGGTTTGAGGATGCGCAAGATGCCGCCGGCCGAGATCGAGGCCGAGGTGGCGCGCGTGGCCAAGCTGCTGCAGATCGAGCATCTGCTGTCGCGCAAACCCGGCCAGCTCTCCGGCGGCCAGCAGCAGCGCGTGGCCATGGGCCGGGCGCTGGCGCGGCGGCCGAAGATCTACCTGTTCGACGAACCTTTGTCGAACCTCGATGCCAAGCTGCGCGTGGAGATGCGCACCGAAATCAAGCTGATGCACCAGCGCCTGAAGACCACCACGGTGTACGTCACCCACGACCAGATCGAGGCCATGACCCTGGGCGACAAGGTGGCGGTGATGAAGGACGGTATCATCCAGCAGTTCGGCACCCCGCAAGAGATTTACAACGACCCGGCCAACCAGTTCGTCGCCAGCTTCATCGGCTCGCCGCCGATGAACTTCATCCCGCTGCGGGTGCAGGTGCGTGACGGCCAATGCTTTGGGCTGCTTGATTCGGGGCAGGCGCGCTGCGAGCTATCGCTGGGCGCGGCGGCGGAGCTGGAAGGGCGCGAGCTGATTCTCGGCGTGCGTCCCGAGCAGATCCAGCTGGCAGGCGCCGCTGCAGCGCAGCCGAGCCTGCGCGCCGAGGTCGAGGTGGTCGAGCCCACCGGCCCGGACACCCTGGTGTTCGTCAGCCTCAATCAGACCAAGGTGTGCTGCCGTCTGGCGCCGGACGCCGTGGCGCGGGCCGGCGCCAGTCTCGATCTGCAGTTCGATCCGGCGCGCGTGCTGCTGTTCGACGCCACCAGCGGCGAGCGCCTGCGCCCGGGAAAGCGTCAGGCCACTGACAACAAGGTGGCCCAGTTCAAGCTCGGTTAGCCGCGTAGCCCGGATGCAATCCGGGGGCTGCCCAATAAACCCCGGATTGCTTCCGGGCTACTAGGTGTATCAAGGCAATGAAAACAACCGTCGCTGCGGCGGTTATCCGCAGCATCGCTCAATAAAAACAATCAGGAGCAACGATGAAGACCACACAGCAAACCCTCACCTGTTCTGTCGGCGTTCCCTGCCTGTTGGCACTGGCTTTGGCCACAGCGCAGGCACAGGCTGTCGAGTTCAGCGGCTATGTGCGCAGCGGTATCGGCGGCGCGGATACCGGCGGCACGCAGCAGTGTTTCCAGTTGCCGGGCGCGCAATCCAAGTACCGCCTGGGTAACGAGTGCGAGCACTACGTCGAGTTGGACCTGCGCCAGGACCTGTTTCGCCTGGACGACGGCTCGGTGATCAGCGTCGAGGGCATGGCGCAGCTCTACAACCAGTACGGCCACACGCCGAAGTTCACCGGTGACTACGGCTTTGCGCGGATGAACCAGATGTACGCGGAATGGAGCAACATGCCGGCGCTGAACGGTGGTTCGCTATGGGCCGGGCGGCGTTTCTACAAACGTAATGACATCCACATCTCCGACTTCTACTACTGGAACCAGAGCGCCACCGGTTTCGGTATCGACGAGATGAAAATCGGCGACCTCAAGTACAGCTACGTATTCTCGCGCAAGGACAACTACGAGCAGGACCCCTACATCAATCGCCATGACTTCAACGTCGGCGGTTTCCAGGTCAATCCGGGTGGCGAGGTGGAAGTGGGCGTCAGCTACATCGACAAACCGGACAGCACCGACAGTCACAGTGGCTGGGCGGTGACCGCGCAACACAAGCAGCAGGACTTCCTCGGTGGGGTCAACACCGTCGCCCTGCAATACGGTCGCGGGCCGGGTACCGCGCTGGGCTACACCGGTGATCCGACTCTCGACAGCAGCAACAGCAGCTGGCGCCTGGTGGAGTTCTTCGACTTCCAGATGACCCCACGCCTTGGCGGTCAGGTGCAGGTGGTCTACCAGAAGGACAAGCGCCCGGATGGTGCGGATCAGAACTGGCTGTCCATCGGTGGCCGCACCAGCTACGCCTTCACCGAGCAGTTCAAGCTGGTCGGCGAGATCGGTCGCGATCAGGTCGAGGCGCCCGGCGGTACGCGCAAGCTGACCAAGTTCACCATCGCGCCGACCTGGTCGCCATCCGGCCCCGGTTTCTGGGAACGTCCGGAAATCCGCCTGTACTACACCTACGCCAGCTGGAACCGCGCCGCGCAGCAGGCCGCCAACCTGTTGGCCGACGGCTCGGCCTTATCCGAGAACGGCGCCTTCGGCAGCGCACGTAACGGCTCCAACTTCGGCGTGCAGGTGGAGTACTGGTGGAAGTAGAGCGCTCCCAGGATGTGCGCGCTTTAAATCAGTCGGTGCGCATGGCGCACCCTACGTAGGTGGCGCAGGTCATCCGTAGGGTGCGCTGTGCGCACCAGGCGTCAGAGCAACCCCGCCACCAGGCGCCCGAGTACTTCCATGGCCTGTTCGCTGCGTGGGCTCCATGGGTGGCCGTAGTTCAACCGCGCGCAGTGGCGAAAGCCCTGGCTGGCGGAGAAGATCGGCCCCGGCGCCAGGCTGATGCCCTGGGCGAGCGCCAGGCGCAGCAGTTGCAGCGAGTCCAGGCGCTCGGGGAATTCGAACCAGAGGAAGTAGCCACCCGAAGGCCTCGTCACCCGCGTGCTGGCGGGAAAGTGTCGGGCGGCGGAGGCGAGCATCGCGCTCTGTTGCATTTCCAGGGCGTGGCGCAGCTTGCGCAGGTGACGGTCGTAGCCGCCGTGCTGCAGGTAGTCGGCCAGCGCCGCCTGTGCCGGCACTGACGGCGAGATAGTGGTCATCAGCTTGAGCCGGGCGATCTGCTCGGCATAGCGCCCGCCGGCCACCCAGCCAATGCGATAACCCGGCGCCAGACTCTTGGAGAAGGAGCTGCAATGCATCACCAGCCCTTCGCGGTCAAAGCTCTTCACCGGTTTGGGCGGGTGACTGCCGAAGTACAGCTCGGCGTACACGTCGTCCTCGATCAGCGGTACCTGATGCTCGACCAGCAGCTCATACAGCGCCTGCTTCTTGGTCTCGCTCATGCTGGCGCCGAGCGGGTTCTGCAGGCTGCTCATGAACCAGCAGGCCTTGATCGGCAGTTGCTTGAGGCTATCGGACAGGGCACCCAGGTCGATGCCTTCGCGCGGGTGCACGGGGATTTCCACGGCCTTGAGCTGCAGGCGCTCCAGCACCTGCAGGCAGGCGTAGAAGGTGGGGGACTCGATGGCCACCAGGTCGCCTGGTTGGGTCACGCACTGCAGGCAGAGGTTGAGCGCCTCCATGGCGCCGTTGCTGATCACCAGCTCCTCCATCGGCAGCATCACGCCGCTGACCATGTAGCGCAGGGCGATCTGCCGGCGCAGGTCGGCGTTGCCGGCGGTCATGTCGGCGATGATCTCGTGCGGCGAGAGCATGCGCAGCGCGTGCGCCATGCTTTTGGCCAGACGCGGCAGCGGAAACAGGTCGGGGCTGGGGAAGGCCGAGCCGAAGGGTACGGTATGCGGGTCCTTCAGCGAGGCGAGCACGGAGAACACCAGTTCGCTGACATCGACTTCGGTGGTTTGCGCCGCGTGGGCGGTCAGTTCCGGTTCGTGCAGCGGGCGTTTGGCGTGTTCGCGGACGAAATAGCCGGAACGCGCGCGGGCCTGGATCAGGCCGCGATCCTCCAGCAGGTAGTAGGCCTGGAACACGGTGGACGGGCTGACGCCGTAGGTGCGGCTGGCATGGCGCACCGAGGGCACTTTCTCACCGGGACCGAGCACGCCGGTACGGATCAGCTCGGCGATCTCGTCGGCAAATTTTTCGTAGCGTTTCATCCTGTCCTGGTTCACCGCCGCAAAGGGTACGGGCGAATACTTTACGGGGTGAGCGGCAGACATGGCAGTGCCTCGTGAAGGGGGACGTATCTCGAATCGCCCAGGATTGCATCCGGGCTACAACGCTTGCTCCCCTCTCCCATTCATGGGAGAGGGGCCGGGGGAGAGGGTTAGATACACCTCCGTGTAACCGTTACCCCCTCTCCCTAGCCCTCTCCCCGTGAGGGAGAGGGGATTGATCGTGTCCACCTTTCGTTAGGTGAACAGCACGGTTTACTGCGACTCAACGCAGCGGCGCCAGGAAGGTGCTCTTGGTGCTCACATGGCTCTGCGAATCGGCCTTGTCGCGCACTTCGAAACGCAGTGTCTGCGGCCCGGCAGCGTTGTGCGAGGCCGTCAGCGCGACGCTTACCGGCAGGTCGCGAATCTCCCCCGGCGCCAGGTTCAGTGTGCTCGGGCCATGCAGCTCGAAGTCGCCGGGCTCGGCCAGGCTGATGGCATAGCTGCGCGGCTGCTGGGTCTTGTTGATGATCTTCAGGCTGTAGATGTTCTCGATCTGGCCCAGTGCGTTCTCGCGGAACAGGCCACGGTCGCGGGTCACGTCCAGCGAGATCAGCGGGCGTTCGGCCAGGGCCCAGACGAAGGCGCCGATCATCACCGCTAGCATCGCCGCGTAGCCGATCAGGCGAGGACGCAACCAGTGGGTCTTGCCGCCGGCCAGCTCATTCTCCGAGCTGTAACGCACCAGGCCTCGGGCATAGCCGAGCTTGTCCATGATGCTGTCACAGGCATCGACGCAGGCGCCGCAGCCGATGCACTCCAGTTGCAGACCGTCGCGGATGTCGATGCCGGTGGGGCAGACCTGCACGCACATCGTGCAGTCGATGCAATCGCCCAGGCCTTCGGCCTTGTAGTCGGCGTCCTTGCGGCGCGGGCCACGGTTTTCGCCACGGGCGGCGTCGTAGGAGATGACCAGCGTATCGCTGTCGAACATCACGCTCTGGAAGCGCGAGTAGGGACACATGTCGCGGCATACCTTTTCGCGCAGCCAGCCGGCGTTGATGTAGGTGGCAGCAGTGAAGAACAGTACCCAGAACGCCGTGGTGGCGCCGACTTCGAAAGTCGCCAGGTCCACTGTCAGTTGGCGCACTGGAGTGAAGTAGCCGACGAAGGCCAGGGCCGTGACCAGGCTGACCGCGAGCCACAGGCCGTGCTTGGCGCTGCGCCGGGCCAGTTTTTGCAGCGACCAGGGCGCGGCGTCGAGCTTGATGCGCTGGCCGCGGTCGCCCTCGGTGATCTGCTCCACGCGCATGAACACCCAGGTCCATACGCTCTGCGGGCAGGCGTAGCCGCACCAGACGCGGCCAGCCAACACGGTGATGAAGAACAGGCCGAAGGCGGCGATGATCAGGATGGCCGAAAGCAGGATGAAATCCTGCGGCCAGAAGGTCGCGCCGAAGATATGGAACTGGCGGTTATCCAGATCCCAGAGCACGGCCTGGCGGCCGTTCCAATCGATCCAGGCGGTGCCGAAGAACAGCAGGAACAGCAGGCCGGCACCGAGCAGGCGCAGGTTGCGAAAACGCCCGGTGAAGCTGCGCGTGTGGATCGGGCCGCCGGCCTGGGCCGGTGTCAGGCGGATGGATTTGCTCGGGTCGATGGTATCGACGCTGCGCACGGGGATCAGATCGGTCATTTAGTTGCCCTCATCAGGCGTTTATTCAGGCTGGCGCCATGATCCGAGGGCAACTGATCGCAATACAGACTCAGGTTTTCGATAAAAAAGCGGATCAGATGATCGCGTTGGACGTAGGGAAAAATGCCAGAAAGCTCGCCAGGCCCTGCCATTTCTGGCGTCTGGAGCTTTGCTGTCAGGCTGTGTAACGGATGCCCTGCGACATCGCGTCACGCCAATCAGTGACCTGCGCCGGCCACTGTCATACCCATCTGATCTGCTTTTTTAAGGCTTTTCTGGCGCTGTTTTCAGTGCACGCCTGGCAGGCATAGTCGACGCCCCGTGATCAGGAGGCCTGCCTGCATGTACCAATATGACGATTATGACCGCGCGCTGGTGCGCGAACGCGTCGCCCAGTTCCGCGACCAGGTACAGCGGCGCCTGGCCGATGAACTGAGTGAGGAGGAGTTTCTGCCGTTGCGCCTGCAGAACGGCCTGTACCTGCAAAAGCATGCCTACATGCTGCGCGTAGCCATTCCCTACGGCACGCTGTCGGCCAAGCAGATGCGTGCGCTGGCGCATATCGCCCGCGAGTACGACCGCGGCTACGGCCACTTCACCACGCGGCAGAACATCCAGTTCAACTGGATCGAGCTGGAGCGTGTGCCGGACATCCTCGACTGGCTGGCCGATCACGACATGCATGCCATCCAGACTTCCGGCAACTGCGTGCGCAACGTCACTACCGAGGCTTTCGCCGGTGTCGCTGCCGACGAGTACCTCGACCCACGCCCACTGGCCGAGATCCTCCGTCAGTGGTCGACGGTCAATCCGGAATTCCTGTTCTTGCCGCGCAAGTTCAAGATCGCCCTGTGTGCAGCTGAGCAGGACCGCGCAGCCGTTCAGGTGCATGACATCGGCCTGCAGCTGTATCGCGACCAGGCCAACGAGCTGCGTCTGCGTGTGCTGGTCGGCGGCGGCCTTGGGCGTACGCCGATCATCGCCCAGACCCTGCGCGAGGGTCTGCACTGGCAGGACTGTCTGTCCTACGTCGAGGCCATCCTGCGCGTGTACAACCGCCATGGCCGGCGCGACAACAAGTACAAGGCGCGGATCAAGATTCTGGTCAAGGCGCTGGGCATCGAGGCCTTCGCTAATGAGGTGGAGCGCGAGTGGCAGCCGATCAAGGACGGCCCGGCGCAACTGACCGAGGACGAGTACCAGCGCGTCGCGGCCTCCTTCCACAAACCGGCCTACGTGCCGCAGGACACCCTCGACCTCGACTTCGGTACCCACCTGGCGCGCGACGAGGCCTTCGCCCGTTGGGTTTCGCGCAATGTCATGGCACACCAGGTGCCCGGTTACCTCAGCGTGGTGCTGTCGACCAAGCCCGGCATCAGCGCTCCGCCCGGCGACGTCACGGCCGAGCAGATGGAGGCCGTGGCCGACTGGAGCGAGCGCTACGGTTTCGGCGAGATTCGCGTCGCCCACGAACAGAATCTGGTGCTGCCCGATGTACGCAAGGCCGACCTCTACGCGCTATGGCGGGAGGCCGAAGCGGCCGGGCTGGGCACAGCCAACGCCGGGTTGCTCACCGACATCATCGCCTGCCCCGGTGGTGATTTCTGCTCGCTGGCCAACGCCAAGTCGATCCCCATTGCCCAGGCCATCCAGCAGCGTTTCGACGACCTCGACTACCTGCATGATCTGGGCGAGCTGAGCCTGAACATCTCCGGCTGTATGAACGCCTGCGGCCATCACCATATCGGTAACATCGGCATCCTCGGCGTCGACAAGAACGGCAGCGAGTGGTACCAGCTGACCCTCGGTGGTAGCCAGGGCCAGCAGGCGGCGCTGGGCAAGGTGATCGGCCCGTCGTTCGCTGCCGAGCAGGTGCCCGAAGTGATCGAGCGCATCGTGCGCACCTACGTCGATCAGCGGCAGGTCAACGAAGGCTTTCTCGACACCTTCCAGCGCATCGGCCTGGAGCCATTCAAGGCGAACGTCTACAGCCGCGAGGAGGTGGCATGAACAACCTGATTCGCCTGGTCGAGGGCCAGGCCTGCATCGTCGACGACGATCCCTGGCAGCTCGATGTGGAGGCTGACGCGCCGTTGCTCCTGCCGCTGGCGGCCTGGCGTGAGCGGCAGTCTGTGGAGGTGCTGGAGGGTAGGGCGATGAGCGCCGATGGCCTGCTGCTGCAGGTGGATGACGATCCAGAGGCGCTGCAGCCTTTTCTCACCAGTCTGCCGTTGATCGCCATCGACTTCCCCAGTTTTCGCGATGGCCGTGGCTACAGCCAGGCCTACCTGCTACGTACCCGACTGGGCTGGCGCGGCGAGTTGCGCGCGGTGGGCGATGTGCTGCGCGACCAACTGGCGCACATGCGCCAGTGCGGCTTCGATGCCTTCGCCGTGCGCGCCGACAAATCACTGGAAGATGCACTCAAGGGCCTGCAAGGGCTCAGTGTGTTGTATGGTCGCTCGGTTATCGAGCCGCGTCCGCTGTTTCGTCGGGGGCGCCATAAGGAGGAGTCGAGTTCATGATGGTGCGTGGCCTGTTCTGGCTGGTATTGCTGCAATTGTTCGGCGTGGCGCTCAATCACTGGCTGTTGCCGATGCTGCCAGCCTCGATCATCGGCCTGCTGCTGCTCTCGGTCTGGCTGATGTGGCGCGGCGCCGTGCCTGAGCCGCTGCAGCAGGCCGCCGGTGGTTTACTGCCGTATCTGCCGCTGCTGCTGGCCGTACCGGCCTCTGGGATCATGACCAGCAGCGATCTGCTGCTCGGTGAGCTGCCGGTGATTGTCACCGCGCTGGTGCTGTCGCTGCTGGTGACCGTGCCGTTCTGTGGCTGGTTGCTGCAGACGCTGATCCGCCGTCAGGAGCGCAAGGGATGACATTGCTGACTCATCACCCGCTGTTCGCCATCGCCCTGACGCTGGCCGCCTTTCTGATCGCCGCCTGGCTCTATCGTCGCAGTGGCTGGCTGCTGCTGCAGCCGGTTCTGGTGTCGGTCACACTGATCGTCACCACTTTGCTGCTGTGCGGGGTGGACTACGCCACCTACCGCGCTGGCGCCGAGCCCGTTGCCTGGCTGCTGGGGCCGGCCACCGTAGCCCTGGCGGTGCCGCTGCAACACAACATCAAGCGCATCCGCCAGTTGTTCTGGCCGGTGCTGATCACCCTGACCGCCGGCGGCGTGCTGTCGGTGGCGTTGACCCTGGCCATCGGCTGGGCGCTGGGCGCCGACTGGAGCGTGGTGATGAGCCTGGCGCCGAAATTCGCGACCATGCCGATTGCCATGCCGGTGGCCGAGCAGATTGGCGGCGTGGCGTCGCTGGCGGCGGTGATGGTCATGCTCACCGGTGTGATTGGTACGGCCATGGGGCCGCTGCTGCTGCGTTGGGCGGGCGTCGACCATCCGGCGGCGCGTGGCCTGAGCTACGGCATCAACGCCCATGCCATTGGCACCGCCCATGCCTTGCAGGAAGGCGAGGAGTGCGGCGCCTTCGCCGCCCTGGCGATGAGCCTGCTGGGCATCGGCACTGCCTTGCTGCTGCCGCTACTGCTGGCCTGATTCGGGCGGGATTCCGCCATTTCCAGGGGGCTCCTCCCGTGGATCTGGCGAGTTCCCGCCAGCCCCGTGCCGACTGTGTGGCAGAAAGCCGCACAGCGACTGCTGAATCCTTTCAGCGGCACGCATATTGCTCCAGCACGCGGCGCGATCGGAATACGCCCGCCAAGAGGCCTGGAACCCCCTTCCTTTCGCCCTGTCGCAGATCTGCGGCTATTGCTCATGTGCGGCTCAAATGGCCGCTGCCCGAAACCTTGCCTGCACGGCCCTTGCCGTCGTGCGACGAATAGGACTGTCCCATGAAAAAAATCCTGCTGACGCTGCTTTGTCTCAGCGTGATCGGTTGCTCCGCGCCCCGCGAGCCCGAGAAAACCGTCGACGTGCTGCTGATTGGCGCTGGCGTGATGAGCGCCACCCTCGGCACTTACCTGCACGAGCTGCAGCCGGACTGGAGCATCGAAATCTACGAGCGCCTCGACCAGGTGGCCGCCGAAAGCTCCAATGGCTGGAACAATGCCGGCACCGGCCACTCGGCCTTCTGCGAGCTGAACTACACGCCGGAAACCGCCGACGGTGGCATCGATATCAGCAAGGCCATCGCCATCAACGAATCGTTCGAGATCTCCAAGCAGTTCTGGGCCACCCAGGTCGAGCGCGAGGTGCTGAGCAAGCCCAGGAGCTTCATCAACATCACCCCGCACATGAGCTTTGTCTGGGGTGACGACAACGTCGAATACCTGCGCAAGCGCCACGCCGCCCTGCAGCACAGCAATCTGTTCCGTGGCATGGAGTTCACCGAGGACCACGCACAGATCGCCCAGTGGGTGCCGCTGATCATGCAAGGTCGCGATCCGCAGCAGAAGGTTGCGGCTACCCGCATGGCCATTGGTACCGACGTCAACTTCGGCGAGATCACCCGTCAGCTGATCGACTCGCTGATCGGCAAGGAGCAGGCCAGCCTGCACCTGGAGCACGAAGTCCGCGACCTCAAGCGCAACGATGACGGCACCTGGCGCGTGACCGTCGCCGACCTGGCCAAGGGCGGCGCCGAGCAGAGCATCAATGCACGCTTCGTGTTCATCGGTGCCGGTGGTGGCGCGCTCAAGCTGCTGCAGAAATCCGGCATCGAAGAAGCCGAGGGCTACGCTGGCTTCCCGGTTGGTGGCCAGTTCCTGATGACGCGTAACCAGGACGTGGTTGCCCAGCACCTGGCCAAGGTCTACGGCAAGGCTTCGGTCGGCTCGCCGCCCATGTCAGTGCCGCACCTGGATACCCGCGTGATCGACGGCGAGAACGTGCTGCTGTTCGGCCCGTTCGCCACCTTCTCCACCAAGTTCCTCAAGAACGGCTCGCTGCTCGACATGTTCAGCAGCATGACCACCGACAACTTCATGCCGATGGTCAATGCCGGCATGGACAACTGGTCGCTGAGCACCTACCTGATGGGCCAGCTGATGCTCAGCCAGGAAGACCGCATGGCGTCGCTGCGCGAGTACTTCCCGGAGGCGCAGGACGCCGACTGGGAGCTGCTCACCGCCGGCCAGCGCGTGCAGATAATCAAGAAGGATGCCGAGAAGGGCGGCGTACTGCAGTTCGGCACCGAAGTGGTGACCGCTGCCGACGGCAGCATCAGCGCACTGCTGGGCGCCTCGCCGGGTGCCTCCACTGCCGCGCCGATCATGCTGCATCTGATCGAGAAGGCCTTCGCTGACAAGGTCGCCACTCCTGAGTGGCAAGCGCGCCTGAAGGAGATCATCCCGTCCTACGGGCAGAAGCTGAACGACGACCTGGCGCTGACCAACCGTATTCGTCAGTGGAGCAGTGAGCGTCTCGAGCTGCAACACATCGAAGTGGCGCCGGATGTAGAGCTGGCCGCCGAGCCTGAGCCGGCTGCAGTCACCCTGTAAGGCTTCAACCGCTGTAAAAGAACCCGCCCTGCGTGATGCGCAGGGCGGGTTTTTTCTGGTTCATCGCGCTTTCCCGGGGAAGGCGGTCTTGATTTTCAGGAAGAAGTAATCGACGTCCCTGAAGCCATAAGCCATGCGTTTGATCACCTTGATCCGGTTGTTCGCCCCCCCCCCTCCAGCAGGCTGGTGCGCATGTGAATCGCGCACTGGCGAGGATGCCCCGAGCATAATGCTGGAGGTTGCGGGCAAAGCGTTGTAGCGGCGCCAGGTCGCTTTCCCGAGCATGCCTAAGCCAAGTTCGCCAGCGCCTCCAGCCCTCCCGTACGCTGGGCGCGTACCAGACCTCCTTCAGCGCATCCTTGAGTACATAGACCGTAGCCAGTGGCTGGTTGGCCGCCAGCAATTCCTGCAGCCGAACAGCATGATCTTCCTTCAGGTTCTCCCGGTTGCGCAGTAGCAGCCAACGACTTTGCTTGACCACTTGGCGAGCGGGCTTGTCATGACGCAAGGCATTGGCCTGGTCTACCAGGATACGGTCGATCACATCGCGCCCGTAGCGGGCGACCACGTGGAGCAGGTCGTACACGACTTCCGCCTGTGGGCAGTGCTGCTTTACTTTCAAGTCGAAGGCCGTGTTCATGTCCATCGCTACAGCTTCGATCTGTTGGCAGTGTTTGCCGAGCTGCTCGAAGAAGGGGCGTATGGCCTTTCGGCTGTTGCCCAGGCCAACCCACAGAATGCGGGTACGCTCGGCATCCATGATCACCGTCGCGTAACGATGGCCTTTGTGCAGGGCAAACTCGTCCATTACCAGACGGCGCACATCGCCTGGCTCGAAGGTGCCAAATGCGGCCTGGAGACGCCGCTTGTCCAGCGTTTTGATGGTGTGCCAGTGCAGCCCGGTGAGCCGTTGACATGGCTGATGGACGGCAGCTGCAGCAGGGTTTCGATCCAGGTGCACAGCCGGCGGGTCATCCGTGAGGATGGGGCCAGCCAGGAAATGTGCTCGGTCACTCGCCCACACCTCAGGCAATCCACTCGGCGTACTGGGAGCCGCAACTGGACGCGCTGATCGAACAGATCCCGGTCACGAACGAGGCGATGGAAGGTGGGCTGCTCGGGGCTCGAGTGTCAGCGTGAGGTTTTTTTCGACGGAATGGCTGCAGGCTACGACGTCGTAGCCTGGCCAGAAAGCAGCAAGATCATTAGGATGCACGGCGACAGCAGGGGCAGGTGAAGGGTGTGTTTGGCGACTGCCAATTTACCTGCTTCCCTGTCTGTCAATCCGCTCTTCCCCACGATCCAGCGAAGAACCAAAAAAGGAGAAATGAGTGGGCTATCTGTCCGGTTTTTGATCAATTGCCCGCTTTCAAAATCGGCAAGGGCTGAAGTTGACGCGAAATACCCAGCTACTTCAGACCTTCCCTAAGAGCCTGTTCAAAGGCTCGGCGGGATACCGGATAATCCGGCGATGAGACACCGTTATCCCAGTTACATCAGCCGTGACCAGTTCGAGCGGATTCGCCCTCTGCTGGAAAGTGCACGCAAAAAGACCGCCCCACGGAAAGTGGACCTGTATGACGTGTTCTGCGCGGTGCTGTACCTGCTGCGCACAGGCTGCCAGTGGCGTGCCTTGCCGAGCGACTTCCCGAGGTGGCGCACGGTGCACTCGTACTTCGCCATCTGGAGCGAGCCGCGCGACGGCGGCAGCCTGCTTGAGCAGGCGCTCAAAAAATCAGGTTGGCGCGACCCGCGAGAGACAGGGGCGCAACGCCTGCAGCACGCTCTTGATCGTGGACGCGCAGAGCGTGAAGAACACGGACACAGCGAAGCTGAAAGGGTATGACGCTGGGAAGAAAGTTTCCGGCATTAAGCGCCATATCGCAGTGGACACGCAGGGCCTGCCGCATGCGGTCGCGGTAACCACGGCGGAAGTGACGGATCGCAAGGGCGCGCTGCAGGCCCTATGCCGCTGCAAAACTCGACTCGGACGAGTACAAAGCCTGCTGGTCGACAGCGGCTATGTGGGGAGACCATTTGCACAGGGCGTGAGCGAAATCCTGGGTGAGCATGTCACGGTACAAATAGCCAAGCGCAGCGAACTGCACATCTTCAAGGTCATACCCAAGCGCTGGGTGGTGGAGCGCAGCTTCGCTTGGCTGGAAAAGAACCGGCGGCTGTGGAAGAACTGCGAGCGGCTGTTTAACACCAGCCTGCAGTTCATCCACTTGGCCTTCCTGACTCTACTGCTCAAAAGACTTTGAACAGGCTCTTACTGCACGGCGATGGCCGGCTGCAAACTGGTTCTGCCCGGGCCGGCGCTGGACGGGCGCTCTGTGTACCAGCTGATCGAGCAGGAGCAGGTCACCATTGCGCTCGGTGTGCCGACGGTCTGGCAAATGCTGCTGGAGCATGTCGATGCCTGCAAC